>VBHO01000051.1:0-12904 GCA_005882045.1 Chloroflexota bacterium | reverse complement strand
CGCCGAGGGCCTCCACTCGCGCGCCGCACAGCATCAGGTCGTCGAGCCCGCGAAGAACTGGATGTAGTGCGCCTCGACACTGAACGTTGCGAGAACGTTGAAACTGTCGCCGTAGGGTCGACAGGAGAAATTCGGCGACGGGGTGCTGACCGTACGCGTCTGGGTGAAAATAACAGGTGCTCCGGCGGCCGCCGTGAGGGGAGCGGCGCCGTACGTTCCAAGAACTGCGATTCCAAGTGCACAGAAGAGTCTGCTCAGGGTCCGCATGTTGAGCATGATCGATACTCCTTTCGTTCTTTCGGCGGCTGACAGGGGTTGCGGACGGCGTGGTCGCGAGCGGCCCGGGCCCTCGGCGCGCTCCCATGATGGACCGCCTCAGGGAGGTTTCGCGTGGGGGAGCCTCCCTACTCTTTCGCCGCGCAGGAAGAGGATTTGGGTCCACGCTGTCCGGGTGTCATTCCATCGTCTCAGACGCTTGGACGGCGGCCGTCAGAACGATCCAAGTCTCTCAACTGTTTTGGCGAGCTCCGTCCGCGAGGCGATGCCGAGCTTGCGGTAGGCGCTCGAGAGGTGGTTCTCCACCGTCTTACGAGTGATGAATAGGGCTTGGCCCCTGGGCGGCCATGCGCGCGACGCGTCGCTCGCTGGCGGTCAGGGCGTCGGTCCCATGGATGAAGACCCGCCGCGGACGGGCGCCGGTCGCGAGCAGCTCCTCGTGCGCAGCAGACGCGAGTGCGCTTGCCCCAGCAAGGGTGGCCATCTCGAGACCGCGATGAAGGTGCTCGCGGGCTTGGACGCGTTGCCCGGATCGACGCAGGGCCGCGCCGAGATTGACGAGCGCTCGGGCGAGCTCGAGGCGGGCCGGTGACGCCTCCAGCACCGCCGTCGCCTCGCGAAGGCATTCGATGCCCTCTGCGCCACCGACGGCCAATCCGAGGACGCTGAGGGCCACGCCCGCCGCGCTGGGGCCGGCGAACCGACGGGCGAGCCCAAGCTCCTCCTCCGCCAGCCGGCGTGCGGCCGCAGGTTGGCCGAGGGCGAGATGGGCAAGCGCCGCGTGGGACCGCCAGGCGATCACGCCGGGACAATGGACGCCGAGGGCCTCCACTCGCGCGCCGCACAGCATCAGGTCGTCGAGCCCTGCTTCAGGGTCGGCTTGCGCTACGCGGAGGCGCCCACGGGCATCCAGCAACAAGTTGACCGAGAAGGAACTGGGGAGTTCCCGCGAGAGCTCCCAGTGTTCTTGGAGCGCCGCGACGGCGACCGTCTCCTTTCCCTGGTCGAGCAGCGCATCGACGAGGAACGCAACGAGCGCGGGTGACCCGAATCTCCACCCGGCCATGGCCGCCGCCCCGAGCGTACCCCGCGCTTCGGCTTCGGCGTCCGCGGGCCGCCCACGACGGAGGAGGGCCAGGCATCGGAAGGTGGAGAGTGCGACGAATAGGATTCCGCGGCGACTCAGGTCAGCCTGGGCCTCGTCATATAGGACATCGAACTTATCGAGCAAGCCCAAACAGCACAGCGTGAAGGCTGCGGTCTGGACGGGGACCGACTCCGCCGAGTGGAACGCGAGCAGGCCCGGCGCGGCTAGCGCTCGATCCATCAGATCACATGCCCGAGCGAAGCTCTCCGTGTTGGTCGCCTCGAGCGCCAGGTAAACGAGCAGCTCACGCCCGGTGGCGCAGTCGGGCCCGTCGGCGCGAAGCCTGAGGTCTGCGAGCCGGCCGGCCACCCTAGCGTACGTCCTCAGGTCCTGGCGGCCCGCCCAGTAGCGGGTGACCTCGAGAGCGAGCGTGAGTTCGGGGTCATGCCCCCCTAGTGCGCCGAGAGCATCGCCGAGCGTCGCAACGGCCCGAGGACTTTGATCCGCCAAGACCTCGAACTGAGCGAGCGCAAGTGCCCGCGTCGCTCGCAAGCGAGGGTCGTTAGTGCTGGCCACGCTCCGCGCGAGGTGGCCGAGGCCTGGTTCGGCGCCGACCGAGGCCTCCGCCAACCCCAGCTCAAACAGCACGTCTGGTGCAACGTCCGCCGTTGGTGGTTCGGCAAGCGCGCGCCGTAGATACCCAGCGGCCTCTGTTGGGGCTCCAGTCCGAAACGCGGCGCGAGCGGCGGCCCGGAGTGTCTCGACTGTGGAGGCGTCCGAGGCCGGATCGGTGAGCGCGAGGTGGAGGGCGACCTGTTCGGCGGTGGCCCCGCTATCGTTGAGCAGCACAGCCGCTCTCGCATGCAGGGCGGCTCGCTGGTGCGGCCCGAGGTCAGCCTCGACGGCGGTCCGCACGATGGGGTGGGCGAAGGCGAGGCGCGGCCCCGGTGAGAGGATCGACGCCTTGACCAGCCGGTCGGCGGCGGTGACCGCTTCTTTCGGCTCCAACTCGGCGAGCAGTGCGCAGTCAGCAAACCGGGCGCCGTCTCCCAGCACGGCGCAGGCTCGCACCAGCGGCAAGGCGGCCGGGGGGAGCGACCCGAGCCGGAGCAGTAGGGCCCGGGCGATGGCCGGCGGGCCGAGCTCCCTCACGCTCGCGGCTTCCTCGGCTGTCGGCCGCAGACCCCGCTCGGCAACGTCCCGAAGCAGTTCGCCGACGTAGAACGGATTTCCGCCCGTCGCCCGGTGACAAGCGTCGCGGAACTGGCGCTCCGGCGGATGTCCCAGCCGGTCCTCGATGAGCTTTTCGACCGCCTCCGGCGACAGCGGCCTCGGTCGGATGATCTCCACCCCGGACGCGGACGAGAGCGCGTCAAGCACCGGCCCCTCGGTCTCGCCCTCGGCCGGCCGCACGGCAACGGCGACAAACAACGGCAGCTCGGTCAGCCGGCCCGCGAGGAACGCCAGAAATAGGAGCGAGGAGATGTCGGCAAGATGGGCGTCGTCGACCAGCAGCGCCAGCGGGCGCTCTTCGCAGAAGTTCGCCACGAGCCAGTACAGCCCGTGCAGCATCGGCCAGGGCGAAGAGGCCGACGCGGGTTGGTGCTCGCCCGTCACAGCGCCCGGGTCGAACAGCGGAGTGGCCAGCGCCGCCGCGCCCGAGAGCAGTAGCGTGCGGCGGGCGCCGCGCCAGACCGCGTGGCCCAGCAGTTGCCGCACGACCCCGAAGGCGAACGGGCGCTCAAGCTCGGACCCCCGAGCCTCAGCCACCCCCATCCCGGTTGCCTCGGCCTTCGCCCGTGCACCCGCGAGGAGCGCCGTCTTGCCGAGCCCGGCCGGGCCTTCCACGCAGGCCAGACACCCGTGGCCCGAGCGCGCCTGCTGGATGAGCGCCTCCATCCGCTCAAGCTCCCTATCGCGCTCGAGGATCCGGGGGCGGTCGTCTCCTGCCGCGGCTAACGCGCGGGCTTCCTCCATCAGGCCAGTTCGACCTCGACCAGTTTCGGCGGCTCCACCGTCGACGACCGGGTCGGACGGCGCCGAGCGGCGATCGCCTGGACCCCTGCCACTTTGGATACCCCTCGCTTGAGCATAGGTGTTCACCAAACGGGACAGCAGCTCGCGCATCCAGCTCGCTCAGGTCGCACGAGGGCCGACCGACGTAAGTCCAGTCGCCGACTCGGTTCGCGCCGATGCATCCTGGGCCGCAGCCAGATCACGCGACACAAAGCTGGCCAAGATCCCGCCTCGATCCGACAATGCCGACTCCCCCAGCCACACCTTTCGGACTCTACTGGTGCTGCGTGCTGACCGCTTCTAGCGTCCGTTGGCGGCCAACCTGGAATCGTTGAAGACCGAAGGCCGCGGCATAGAGGACAGCAACAAGGATTAGCAACGCGCGGTAGCCCGTGACCAGCGACCCGTACTCGAGCGCGCCGCCGACCATCGCCCCCAGGAGGTTGGCGCCGAAAGCCACGTTGGAGGCCGCAACCAATCGGAATCTTTTCGCGAAAACCAGGTTCGCCAGGAAAACCGGAATGAAGGCGACCGCCGCAGCCACCAAAAAGCGGGGGGGAAAGCTCAGCTTGAGCAGCAGATCCGGTTGCACGACCCAGGCGACGGCGAGTGCCAGCAACAAGATGACATAGAGGCGCCATGACGGACCAAGCTCGATCCGCCGCGCCACCTCGATTGCAAGGTAGACCGCGACCAGGATTCCAAGGAACACGAGCGAGTTCACGAACCAGGTCGTCCCGAACAGCAGCGCAAATTGCACCACGTTCTTCGTTTCCAGCAGGAGAAACGCCGCCCCCATGCAGAACAGGTCGAGATAACGGGCCATGGGCCGCAAGGTGCCGGTCGTGACGCGGACGAGAAGGAGTGCGGACAGCAGGATGAGGGCGAGCGTCAGCAAGTAGAACCCGGGAATGGTCCGGTCCTGGAGATAAAGAAAGGGATGGTCATCGGTGGCGGGTGCTGGAACGGTCGCGGAGACTTGATGCCATTCGCTGGGGCACTGCAGCGCGCTTGAGCTGGAGCTCGCCATCAGCAGGGCGAGCCGCGCGAAGTGGCCCGTAGAGTCGAGGCACGGCGTGCGCCCATACACCTGCTGCAGGGTGCCCGCCAGCCGGTCGACCGGTGTCAGATGCGCGCGCGCCGACTGCATCGCCTCGGTCGTGAAGAGGTAGCTCTCGAGCCGCAGCGACGACTGGCCGGCGACCAGCGTGAGCGAGTCCGGCAACGCGAAGAGGATCAGGTCATACGACCGGGTCGTCTGCTCGAGAAAGGCTCGGCCGTCGTTGACATACGAGGTCACGCGTGGGTCCTGGAAGGGATGGTCGGGGTTCTGTTGCAGGCCGATGTCATGGATGCGGGGATCGATTTCAACCGCGTCGATATGCTGGACGCCCTCGCGGAGCGCGACGGCAACGTCGACTCCCGTCCCGGCGCCAACGATGAGGACGTCCTTCGGGATCGAGCGCGTTCGCTGATACACCACGCCGTAAAGCGTCACCGTGTCCAGCCGCCTCGCCGCCGGTTCCATCGTCTGGTGGGGAATCCCGTTGACCAGCAAGGTCACCGCTCCCGACGGCTGGGTGATCAGCCGAATCTTGTAGTAGGGGGACCAACTGTCCGTCGGGACAACCGACTCCATGCCGAGCAGCACGAGCATGATTGCCAGCACCGGCAGTTGCCAGACGCGGCTGCGTCGATCGACCAGCAGCACCAACATCAGGGCGACGACCGCGCCCCAGGCAAAGGGTGGCGCGCCGAGGAAAGAGAGAACCGAGAAGGCGACGATGCCGGTGATGCTGCCGAGGATGTCGAGGCGGTAGGCCTCGAGCGGCGGAAACTGTCGGAACGTGCGCGCCACTCCCTCAGCGATGAGCGTCATCACGCCGGCCACGCCCAGGAAAAGAACTGGAAGGGTGAGCCAGGGTGGCAGCCCACTCTGCGTGCCCAGCGCGCCGAAGAAGATGAGTTCGGTGCCCGATCGATCGATTTCGACGGGGAAGATCCGCACGAATGCGACAAGGACCGTCAGCCCGATCGCGGCGAACGGGAAAAGGTTCCGACCGGCATCGGCTCGTAAGAACCCAAGCCCGATCCCCAGAAAGCTCGCCAGCAGGATGAAGTTCGAGAAGTACGAGAGATAGAGGATGTTGGAGCCCGTCCAGCGAATGAGAGCGAGCTCGACAAAGAGCATCAGGAAGCTGAGGGCGAGGAGTCGGACCCTCATGGCAGCGTCAGGGGCGAGCCGGGCGCTGGGAGTGCTCAGCGAACGAGGGCGCTGCGCAGCTCCGGAAGCGCTTCCGCCGCGGCTTCGGCGACGCGGGCCTGATCGGGTCCAGGCAAGTAGATGATCTGCTCCGTGAACCCACGCTCGAAGTACTGGCCTACGAGGTCGAGCAGCTGACCACGATCGCGACCGTCCCATGACTGCTGCACCGATCGCCGGATCGTCGCCGGATCTCGGCCGGCCTCCTCGCATGTCTTATCCAGCATCCGACCCTTCTCGGCCGCCTCCTGCGGGGTCGACGCCCCGGCGCAGTTCCAGACATCGGCATATCGGACGACGACCTCCATCATCTGGGGCCCGCCGGCGCCGATCCAGATGGGCGGGTGCGGTTTCTGAATCGGCTTGGGATTCCCGATGGCATCGTTGAAGTGGTAATAGCGACCGTCGAGCGTGGTGCGCTCCCTGGTCCACAGTGAGGTGATCACCTCGAGCGACTCGCGCAGCCGGCCCACCCGGTGGTCGAGGCCCTCGATGCCGTACATCTGGTGTTCGATCTCTGCCCAGGCGGCGCCAATGCCGAACTCCAGTCGCCCGCCAGAGAGGTGGTCGACCGTCACCGCCAACTTGGCGAGCAAAGCCGGATTGCGGTAGGTGTTGCCGGTGACCATGCAGCCGATGCGTACCCGCCTGGTCGCCTGGGCGATGGCGGCCTGCAGCGCCCAGCCCTCGTACACGGGACGGTCGGGCCCAACGGTCCCGATCGAGGCCAGGTGGTCAAAGACCCAGACATGGTCGAAGCCGGCCTCGTCCGCGATGCGCCAGACATCGCGCAGCGCCAGGATCGTGGTGTCCTGGCCGGAGTTTTTTAGTCCGAGACGAAGGGGGTGGGCCACATCGAGTAGCATAGGGGCTCGCGGCCCGGCGAAGGCGCCGCCGAGGCCGTTTTTGTATACGGCGCCGACTCTGCCCGGGAGGGGATTCCATGCTCGGAAAGCGGTCGCTCTTACCTCTATTCATCCTCGTTGCCCTCGTCCTGTCGGCGTGCGGCGCTTCGAACACTGCATCTGGTAGCACCAAGTACAGCGGCACGATTCACATCGCCTCATCGACCTGGACCGGATACGCGCTCATCTACCTCGCCAATTCCAAGGGAATCTGGAAGCAGCACGGCCTCGACGTCAACTTCAAAGACATCGAGGACCCGAACGACCGCTTCATCGCGCTCGCCGCAGGTCGGCTCGAAGGGATGGCCTCAACGGTCGACGCCTTTGCCCGCCAGCAGTCCAACGGTGTTGGCGCGGTCGAGGTGTTTCCCATCGACCCAGAACGTGGCCGACCTCAAAGGCAAGACGGTTGGCGTCAACCAGGGCTCGGTCTCGGAGTGGTTTCTTGCTCAGGTCCTGGAAAAGAACGGCCTGCATCTGTCCGACGTGAGGGAGCAGAACATGACCTCGGGAGCGGCCGGGGCGGCCTTCGTCGCCTCGAAGCTCGATGTGGCGGTTACCTGGGAACCGTGGCTGAGCAAAGCGAAGGCGCGGACCGACGGCCATGTTCTCGTGTCGTCGAAGCAGTATCTGGACCTGATCATGGACAGCTTCGCGTTCCGCAAGGATTTCATCCAGAAGTATCCGGATACGGTCAAGGACTTCATGAAGGCCTACTACGACGCCTTCACCTGGATGCAAGCGAACCAGACCGAGGCCCTCAAAGTGATCGGGGATGCGGTGCAGGAGTCGCCGTCTGACGTATCGGCTGATCTCTCAACCATGACCCTCTTCGACCTCAGCACCGGCAAGCAGGTCATCGGCACCAGTAGCAGCCACGGCAAGATTTACGACAACGTCAAGGCGGCGGCCGACTTCTGGAAGGCGCAGGGCAAGATCGACACGGCCGTGAATCCGAGCGACGCCGTCGATCCCAGCTTCATCAACAGTTTGTAGCGCTCGTGAGCGAGCGGGTCCCCGCGACCCAGGCGGCGCCGGCGGCTTCTGCCCGAGTGCAGCGCCGGCGCCGCGGCCTGCTCCGCACCTACCTGACGCCGAAGCAGGCCATCCCACGTTCGGCCAGACTTTTCCTCGGCATTGGCAGCTTCGTCGTGATCATCACGCTCTGGAGCGTCGGATCGGTCCTCATCAACAATCCCCTGTTCTTGCCGAGCATCCCGCGAGTCGGCACAGCCTGGATCGATATGTGGCAGCACCAGCACTTCCTCGACGACGTCGCCTGGAGCACCTTCCGGATCGTCGCAGGATTCTTAATCGCTGCGGCCATGGCGGTGCCGCTTGGGCTCCTGATGGGATCGTTCGAGGTGGTGCGTTCTTTCTTTCAACCGCCGATCAACGCGATCCGCTATATGCCGGCGTCGGCCTTCATCGTTCTGCTGATCGTGCTCCTTGGCCTCGGTGAGGAGGAGAAGCTGACGCTCATCTGGATCGGCGTCTTCTTCCAGCTCGTGTTGATGGTGATGGACATCGCCCACCGGGTCCCGGACGAGATGCTCAACGTCGCCTATACGCTCGGGGCATCGCGCTGGAAGGTCTTCTACAAGGTGTTCCTGCCCGCCACCTTTCCCGAAGTCGTGGATGCGCTGCGAATTACGATCGGCTGGGCCTGGACATACCTGATCGTCGCCGAACTCCTGGGGGCTGAACGCGGGATTGGTACCTTCATCATCATCTCGGAGCGGTTTCTCCGAATGGATCGCATCATCGCTGCCATCATCACGATCGGAATCCTCGGACTGATCACGGACACGATCTTCGGTCTGATTCATCGCTGGGCATTCCCGTACGTCGAGAAGGTCCACGCATGAGCGAGATCCGTTTCGTCGACGTTGCCATGCGCTACCCGACCCGGCGTGGCGAGGTGCGGGCCCTGCAACAGATTTCATTGGCGGTGCCGGATGGACAGTTCGCGTGCATCGTCGGCCCGTCCGGCTGCGGCAAGTCGACGCTGCTCAGCATCGCTGCCGGCCTGATCTTGCCCACTGAGGGCGAGGTCCTGGTCGACGGCAAGCCCGCATATTCGCCCGGCGCCGATCGAGGCATGGTGTTCCAGTCGTATTCGCTCTATCCGTGGCTCTCGGTGCGCCGGAACATCGAGTTCGGGCTGGAGGTCAAGCGCACGCCCAAAGCCGAACGGGCGCGGCAATCTGGTGAGCTGATCCGCTTGATGAAGCTGGATGGGTTCGCCGAGGCCTTTCCAAAGGCTTTGTCTGGTGGCATGAAGCAACGGGTCGCGATTGCTCGGGCGCTGGCCAACGATCCCGAGGTGCTTCTGATGGACGAGCCGTTTGGCGCCCTGGATGCCCTGACCCGCCAGATTATGCAGGAGATGCTGACCGACCTCTGGCAACGTTATCGCAAGACGGTGTTGTTCGTCACCCATGACATCGACGAGGCGATCTTCCTCGGCGACGTGATCTACATCATGACCAACCGGCCCGGCCGCATCCGCACCACGCTGAACGTCGACCTGCCGCGGCCGCGGAATTTCGAGATGGTGACCAGCCCGCGGTTTGCCGAGCTGCGCAGCCAGGTGGTTGGCATCATCCACGAAGAAAGCATGAAGGCGGTCGAATCGGAGCTCGCTCGTGCCTAAGTACCGGCCGGTGGATGCGATGGTCGCCCCGCGCTTCACCGGCGTCGCCAGCTTCATGCGACTGCCCCAGGTGAGCGATATGGCCGAGGTCGACGCGGCGATCGTGGGCATTCCCTTCGATACCGGGGTCAGCTACCGGATCGGGGGTCGCTTCGGGCCGGCGGCGATCCGCGAGGCATCGCGACTGCTGCGCCCGTATCACGTGGAGCAGGAGATCGAGATCTTCGACCATCTCTCGGTGGTCGACGCCGGCGACCTGGCCGTGGTGCCGGGCAACATCCAGGCCAGTTACCATGTGATGGTCGACGGCCTGCGCCCGATCCTGGATGCGGGCGTCATCCCATTGGCGATCGGCGGCGACCACAGCATTACGCTCGGCGAGTTGCGGGCGGTCGCCAAGCGCCATGGCCCGGTAGGCCTGATCGATTTTGACTCGCACACCGACACCTGGGACAGCTACTGGGGCGAGCGGTACACCCACGGCACGTGGTGCAAGCGTGCCATCGAAGAAGGGCTGATCGATACCAAGCGCGCCGTCCAGCTCGGGATCCGTGGTTCCCTGTACGGATCGGAGGACCGGGGCGGCGCACGGGCACTCGGCCTTCATCTCATCCCGACCGAGCAACTGCTGACGCGCGGCGTCGACGACGTGCTGCCCGAAGTCCGCGGGCGCATTGGCGACGGTCCGGTCTTTCTTACCTTCGACATCGATTTCGTCGATCCGGGCTTCGCCCCGGGGACCGGGACGCCCGAAGTCGGCGGACCGAGCAGCCGGGATGCTTTGCGACTGGTCCGGGGCCTGCGCGGGATCGAGTTCGTCGGGTTTGACCTGGTCGAGGTGCAGCCGCAGTACGACTCGGGCGAGGTCACCTCGCTGCTGGCGGGGACGCTGTTGCACGAGTTCCTGGCGCTGGTCGCACTTGGCCGTCGCGACGGCGAGGGCTCCCGCAAACCGTGACTCCGGCATAATTGCCAGCGGCATGGACCTGACGTTTTTCGCCATCGTGATCATGAGCGCCTGGGTGGTCGGCATCGCGGCCGCCGGCCTCGCGATGGTGTTGCGGCCGGGTGGGGCTGCAATTCAGCTTGCCGGGACAGGTGGTGCGAAGGCGGGCGCTCCGACTGGGCCGCGCGACGAGATCCTGCTCGGCGGGGATGCGGAGGTCCTGGGCAACGTTCGCGGCCGCGTCGAGGCGGTCCAGCTGCGGCCGGAGAGCCACGAGCTGCAGAGCATCGAGCTCGGCACCGGTCTCGGACTCGAGACCCAATTTGTGCCGGCGTCGGCCATCCTCTCGGCGGACGGCCGCGTTGTCCGCCTGGCCGAATCATGGATTGCGTCGCCTGACGGATCAGACGCCAAGGCCGCGACGCTTCGCCGGGACATGTCGGTTAAAGGCGCCGAGGGCAAGCGCCTCGGCCGCCTCCGACTGGTGTGCTTCGATCCGGCCTCCGGCAGGGTGACGTCCCTGGTCATCGCCGGTCGCGGAACCCCGAGCCTGCGCCTGGTACCCATGGCCCGAGTCCAGGAGGTCGGCCCCGGCAGCGTCGTCACCGACTTACGGAGCAGCGACTGGATGAAACTGCAGCCCTTTGCCACCGATTGGGAGATCCGGCAAGCGGTCATGGACCAACTGGCTGCCGACCCGACGCTGCGCGCGGCGCAGCGGTCCATCAGCGTCGAGGTCCATGACCAGGTCGTCACGCTGGCAGGCTACGTCGCGGACGATTCGCAGACGGAACAGCTCGCGCGCCTCATCAGGTCGGTGCCGGGCGTCCAGCAGATCGACCGGAGGCTCATCACCGACGAGGAGCTCGCCGGCGCGGTGACCGAGGCAATCCGACGTGATCCGGCGGCCGCGGCCGCGCAGGTGCAGGTCAGTGCCCACGATGGCACGGTTGACATCACCGGTGAGGCGCCCGATCGAGCCACGGTGCGGGCGATCGAACGGGTTGCCGGTCAGGTTCCCGGCGTCCAGGTCCTCCATAACGTGGTCGCCGTCCGCAAGCCCGCCGGTCTCGCGTCGTAACGTGACCGGCCAAGCAGCCTGGCGCCGGGTGCGACGGCCTGACGGCGGGGAACTCGAAGTGCTGTCCGAGGACAGCGCCGACCAGCCTCTGGTCTTCCACTGGGGCACCCCGGGGGCGGCCGTCTGGTTCGAACCACTCGCGACGGCCGCGGCGCACGCCGGACTGCGCTTCGTCACCTACTCGCGACCCGGTTACGCCGGCTCGACACCGCGACCGGGCCGATCGGTCGCCGATGCCGCGGCCGATGTGGCTGCCATCCTGGATGCGCTCGGTGCTGACACCTTCGTGACCCTTGGCTGGTCGGGGGGAGGCCCGCATGCGGTCGCCTGTGCTGCGTTGCTGCCCGATCGATGTGCCGCCGCCGCCTCACTGGCCGGTGTTGCACCCTATGGTGGCGAGGGGCTCGATTGGTTGGCGGGGATGGGTCCAGAGAATATCGAGGAGTTCTCGGCTGCGGTCGAGGGTGAGAGCGCGCTCAACGCCGCTGTGCTGAAGATGGCAGGGGAGCTCAAAACAGTCCAGGGAGCCGATGTCGCGGCCGCCCTCGGTGGCCTGGTCTCGGACGTCGATAAGCGCGCCTTGACCGGCGAGTTCGCCGACATTCTGGCCGAATCCTTCCGGAGGTCCGTGTCAACAGGGGTTGCCGGTTGGCGAGACGATGACCTGGCTTTCACGCGGAGTTGGGGATTCGACCTCGGCAGCATCCGGCGCCCGGTGGCGGTGTGGCAGGGTGGGCAAGACCGGATGGTCCCGTTCGCACACGGCCAATGGCTCGCGGCGCACATTCCAAGCGCGCGGGTCCATCTCTATCCCGACGAAGGCCATCTCTCGCTTGGCGTTGCATCGCTGGACCGCATCGTGGCGGATCTTGCTCGTCTCGGCAGTGAGGCAAGAGTTTAGGGGGCCGGCCGAGCCAGCCCCCTAGTCGAACGGCGTTATTTCATTGTGGTCGCCAGGCTACCGGGCGTTGTAGACCGACGATAGGTCGCGCACTGCGGCATCACGCGTTCCCAGCGCCGCCAGGCCAAATCGGTGCTCGATCGTCGCCAGGATCGAGGTCGTGTCGTGCGGCACGTGATCGACGACGAAGTCACCGTTGAGGTTGGGCGAGATCACGAGGGCCGGGATCCGCGTGCCGGGACCCCACTGGTCGGCGACACCGTCGTTGCCGCCCTGCCCTGGAGGCGTCACGTGGTCCCACTGCCCGCCGAACTCGTCGTAGGTCGAAACCACGAGGGTGTCGTTCTTGCACGCGCTCCCCTCGATCGCCTTGATCAGGTCGACGAGATGGCTGCTACCGGCACTCTCGTTCGTGTAACCGGGGTGCTCGTTCTCTGCGCCGATCGGCTTGACGAAGCTCACGGGCTTTAGCTGGCACTCCGTCGCTGACTGGCTGGCCAGGCCCAGGAACTCTTGCTCGTCGCGAAGGTGCCGGACCCGAGCCAATTTTTCCGGGCCGGCGGCCGTATTGCCACTGACATCAGGCAGTCGCCCGTAGTTATCGAAATAGTTGAACGGCTGGTGGTGGAACTGGAACAGCGGATCCGGGCAGAACGGGTAGGTGGCATTAGCCGCTGTGATCGCCGGGTTGCATGCGGTCGGCCCATTCGAGGATGACCACCCCGGGTCGCCGACGCGACCGTCAGCGTTCGACCATCCACCGGCGTACCAGG
>VBHO01000267.1:1842-2326 GCA_005882045.1 Chloroflexota bacterium | reverse complement strand
CATCATGCTGCCGAAGAGTTCGAACTCCTCACTGCCTCGCGGGTACCTTTCCAATAGTTCTTCGAGGGTCAGACCGTCGGGGATGGTGCGCCAGAAGCTCCGCGCCTTTCTCATCGGGTCCGAAAGGTAGATCTCCATGATCCTCAGCAGGATTTGCAGATCCTCGCGGTCGGGCGTCCGCACGACTGAAGAGTCTAGGCTTGGCGATCATCATCGGGATCGCGCTGTGGGACCTCGCCCAACCGCGATAGCGCGCGCTTGGCGGAAAAGGTGCGGAATTCTCGATGAATAACGCGCGTTTTGCGCAAACCTCGCGGAATACCCGAGCAGGTAGGCTGGGGTCGTGGCTGGGGAGGAAGGATTCGAACCTTCAACCTTCTGATCCAGAGCAACACGCGATATCGACGACAGCCTCTCGAGCTGGGCCACCGCGTCTGCTAAGTGGATTACGCGGCGGTGACCCGTCTGAGCCCAGGCCGCAAGT
>VBHO01000267.1:355-1782 GCA_005882045.1 Chloroflexota bacterium | reverse complement strand
TACAGCCAGTGCGCGATCGACCTCGCGAAGCTCGCCAAACGCGAGCAGCCCATGCGAGTCGCCGAGCCTGCTCGGATCGACGGCACCGAGCTGCTCGACCAGGACCCGCGTCCGCTGACCCTCGATTTCAACCTCAGGCCTGAACGAAGCCGGCCGCGCCCGCGTTGAGGTCGGCGCGATGATCACAGTGGACAAGCTGAGCAGTTCGTCGGCTTGAAGGACTACACCGTAACGCTGCCCGGACTGCTCGTGACCTCTTGTTCCTCGGGGCGCTCGCAGTCGAAAGATTTCACCCCGCTGCACGTAGGGATTCCATCAAACGCGTTACGCGAGCCTTCTCCGCACGATCATCGCGGTCGACGCTCAGCCGTTTGGCCTCAGCCACAAGATCACCGCGCCGACCTCGTCTTGCCAGCTCGACGATGGCTTCTCGCACTGCCTCGGATTGGCTTCGACCCGACCCCGTCAGCGCGCGGAGCGCTTCCTGAGCCTCTTCGTCAAGCCGGATCGAAATCGCCTTCTCCACGCGCGCGATTGTATCACAATTGTATGACGGACTCGCCCGATGAATGAACAGGGTCGATGGCTGGGGTATAGACCTTCGGTTGATGCTTGACAGATCTACTGCGGGTGATCCTTGACACTCCAGTCTGAATCTAACGCCGAACGGCGGTGCCATCGGCGTGCAACTTGCGGACGTCGCCTTTGCTGGTTCGAACCACCGTCTTGAGGAGTTCGTTGCCGACCCAGAACTGAAGCAGGCCATCGGTCACAAGCACATCGCAGGCGCTGCCGCCGAAGTTCTTGCCCACGCTGACCTGCTGGTAGCCGACGCTCACGATTCCGTTGCGAGCCACCTTTCGGCAGACCCACTGTTCACCGTTGCGTTCGGGGCGCGGAGTCAACCGATGCTGGGGCCGGTCAGTGCCGGCGTTGAAGCGGCTCTCGGGTGTGGCGTCGGCCAACGACTGGTGCGGACGCTGCTTGTTGTAGTAGTTAACCCATTCGTCCAGTGCCTCCTGTGCGGTCTTCAGGTTGCGGAACACCTGCCTGGTGTCGAACTCGACTCGAAGCGTCTTGTGGAAGCGCTCGATCTTGCCGGTGGTGGTCGGCGAGCGCGGCTCGGTGAGCAGGTGGTCGACCCCGTTCTCACGGCAAATCCGGTCGAAGAGCACTTCGACCGGAGGCTGTGCAAAGCGCCCCGTGAACACCTTGCCGTTGTCGGTCAGCACCTGCGCCGGCACGCCGTACGTGCGCAAAGCTGAACTGAATCCGTCGCACACCGACTGCGTCCGCTCCCTGGCCATCAGCCGCGCCGAGATGCAAAACCTCGAGTGGTCGTCAACGCCGGTCAAGGCTTTGGCCGTCGTCCCGTCCGCGAGCAGGAAGCCACCGACGGTGTCCAGCTGCCAGAGCTCCATCGGCGC
>VBHO01000267.1:0-347 GCA_005882045.1 Chloroflexota bacterium | reverse complement strand
CAGGCAGCGATAGACGCCCGACTCCGACAGCGGCGGTTCCGCGCCGCCCTTACGTGTCAGCTCCAGCGCCAGCCGACGCGCACCCCAGTAGGGCTTGGCGCGACGCACCTCCAACACCTTTGCCTCCCATACCGCCGGCATCTGGTGCGGGCTGTGGGCCGGCCGATGCGAGCGATTGTTCAGGCCTTCGAGCCCTTCCGCCTCGTATCGCGCGAGCCAGTCATGCATCGTCTGCCGGCTGACTCCCCAATCGCTTGCTACCTCGGTCACCGTGCGACCATCCGCGATTACAGCCAGGACCGCCTTGTACCTCTGCTCAGCCACGCTCATCTCCCTCATGCAAGGGA
>VBHO01000050.1 GCA_005882045.1 Chloroflexota bacterium | reverse complement strand
CCGGCTGGATTACCCGGACGATTCGTTCACGAAGGCGTACTCGATCTCGGTGATCGAACATATTCCTGACGGCGGTGACACGGAATGCATCAGGGAGATTGGCCGGGTGCTCGCCCCGGGCGGCCAATGCTTCATCACGGTGCCGTTCTGGCGCACCTCGCGAGAGCGGTACCGCAAGCCCGATTTCTACTGGGCCGGCGCATCCGTCTTCACGCCCGACGGACGCGTCTTTTATGAGCGGCACTACAGCGAGGAGGATCTGTACACCAGGCTCATCAATCCGTCCGGCCTGCGCTTGCGGCGGATCGAATACATCGGCGAGCGCATCATGACCGGGTCAGCGCTCGAAATCTCCGACCTGCCGGCCTTCATGGGTCCCCTGGAGCCGCTGATCTCCCGGCTGGTGCACATCAGAGCCGCGGATTGGCGCGCGCTGAAGAAGCCACTCTGTGCCTTCTTAGTTCTCCAAAAGGAGCGTGGCGATGCAGGCTAGCGCAAAAATCGCGCCGCACGCGGAGCTGAAAGCCGGCCGTGCGTACCGCGTGGTGCTGGTGGGCAAAGGGCCGCCGGACCGTGGCGGCATCGCCGCCTTTCTCGTCGACCTGCAGAAAGGCGATCTGCAGCAGCGCCACGAGCTGCGGTTCCTCAACCTCTCCCATGAGGGCGACCGCGCCGGCGGACGGCTTACCACCGCCAACGTGCGCCGCACCGTACGGGACGGCGGACGCGTCTTTCGAGCGGCGCGTGATGCCGAGCTGGTGCACATCCACAGTGCGCTTGTGCCCCTCATGACCCTGGCTCGGGTGGGCTGGTTGACCCTCGCCGCCCGGCTGGCCGGCGCCCGCGTGCTGGTCCACGTGCACAGCGGCATGGTCGAGCCATGGCTGGCTCGGCGGTCGCATCGAATCCTTGCCCGAATCGCGCTGGCCGCGGCACAACGCGCGGTCACCGTCTCGAGTGGGACCGAGGTGGCGCTCAAATCCGCGCTGGGCGGGGACCGGGTCAGGCTGATCTACAGCCTATGGCGCCGGCCCGGGGCACCACCCGCCGCGGATTCTCTTCGCCGGCGTCCTCACTCCTCGCAAGGGCGTGATCGACCTCGTGCAAGCCTCCCGTTTGCTGACCGACCGGGGCGTCGCGCACGAGTTGTTGCTGGCCGGCGGAACGCCGGAGGAAGGAATTCGGATCGAAGCCGAGGTGCGACAGACCGCGCGGACGACGGCGCCGACAGCCCGCTTCCTCGGGCCGCAGCCGCACGAGGAGATGGCGGCGCTCTACCGGAGCGTCGACCTGTTTTGCCTGCCCTCGTGGTGGGAAGCGATGCCGCTGACCATCCTGGAGGCGATGGCCGCCGGGCTTCCGGTGGTGGCGACGCCGGTCGGCGATATCGCCCGGATGGTGGAGGACGGCGTATCCGGGCGACTGGTCCCGCCCCACCGGCCCCAGGAACTGGCCGACGCCCTCGAGCCGCTGCTCCGCAGCGCGGAGCTGCGCCGCGCCATGGGCCGCATGGCGCGGCAGCGGGTTTGCGACCGCTTCGACATGGCCGGGACGGCCGCGGCGCTCGACACCCTCTACCGAGAGGTCCTGGCATGACGATCGGCGTGCGCGCCTCTCGCCGCACCCGCGTGGCGCGTCCCAGCGCGCAGCGATCGGTCATCCCCCTTTTTCCGACCCTGTGGCCACACATGCTGCGCGCGCGGGCGGGGGCCGCGTGGCCGTTCCCCATCGAGTGGCCAGACGCGCGCGACCTTTACCTGGCGCGCTATGGAATCTACGAGGCGGTAAAAACGCTGGGCCTCGCGGGGCGGGAGGTGCTCTTCCCGGCGTTCTTTCATTCCGTCGAGCTCGATGCCCTGGTTGCGGCGGGCGCCCGTCCGCGCTTTTTTCCGGTCGGCGACGATTTGCGCGTCGACCCCGACACGATCGTGGAGCGGATCGGCCCGTCGACAGCGGCGCTCTACCTGATCCACTATGCGGGTTTCCCTGGAACCGTCGACGCCCTGAGCCGGGTCTGCCGGGACCGCGGTCTTCTGCTCCTCGAGGACTGCGCCCATGCCCTGCTGTCCAGTGCTGGTGATCGGCCGCTGGGCTCGTTCGGCGACGCGGCAGTCTTCAGCCTTCCCAAAGTGGTACCGGTCCCGAACGGCGGGATCGTGGTTTACCGCGCGGGGCCCGCCGACGACGCCATGCGGCGAGAGCGGCCGCCGCGCATCGCGGTCGGCGCCCACGCGGCTTCCTCCATGCTCCTCAATCTTCAGATGAGGGGAATCAGGGGAAGCCGGCGGCTGAGAGCATCGCTGATCCGCCTCGGCAGGGCCGCCTTCCGCACTGCCGGCGTGGATCATATGCCGACCGGGACGCCGATCTTCGTCCCCTCCTGCCTGGCGTTGACCATGAGTTCGATCTCCAGGCGCATCCTTTCCAGCCAGGACTTTTCGAGCATCGTCCAGCGCCGGCGCCGCAATTATCAACGGCTGCGGGATCGGGTCGGCGACCTGGCGCCACCGATGACGGTCGCAGATCTTCCGCCGGGGGTGAGCCCGCTCTTCTATCCGTTCCTCACGGATGACCGCGACCTCGTGATGCGCCGCCTGAAGTCGCGCGGGATCGAGATTGGTGAGTTCTGGCCGGAGTGGCACGCGGCCGTGCCCCGGCACGAGTTCCCGCAGGTCGACCGCTTACGCCGTCGAGCGCTGTGGTTGCCGTGCCACCAGGACCTCACGGACGCGGCGATCGACCGGCTGGCGCGCGCGGTCCGCGAGGTGCTCGGCGAGGTGTCTGCGTGAGCCAGCTGACGGTCGAGGAAGCCCGGGGCGACGGGGCGCTCGAGCGACTGCGCGTCGAGTGGCAGGGACTGTTCAACCGTGCGGCCGGCGCATCACCCTTCATGTCGTGGGAATGGATTGCCGCCTGGCAGCAATGGCTGGGGCAGGGGCGAACGCCACGGGTATTTTGTGCCCGCAGTGGCGCCGAACTCGTGGGCCTGCTGGCATTGAGTCAACAAACCTGCTGGGGCATGGTGCCCAGACAAGTTCGCGTCCTGTCGTTCCTTGGCGAGCGCCTCGTGGGCGGCGATTACCTCGACGTGCTCGCGGCGCCGGGCTGCGAGCAAGCGGCGACCGGCGCCATCCTCGATCACCTGGCTCGGGACGGCTCGTTCGATGTGCTCGACCTGGATGGCCTCGCTGGAGACTCGCGCAGCCTGTCGTTACTGGCCTGGCGGTTCGGCGTCGATGCCCGCTTCAAATTCGACCTGCAGCCCGACCAGATCTGTCCCTACCTGCCGCTCGGGGACGGGTGGGACGAGTTGCTGCAACGCACCCGACGGCCGCATCAGTTCAAGCGGGTGTTGCGTGAATTACGCTCGTTGCCGGAATTCGAGACGCGTTCGGCCACCACGCCGGAGGAGGTCGGCCCGGCGTTGGAGCGGCTGCTGGCGCTGCACGACCGACGCTGGGCGGGCCAGGGCGGTTCCGATGCCATGGCCCGCCCGGCGGTGCGGGCGTTTCATCGCGACGTGGTGCGGCGGCTGGCCGCGGCGGGCAAGGTCCGGATCGAGGAACTGTGGGTCGAGGGAGCCTGTCGCGCCTCTTACTACGGGATGCAATCGAGCGATCGCTATTACCTCTACCAGTGCGGTTTCGACCTCGACTGGGCCAGGCGGAGCGTCGCCTTCGTCCGGCTGGGCCTCTCGATCCAGGAAGCCGCAAACCGCGGGCTCAAAACCTACGACTTCCTGCGTGGGAACGAGACCTACAAGTTTGACTGGGCGAATGCCACCCGCGTCACGGTGCGGGTACGGGTGGCGCGGCGGAGCCTTTTGCCCGCCCTCTATGCGGCGCGGCGAGAACTGCGGGCGGCGGGCAAGCTGGCGCTCAAGGCGAGCTTGCCGACGCCAGGGCTGGAGTGGCTGCGCCGGCACCGACGATCCTGGGAGCAGCGGCAGCCGCAACGATCGGGCGGCGATGGCCGGGGGTCAGACCGAGCGTCGCAACCGCTGCCGAACGCGACGCAGGCGCACCTGTAGGAGGCGACCCGGGTCATGGACCAACTGGTACAGGCGCTGTTTGTTCATTTCGGAAACCATGCCGAGCCGGCCGATCACCGGCAGGATCAGTTTCGACCGCCAGGGCGCCCGCGACCGTCGCCAGTTGCTGCGCCGGTGCTCGAAGAGCGACGAATGCCGCTGTCGCAGGATGGCGTCGTTGTGGGCCGGCACGAGCACGCCCGCCCAGCGGCGCCCGGCATGCTCCCGGTGGATTTCGGCGATATGGCGGACCCGCACGCCGATCCATCCCCGCTCGGCAAACGCCATCCACAAATCCCAGTCCTCGTAGGCGGTGCCCAGCTGCCAGCCGCCGACGGACAGGAGCGCGTCCCGCCGAAGCAGCGATGCCAGGGGAAAGTCGTTGACGTAGGTGCTCAGCCAGGGGTCGAGTCCCGATGGGGTGCCAATCCGGAACCGGCCGGGCCCGATGCCGAAGATCTCGACGTCGCCCCAGGCCGCCACCGCGCGCGGGTTGGCGTCCAGGGCATCCGCCAGCCGGGTCAGCGCCCCGGGCGCGACCAGGTCGTCCGAATCCAGCGGATAGATATAGGGAGCGGAGGTGGCCCGCACCCCGGTCATGCGCGCCACGGATACGCCCCCATTGGCCTGGTGCACCACGCGCAGGCCAGCTTTCGAGAGCCGGTCGAGCAGCGCCAAAGTGGCCGGTTCGGTGGAACCATCATCCACCACCACCAGTTCGCAGGGCTCCTGCGCTCGGACCGACTCGAGCGTTTCCGGGAGGAATTTCCCGTCGTTGTAGCAGGGAATCACTACCGCAACACGGTGAGTGGCGCTCGTCATGAGCGCCAGTGTACGCGGCGATGAGTACCGCCCAGCTGCAGATCAACGCCCGGGCCAACGCGGTCCTGCTGGTGGGCACGGCTCTCACGTCGGCGATCGTGGTGGGAGCATTGGCGGCGTGGGATCCGCGGGTCGCGGTGGCGGCGTGCGCCGGCGTCATCGCGATCCCGGTCGCCGTGCTCCGCCCGAGGCTGGTCGTGTACCTTCTCCTGCTGACGATCTTTGCGAGCGCCTTCACCGTCGGCGGCGTCACGCTCAACCGGCTCGCGGCACCGCTGGCGGTGATCGCCGTCATCTCGGTGCTTCTCCAGTCTCGGCCGCGGGTCCAGTTCTCGCGACTCACACTGGCGGCCATCACCGGTTACGCGATGCTTGCCCTCGCGAGCCTGGCGTGGACGGTCAATGTCGGCGCGACCGTTAACAGCCTGGCCTCGCTCTCCATCTCACTGGCGTACATGGGCGCGTTCGCCCTCCTCGTTCGGGACGGCGGCGACGTCCGAACCCTGTTCTGGGTGGGGGCCGTCTGCTCGATCGCGCTTGGATTGTGGTGGGCCGCCAGCTACGCCCTGGGTGTCAGCCGCTACGCCAACGCGGCGGGCGACCCCAACTTCATCGCCGCACTCCAGGTCGTCGCCCTGCTCATGGTGCTGGCGCTGGCGTCGCATGCTCGCACCCCGGCTCGTCGGGTGAGCCTGTACCTGGCGGTGGCCATCATCGCCGGGTCGATCGTCGCCACCCTCTCGCGCGGAGGCCTGGTCGCCTTGCTGGTCGCGGTCATCCTGATCGCGGTCACGCCAGCATCGTTGCTCTTTGGGTCGCGCCGCCGAAAGTTCGCCCTGATGTTTTCGGTCGCCGGCGGACTGGCCCTGCTGCTCGCCTTCGCCTGGGGCGACCTGAGTTCGAGGTTCGCGCAGGGACTGAATGAACCCGGCGTGGCGGCGGGCCGCGGGGACCTGGACCTGGCCGCGATTCACGGCTTTCAGGATCACCCGGTCCTCGGCCTCGGCTTCGGCGGTTTCATGCCCAGCAGTCTCGGACTGCTTCGCACGACTCCGGGTGTTCAACTGGCGGTGCATCTGCGCTGCCTGGCTCCCAACACCGCGGAGTACCTGCGCTCCGCCGGCACCTTCTGCACCGGCCAGCCGGTGCACGACGCGTATATCGAGTCCCTCGTCGAACTCGGCATCCCCGGCCTGCTCCTGTTTGTCGGCATCTTGGGCGCGACCGGTGTCTCACTGATTCGCACGGCCCGTCGCGCCAGCCAGGGAGGGGATCCATTCATCGCCTCCACCGCGGTCGCGCTCGCGGTCGGTCTCGCCGGGCTCGCGGTCGCGTCCTTCGCCCTATCAACGGAGACCAGTCGGGCAACCTGGATGATCGTCGGTCTCAGCCTGGCGCTCCCCGGCATGCTCCCAAGCCCAGGTTCGAGTCGCAACCATGTCAGCGTGCGCGGGTAGCTCAGTGACAGAGCGCTTGGATCACATCCAAGAGGTCGGAGGTTTAAGTCCTTCCCTGCGCACCACCACTCGCAACGATCGCCGGCTTGCGCAGCACCAACCAGACATATGAGGTGAAGCGCGGGCTGCGGCGGCGGGCCACCAGGCGGGTGAACAGCGAATCGATGAATCCCAGGAGCGGGATCTTCACCAGGTAATCGGTGCCGTAGAAGGGGCGATATTCCTCGACCCGGTATCCCAGCCGCTCGAAATAACGTTTCATTCGCCGGGTCGGCCCGAAACACTTCGCGTAGCGGGCCGGAAACTTTGCCAGGTGGTCGTGGCGTCGCCAGGGAAAAATGAAAAAGAGCACTCGCCGAGCCGCGCCTTCAGGCAGAAGTCGATTTGCCACGAAGGCGGGCGTATAGAGGGTGGGGAAGTAGTGGAACGCCAATCCTCCCGGGCGAAGCATGCGCAGGACGTTGCGGTGCATCGCGGTGGCATCGCGCACATGTTCAGCCAGCATCCGCGAAAACATGAAATCATAGCGCCCGGAGTTATCCAGGTCGCGGGCGCCGATGTCGGCCTGAATCTTCTTCACGTGGTCCGGGGCCGCGCGCAGCTCCGTGTCGGAGATGTCGAGGATGGTGTAGTCCAGCCCCATGGCGAGCGCTTCGTCGCGGCCGAACAGCGGAGACCGCCCACCACCGATCTCACAGACGGTGGTGAATCCATTCGACGCGATCAGCTGCCGGCAGTGGTCTTTGTGATGGACCACCCCGTAGGCGAAGTCAAGCTCACCGAGGCCGGCGCGTCTTCGCTCCATTTGCTTTCCCCGCCCCTATTTCGTCCCTGTTAGTAAGGATACGGGCACTCGTCGGCAGCCGGTAAGTCACCG
>VBHO01000049.1 GCA_005882045.1 Chloroflexota bacterium | reverse complement strand
GTCGCGGCGTGGCGGCGATAGCGATCAGCGCGACTGGACGGCCATCAACCCCCACGGAGACAGTGGTGCGGCCTTCCGCCGCCATCTCCCCCAGACGCCCCTCGAGGGCCCCGAGAGCGATCTTTTCGCGGGCCATCAGTCGGGTGTTGCCCACTGCCACCAGCCTCCCATCCACTCGGGCGACGGCGCCTTGTCCTGGCACGTTCTCAAAAGCCTCGGCCATCGCTCGTCGTACGCCACGGGCATCCGAATACTTCGCCACCGCCTGGGGCGAGCGGGTGCTCCGACTCGCGCTCCACGGCGGCTGCCAGCGCCAGGACCTCGGCTTCCGGAAGGCCGTCCACCACAACCTGGGTCACCTCGGGCTCGCCCTTGGTGAGCGTGCCGGTCTTATCCATAACCACGGTCTGGATCCGAGCCGCCGCCTCGAGGGCGAGGGCATGTTTGAACAGAATGCCGCGCCTCGCGCCCAGGCCGGTCCCCACCATAATCGCGGTCGGGGTGGCCAGGCCGAGGGCATCCGGACAGGTGATGACGACCACCGTGATCGCATAAAGAATCGCCACCGAAACCGATCGGCTGATTAGCAACCAGACAAGAAACGTGCCCGACCCGCCAACCAGCGCGACGAGGACGAGCCAGAACGCGGCCCGGTCGGCGAGCTCCTGGGACGGAGCCTTGGAGTTCTGCGCTTCCTGCACCAGCTTCACGATCTGGGCGAGCGCCGTCTCGGCCCCCACCCGGATCGCCCGCGCACGCAACGTCCCGTTCTTGTTGATCGACCCGCCAATCAGCTCCGAGCTTGGCCCTTTGGAGACGGGGAGGCTCTCCCCGGTTACGACCGACTCGTCGACCTCGCTTTCCCCATCCTCGACCCTTGCATCGACCGGGATCCTGCCCCCGGGCCTGACCAACAGCAGGTCGCCAACCTTGACCTCGGCCGTCGGGATCTCGAGCGGCTCGCCGTTGCGGATGACCAGCGCCATTGGCGGGGCGAGCGAGAGTAGCGCACGGATGGCGGTGTTGGCGCTTCCTCGCGCTCGCATCTCGAACCAGTGACCCAGGAGCACAAAGGTCGCGAGGAGCGAGGATGCTTCGTAGAAGACGTCTCCCCCGACGGTCACGCTGACGAGTACAGAATAGATCCAGCCCGAGCCGATGGCCACCGAGACCAGCACCATCATGTCGAGAGTGCGCGCCCGCAGCGCCCGAAGCGCACCCTCGAAGAAGATGATCCCCGAGTAGAAGATGACGGGCAGGCTTAGCAGCAGCTGAAATTGGTCATCACGAAGGCCGAAGGGCGCGGCGACCGAGAAGTGCAGAACATTTCGGCCGATGCTCGACCAGAGCACGATAGGGATCGAGAAGATCGCCGCCACCACGAAGCGGTTGCGCATGTCGCGGATTATGCTGTCCATGGACATTGCCGCGTGGCCGCCATGTCCCATTGCCGCGTCGGGTGAGCGCATCACCGGATCGTAGCCACCGTGGGCGGTTGGCTGCGACCGCGGAGCAGCCGCAGCTATCGTGGCCTTCGATCCATTGGGCTCGACCAGGGGATCGCAGAGATGAGCGGGTACCGACTGGCCCGAACAGTGGTAGCCGCATTCCTCAACCCAGCGTCGCAGGTTCGATAGGGAGGTGACCCCGGGATCGTACGTCACGGTAGCCGTCTGCGCCACGGGGTTCGCCTCGACGCGGTGAACACCCGATCGTCGACCTAGGACGGTCTCGACGACATTTTTTTCCGTCGCATAGTGGAGCCCGGAAACGTCGAGGACCACTGTCGTCAATCGTGGACCGGCGGTCGCTTCTGTCACGCCGAGCGCGTCGAATCGGCGACGGCCCCGGGGTTGAGGTCGAAGGCCTTGGCACAACCGGGTCCGCAGAAGTAGTAGGTCTTGCCGGCATACTCTCGTTTCGCCGCCGCCGTCTCCGGTTCCACCGTCATCCCACAGATCGGGTCTATTTGCTCGCTCATATTGGGCCTCCTCGATTCGGGTTGATGGATCGTTGGTTGGTCGGCCGTCACATAGCGGTCGGGATTAGCCACGAACCGATCCCGGCAGCGGTCGGAACAAAAGAAAACGGTCTGATTGCCCGGTCGCACGCTGGCGGGCGCGAGCTGCCGCTCGACCTGCATGCCACACACCGGGTCAATGGCATATCGAGCGCCGCCCCCAAGGCGTACTCGATTTCGATAGAGCCAGTAAAGCGCGGCAAAGACACCCAGGAAAATCAGGTTGAGGTATGTCGTGTAGTTCCATTGGAAGGACGGCTGAACGACCTCGGTGGGATGAGTGGCGGGAACGAGGCGTGCTGCACCGAGCAGATACTCGGTCGCGAGGCCGGCGATCGCCATCACGAGCCAGAACGCGGCCAGGATACGAAGAGTCATCGCCCAGCCATAGAACCTCCGATAGATCAGGAGGAGTGGAAGGGTGATGAGATCGGCAAAGATGAAGCTGACGACGCCGCCAAAGCTGATCCCGCCCTTCCAGAGCGCCGCCGCCAACGGGACATTGCCAATCGAGCAGACGAAGCTCAGGATGGCGATCAGCGGCCCAACGATGACATTTTCGATCGAGGTGGCGACACCGTGCCCGTGGAAAAAGATCGCGTTCCACAGGCTATTCGGAACCAGGACCGCTAGGAACCCGGCGACGAGGTAGCCGACGATCATCTCCTTCCGGAGCATCACCAGGTCGGCCATGGTGTAGCTGGCGGCTTCGGCCCAGGCGGCTGGGGAGCGCGCCCGACGAGCGAATCCCAGCGGTTGCTCGCCTGCCGGGTCGTGCAGCTGGTCGCCCACTGTCGCCTTATTCCGATCGACGAGGTGCTGTCGCGCGCGTTCAACGATGGCCGGCCGGAAGAAGAACCGCGCGAGCACGGCCAGGAGCCCAATCATGACGATGCCGCCGACGTACTCGCTGAGCGCAAACTGCCAGCCGATCAGGATCCAGAGGACAAGGCCCAGCTCGATCACGAGGTTGGTCGATGCGAGCATGAACACCATCGCCGTCGTGAAGTCGGCACCTTTCTGAAAGAGCGACTTGGCCATGGCACTGGCGGCGTATGAGCATGAGGATGATGCGGCACCGAGAATCGACGCGACGGCTAGCGTCCTCGGCTGATGGTCTCCCATTACGCGCTGCATCTGCGAACGCGAGACAAAGGCCTGCACCACGCCCGAGAGCCCGAATCCGAAGATGAGCGGCCACAGCGTGTCCCAGAACATGAAGAAGGCCATCCGAAGGCTGTCGCCGATTAGGTTCAGAACTTGCATGGCCGCCTCTGCTGGGCCAGGCTAGGCCTTGGCAAACCGCTCGACGGCCTTGACCAGCTCGTCCACTTTCGACTGATCACCCTGGCGCACCGCGCTGGTCACGCAGCCCTTGATGTGGTCTTCGAGTAGCAGCAGCCCAACCTGGTCAATCGCCGCCTTGATCGCGTTGATCTGCGTGAGGACATCGATGCAATAGGCTTCCTCGTCGACCATTCGCGAGACCCCTCGGACCTGACCCTCGATCCGGCTCAGGCGGGTGAGGAGCGCGTCACGATCCTTGACATAGCTCGGTTTCACGGGTCTATCATACCCTAGGGGGGTATACAGCAAGCGAGATCACGCCAGTTGATTAGCGCTCGATTTTGCCCGTGAAGTCCTTCGGGTTCTCAGGGTCTTGAGGAGGGCGCGGCGTTGTCGTACAAGAGTCGAGCCCACTCCTCAGCCGAAAAGTCGAGGTGTAATCCGCGTAGTGGCCCGATGCCCCCAACCGTGACGGGGATCTTTTGGGGCATTCGATGGCTGATGCGCCGGTCCAGGAGGATCCGACGCCCAGTGACGTCGCCGATGCCCACCAAAGAGCTCTCGTCTCTTAGCGGCCTACGACGGAGCCAGAGCTCACGAATGTGTCCGCCGCCGCAACACCGGCTATCTTCGTACGCAATGACGAGCGCATCCTGGCTGGGATGCTCGTTCAACCAGCGGCGGGCCTTGTCATCGAAAACGACCGCCAACGAGTTGCTCATAGCACCCTACCGACGACTTAGTGCCGGACCGGTTGTCGCAGAATCCAGACGATGAGGACAGCTAGGCCACCGAGGAAGAGCAGAACAATGACGGCCATGACCAGCAACCCGATCACGCCGATCGTCCCGCCGCCGCCCATGCGGCCCATCATCCCGCTCATCAAGCCACCGCTCATCATCCAACCCATCATCAGGACCATGAACAGGCTCGAGATAAGGATCAATGCGAGGACAGCAGCCGTCAGGACGGCCACAACGATGACGAGACGCCGAAGTCCTTCATCCATTGTTCGTGAGGCGAGCTGATACTCGGCAGGTCAACTCAGGTCTCCAACTACCAGCTTATAGTAGTTATCGCTTCCCCTACGGCGACGCGAGCAATTGATCGATGGCGGCGCGCAGCTCATCCGCGTCGGCCACGCCTTCGAATCGTGTCCGAATCAGCCCCTTCGCGTCGACCAGGAATACCCAAGGATCGGTCTGGAGCCGCCACTCCAGGACTTCCGGCCTGAGCTGCCGCTTCGACGGATCGGGCTTGAAGTCGCGCCAGATCTCGATGTGAATGAAGGTGAGCCGGCTTCGGTAGGTGGGCTCCAGCGACTGCAAAGCATGGATGAGCGGTCCGCAGGTCGCACTCGTGCAAAAGGCAGGGGTGGCGAAAGCCACGAGGGTGGGGCGATGCTGCGCGATCGCGTCGGCAACCGATAGCTGGTGCATGTCGTCGGGGGGCTGCCCGCTGTCGATGGTGCCGATGTCGGAGACGTCCTTCGCGGTCAGGTTATGGCTTGGCGGCGCCGGTTGTCCAGGCGCCGGGACCGTCGCGTTCGCGACGACCGTGAACGGCAGTCTGATGACGGCGTGCTCGCCATCGGGTCGTTGCGCAGTTATCTCCGCACCCCAGGTCCCCGCGGCCTCGAACTTGAGCTGCGCGACGTACAAGCCCTTGCCTTCGAGCTGAGCCCCGCGGAACGGAGCGTCTGACTCGCTCTTCAGTTGCGCGACCGCGCCGTTGACGAGAAAGGCGCGCACGTGCACGATCGCATCATTGACCGGTGTGTTCTGGTCAAGGATCCCAACCGGGAAGCGCTGGCTTCCAACCAAAACCTCAGAGGCGACGATTTGGGCCTGCAGCGCCGCCGTCGTAGCGCTGGGAGAAGCGGTGCCAGCACTCGTGCCAGCGCCGCAAGCGGCAAGGAGGAGCGTAAAGCCCCAGAGAAGCACGATCGTCCGACCCTCACGCCCGCCGAGGACCACTCGGCTGGCGGGCATCAGGACACGGCGAGCAGCACGTGAGCCAGGCATACGGCGGTGCTCATGACGAGAATTGAGCCTGCTGCCGAAGAAAGCCAGATCGACAACGCTGGCGGTCGGGAGGCCACATGTTCACCCAGGATTTGTGCCACCCGTGCCTCGATCGCGCCGCCGAATGCCGGCAGCCCCCGAGGTTCCCGGACACCGGCGTGCCAGAGGGCGCGAGCCACCGTACGGCGGCCCACCTGCCCAATCGCCGCGCGATCAGCGGCAAGCTCCGACTCCTCGAGCCGGCGCTCGGCCCACCAGCGCAAAAGCGGGATGAAGAAGAACACGTCGGACGCTGCTTTGACGAGGTCGCGCCGGAGCGGCTCTCGGCGTTCCGCGTGATACCGCTCGTGGAGCAGCACGGCGTCGAGCTGCGAGGCATCCAGGCGATCGATCAACGCGGGCGTCATGAAAACCGTGGGGTGCAGCACGCCCGCACA
>VBHO01000009.1 GCA_005882045.1 Chloroflexota bacterium | reverse complement strand
CAAGAAGGCGATGATCTCGGCGATCAGGGTGCCGTTGATGTCGAGCAGCCCGGCGTCGAGCGGGACGACCGGAAAATGCAATCTACTTCACCCCGCTGGCCACGGCCGTGATGAAGTAAAAGCCGAGCGCCAGGTTGATGAAGTACATCGCCTCCACCAGACCGATGATCAGGAACATGATGACCTGGAGGCGGGCCTGGGCTTCTGGCTGCCGAGCGGTTCCCTGGATGGTGGCGTTGCCGGCCAGGCCGTCGCCGATGGCGGCGCCAATCGCGCCGCCACCCAGCGCAATTCCGGCGGCGATGAGCGCTCCCGCAAGGACGATCGCGTGATTCATGACCTTACCCTCCTGTTTCTACGGCTGCCGGGGCCGGGCGTGGATGTGTGCCATGCCCCTCTTCTTCGAGACCTTCGCGCGCCATACCGAAATAGATGATGGTGAGCAGGGTGAAGATAAATGCCTGGATGCTGCCGACGAAAAAGATGTCGAACGCCTTCCACAGGATGAGCAATCCCTCCACGATGGGGGTCAGCACCACGCCGAAGGCGCTTGCCGGCAAACCCGTCGGCACCAGGCTGGCCACGTAGCTGATCAGCAAGCCGAGCAGGTACACCATCAGAGTACCGGCAAAGATGTTGCCAAACAACCGCAGCGAGAGCGTGACCGGCTTGACGACCTCCTCGATGACGTTGAGCGGGATAAAGAGGATCCGAATCGGCAGCACCATCTCGAACGGCTTGGTAAAGCGCCGAAAATATCCGCGCACCCCAAGCACTCGAAGGCTGTAGCCCTGGACCACGATGATGACCACCAGCGCCATCGCCAGGGTCTGGTTCAGGTCGGCGTTCGCCGGGTGGACGGGTCCTGCCAGGGGAAAGAAGTCGAGCCAGTTCGCCACGAGAATGTAGAAACCAATCGTCATCGCGAGCGGCACGATGAACGCACCGCCCTCGCCGACGGACTCTCGGATCAGCCCGCGCACGTAGTCGATCAGGAATTCGAAGAGCAACTGCAGCTTGCCCGGCACGCCGTGGCGCAATCGGTAGGCCACCATGAAGCCGACGATGAGCGTGATCACGATGGCGACCGCGCTCGAGATCAGACTGTCGTAGTTGAAGGTGCAGTACCAGGCACCGCACACGCTGACCGTGGGATGGGTGCCGGGCGGGGCTTCGGCCAGGAAGATCATCGGGCCAGCGCCTCCCGCACGGCGAATCCCGCGAGCACCAGCTGGGCGACGGCGATCCCGCCCACCACCAGCCAGACCTGCGACACACCGATCAGCAACCCGATGCCCAGTCCAAGGCCGGTCAGCACCAGCAGCCGCACGAGGCTCACGGCCGTAAAGCCGACGCCGAGCGCGAGCGAGCGCTGGACCAGCAGGCCGTTCGCGCTTCCGACCAGCAGGCCGATCGCCAGCGCGAGGCCATTCTTGCCCTGTCCCGTGGCCACGCCAAAGGCCAGCGCCGCGGCGGCCGCCACCGTGGACAGGGCCACCGTGTTCCGGATCAGCCGGCTGTTCACAGGTATCGTTTGAACCTCGTATAGACCACGGCGCCGCCGGCGATGATCCCGATCACGAGCCCGGCGAACAGCAGCAGCGGCGCGGTGTGGATCACGTTGTCGAGCACGGCCCCAACCAGCAGCGGTAGCACAACCGCGGCGGCGAGAAATACGCCAAGTCCGGCCAGCTCCCCGCCCGAAGGGGCGCGACCGCGCGGTGCCGCTGCTGCGTGATGAGGATGATCCATGCCAGGCTCCTTGCGCTTATCCGTCGGGGCCACGATTGCCTCTGGGATGGGGCCTCAACGAGTTCAGCTTAACAGGGGTTGAATTCGTGACGCCATCGGGCGGGGGCCCGAACCGAGCTCAACCCCGGCTGGTTCGCCGGAACCGGCGCACCACGATGATGGCGATCCCGAGCAGGAGCAGCAGGATCGCGACGAGCAGGACTTTCCTGTGCCCGTAGATGGTCAGGCCGACCGCGGCGAAGATTGCCGTCCCGAAGTAGAAGACGAGTGCGGTCTCGCGCGGGCTGAGGCCAAAGTCCAGCAGGCGGTGATGGAGATGCTCGGTGTCGGGTGTCGCAATCGACCTGCCGCGGCGCCGCCGGCGGACGATCGCCCACCCAGTGTCCAGGATCGGAATCGCCAGCGCGGCCACCGGCACGATCAAGGCCAGCACGACGGTGCCTTTCGCGACTGAGAGGACGGAGAGGGCGGCCAGGGTGAAGCCGAGGAAGTTGCTGCCACTGTCGCCCATGAAAATTCGTGCGGGATGCCAGTTGAAGAGCAGAAAGCCGATGCATGCGCCGATCAGTGCGCCGGCCAGGATGACGATGCCGGTCTCGCTTCGATTGATGGCAGCCAGCAGCAGGGTGGCGGCCACGATCGCCACCACGCCGGCCGCCAGACCATCGACCCCATCAAGGAAGTTGATGGTGTTCTGCAGGCTGACGAACCACAGCAGTGTTAGTACGACCGACACAAGGGGCGCCAGGGTGATGACGCCTCCAGGAACTCCGATGAACCGGATGGAGATGCCGAAGCCGACGATTGCGAGCAGCGAGGCGGCGACCTGGAAGCCCAGCTTGAAGAGCGGCTGGACGCCACCGATGTCATCAAAGACCATGAGCGTCGTGATGATCGCCGCGGAGAGGAGTAAGCCGAGGGTGGTGGGTTCGGTCGAAAACAGTGCCGCGGCCAGCCCGAATCCGAGGTACATGGCCAGGCCGCCAAGGCGAGCGGTCGGGTGCTGGTGGATGAAGCGGTCGCCGGGTTTGGCGACGGCACCAAGCCGGAAGGCCAGCCATCGGACGGGGAGCACCACGATGGCCGTGCAAACCAAGGCCGCGAGAAATGGCACCACCGCCGGACCAAAGCGAGCGGGTGAGAAATCAGACCAGAAGGTCGGGTCGCTGAAAACGCCGGCGCCGACTAGTACGGCAGCGGAAATCGTTCGCACAGCGCCCGGCTGCGGGCGCGCACCTGCTCATGCACGGTCCGGTCCTCGAGGTTGAAGAGCAACTCGGCGACCATCTCGGCAATCTGGGTCATCTCCTGCGGGCCCATGCCGCGCGTCGTCACCGAGGGCGATCCAAGACGGATCCCACTCGGGTTGAACTTGCTCGCGGTGTCGAAGGGGATCGAGTTGCGGTTCACTGTGATCCCCACCGTGTCGAAGGTCTCCTGAACTTTCTTCCCGGTGAGATTCAACGGTCGCAGGTCGATCAGCATCAGGTGGTTGTCGGTTCCGCCGCTGACGAGCCGGAGCTTCCGCTTGCTCAGGCCCTCGGCAAGGACGCGAGCATTGTTGACGACCGCCTGCGCGTACGTCTTGAACTCCGGGGTCTTCCACTGAGCCAGCATGACCGCCTTGCCCGCGATGGCGTGATTCAACGGTCCGCCCTGGCTCCCCGGGAATACGCTCTTGTCGATGTCGGCGGCGTACTTCGCCTTGCAGAGAATCATGGCGCCCCACGGGCCCCGCATCGTCTTGTGGGTGGTGAAGCTAACGAAGTCCGCATAGGGGACCGGGCTCGGGTGTGCGCCACCCGCCACCAGCCCGGCGAAGTGCGCCATGTCGACGAAGAAATAGGCGTCGACCCCTCGGGCAATCGCGGCCAGCCGTTCGAAATCGAGGAGGCGCGGGTAGGCGCTGTAGCCGGCGAGCAGCATCTTCGGCCGGACCTCCTTGGCCTGCTTCTCGAGCACGTCGTAGTCGATCCGCTCGGTCGTGTGGTCGACACCGTAGGGGACGAAGTGGTAGAGCTTGCCGGAGAAATTCACCGGGCTGCCGTGGCTCAAGTGTCCGCCCTGGCTGAGGTCCATCCCCATGACGGTGTCGCCCACATTGAGGACCGCGGCGTAGACCGCATAGTTGGCGGTTGTGCCGCAGTGCGATTGCACATTGGCATGCTCGGCGCCGAACAGTTCCTTTGCCCGCTCGATCGCGAGCGTCTCGATCCGGTCGACGACCTGGGTGCCACCGTAGTAGCGCTTGCCCGGGTAGCCCTCGGCGTATTTGTTGTTGAGCAAGGAACCGAGCGCCTGAAGGACGGCAGGACTGGCGATGTTCTCGGAGGGAATGAGCTCCAGGGTGTACTGCTGGCGTTCGAATTCGTCACGGATCGCGGCACCGACCTCGGGATCGACCAGGTCGATCCGGCTGGTCAGATCGGTACGGGCCTGCAGCACCGGCTCATTATCCTCGAATCAGTTCAAAGTCCGGGATTGCGCCCTGGCGCAGGATGCGAGGAACGGCCCCGGCCAGGTCGAGGATGGTCGAGGGCTGACCGATGCGACACGGCCCGCCGTCGAGCACGAGATCGATACGGTCACCCAAGCCGGCGATGACCTGGTCGGCATCGACCGGCGGCGGCGCTCCCGCCCGGTTGGCGCTGCTGCTCGCGATCGGTTCGCCCAGCGTCCTCAGCAGCGCGAGCGCGACGTCGTGGTCTGGGGCGCGCACCGCGATGGTCGGCACGTCGCTTGGAATCCGAGCCGGCAGGACCAGCGTCAGCGGGCCCGGCCAGAACCGTGCCATCAGCTCGGCGGCGGCGGCGGACACGACCGCGAAGCGTTCGACCTGGGTCTTATCCAGCACCAGCCACACCATGGGCTGCGCGGACGGACGCTGCTTGACCTCGTAGAGGCGAGCGACCGCCGCCGGATCGGTGGCGCGCGCCGCGACCGCGTAGAGCGTGTCGGTTGGGAAGGCGATCACGGCGCCGGCGCGCAGCTGCGCCGCAGCCTGGGCGATGTGCGATGGATCCGCCGGCCACCGCACGGTCACGTCTGGATGCGCACCACCCGGTTGAGTCCAGCCAGATCCTTGTGCACACTGACGTCGGCCGCTGTCCAATGCCCCTGCGCGAGGCGCACGATGCGGCGCGTTTGCGCCGGGTCGCACTCGAACAGCAGCAGCCCGCCGAGTTTCACCGCCGCCGGCGCTTGCGCCAGCGCGTTGCGAATCAGCGCCAGTCCGTCCTTGCCGCCGTCGAGGGCGAGCGCCGGCTCATACTCGAGCTCCTTCGGCCGGATGCGTCGAAGCGCCTCGGGAATGTAGGGCAGGTTGGCGAGGATCACGTCGGCAGGGGCAGCCCCGCGCAGCAAGTTGGCCCTGACGGTCGTGATTCGGCGGCGTAGCCGGTAGTGGGCGATATTTTCGTCCGCCACTCGCAGCGCGCGGGCGCTGACATCGCGGGCCTCGATGCGAACCTGCGGAACGGCCTTGGCGACCGAGATTGCGACCGCCCCGCTGCCGGTGCCGAGGTCGATCACCCGCCGCGCGTTGGGATGCGTCTTCAACCAATCGATCGCCAGCTCGACGAGGAGCTCACTCGACGGCCGTGGAATCAATACCGCCGGGGTCACGCGGAACATGTGGCCGAAAAATTCGCGCTCTCCGACCAGGTAGGGCACCGGAACCCGGGCGGCTCGACGGCTGGTCAACCGACGCAGTCGAGTGCGCTGCGCGAGCGTCAGCTGTCGGTCCGGGTGACTGTGGAGCCGCTCGCGCGAACTGTGGATCACATGCGCCACCAGGATCTCGGCGTCGAGCCAGGGTAATGGGATCCCTGCCGTCGCAAGGGTCGCCCGGGCCTTTGCGAGCTGCGCCTTGACCCGGCCGGCGTCAGTTGCGGGCGGCGCCATTGGGCGGCTCGCTCAGGCGGTTGCCCTGGTCCCACGCGATCAGGCGATCGATGACCGGGTCGAGATCGCCTGCCTGGACGAATTGGGGCAGCTTGTAGTACTTG
>VBHO01000008.1 GCA_005882045.1 Chloroflexota bacterium | reverse complement strand
GACCGGTATTGCTGGTTGACGGCCAGCGCGAACAGATAGATGGCGATGACGACGGGGACGGCCGCGAGGTAGGGCGGGAAGGCGAGCGGCTCCTTCACGACTTGCGGGATGCGGTCCAGGTGATAGCGGTACTCGTACGCGAGGATCACCGAAACCCCGGCGATCAACGCATCGCCCACCATCAGGACCAGCGGCAGCCAGTTGGGACGTCGGAAGATCGCGGCGGGGGCCGTCTCGACCTTCGGCATGACGACGAGGTCCGCCTCGCTCATCGCTTCAAGACTACCTGCCGCACGCTATCGTGGGCCGACATCTCCACGCTGTCATCCAACGGTTCTAAACGGGTAGGCCCGCGCCTTTGTAACGCTCGTTCCAGAAGCAGGTCGGCAAAGTGGGGATTCTTTGGCAGCAACGAGCCGTGCAGGTAAGTGCCGAAGATGTTCCCGGCGGCCACCCCCTCGGCCCCATCCTCTCCATTGTTGCCAGCTCCGCGCAGCACCCGGCCGAGCGGGTGCAGGCCGGCCCCAAGGTAGGTTTTGCCGCTATGGTTCTCGAAGCCGACGAGCGTGGGCGGGTCGAGGCCGAGCGTGCTGGTCTCGATCACGATGTTCCCGATGTTCCGCCGGGACCCGGGCACGGTATGCAGGTCGACGAGGCCGAGGCCCGGAAGCCGCTTGCCATCGGCGGTCACGTAGTACTCCCCGAGCAGCTGGTAGCCGCCGCAGACCGCCAGCGCGACGGCGCCGCCATCGATCGCTGCCTGGATCGCCTGGACTTTGTGGCGAGCCGCGTCGGTGAAGACAAGCTCCTGGTCGCGGTCCTGGCCGCCGCCCCAGAAGATGAGGTCGATGTCGGAGAGATCGGGCGATGGACCCTGCCCGATGGCTCGCACCTCGACCGGGATGCCGCGCCATTCGGCGCGCCTTTGGAGCGTCAGGATGTTCCCGCGGTCGCCGTAGATGTTCATCTCGTCGGCGTAGAGGTGCGCAATCCGCAGCACCGGCTCGGTCACATTGGGTATGGTACGGCGCGTGGCTCGCCCGCTGGTCTGTATTCCGACCTACAACGAGGCGAGCAATATCCTGGCCCTGGTCGAGCAGATCCACGAGGCGGCGCCTGCGGTCGATGTCCTGGTCATCGATGACGCCTCCCCGGACGGCACCGGCGATCTGGTACGGACGCAGATCCTGAAAGATGCGCGGCTGGAGATCATGGCGCGGCCGGCAAAGCTCGGCCTGGGGACCGCATACATGGCCGGGTTCGCGTATGGCCTGCAACACGGCTACACCTCGGTCCTCACGATGGATTCCGACTTCTCGCATCCGCCAGAGCGCATCCCGGAATTGATCCAGGCGGTCGACAACGGGGCGCACCTGTCGGTGGGCTCGCGATACGTTCCGGGCGGCGCCATCGAGGGTTGGGGAACCGATCGCCGCGTCTTGAGCGCAACCGCGAACTTCGTCGCGCGGCAGATCCTTCGGCTGCGGACGCACGACTGCACCGGCGGCTTCCGTTGCTACAGCATCCGTGCCCTGCAGTTTCTCGTCACCCGCCCGCTGCGGTCGTCTGGATACTCTGCGCTGGTGGAGCTCCTGACCCGCTGCGAGCGCGGCGGCCTTACCATCGTCGAGCTGCCCATCACGTTCACCGACCGGGCGCGCGGCCAGTCCAAGATTTCGCGCCAGGAGATCTTCCGGGCGATGGTGACGGTCCTCCGGCTCGCCGGGAGACGCAGCTGACCCGGCGCCGAGGTGTCCAGGCGGCCATCCTGCTGGCCGTTGGCCTGCTCATCCTCTATGGCCTGCTGCGCACCGTGCATCCCAGCGAGGTCGTGGCGGCGATGCGGCGGGCAGCGGTAGGTTGGATCGTGCTCGGCGAGCTCGCATACCTCGGGTTCATCCTGACGCGCAGCTGGCGCTGGCAGGTGATCCTCCGCGCGTCGGCGCCGCACGCAAGCCTTGGCGACGTTACCGCTGTGACCGCGATCGGTTTCGCCCTGAACTCGGTCTCGCCCTTCAAGCTCGGTGAGCTGCTGCGCATCGGCGCCATCGCCCCCCGCGTCAAGATTGGCGTCGGCGAGGCGGGCGCAACCGTCGTTGTCGAGCGAGTCCTCGACGTGCTGGCCCTCCTCGTGATCGCGGTCGCGGCAGCGGCCATTTCTGGCGGGGGTTCGAACAGCTTTGGGCTCTGGAGCGGTGTCTTTGTGATCGCCGCCATCTCGGTCGCGATCGGCGTCGTCGCCTACCTGATGGTCACCCACCCGCAGGCGACCCTCGCCATCATCGAGCGAATGGCGACGCGGCTCCCCACCCGCGTCGCGACCTTCGTCGATACGTTTGCGGAATCGGTGTTGAAGGGTTTTGCCTCGCTTCGCTCGCCGGGCCGGTTGGCGGCGGCCGGAGCGCTCAGCATCGTGGTCTGGCTCTGGATCGTGGCCGGGCTGATCGCCTTTTTCCGAGCGCTGACCCCGCAACTCTCACTCTCAACCCTGGTCCTGGCCTGCACCATCTTCGTGGTCAGCCAGGCAGTCAGCATCACGCCGGGGTCGGTCGGGACCTACGAAGGGTTTTTCTTACTCGTGCTCAGCACCTTCGGCGCGCGACCGCCGGCCGTGGTGACGGCGGTCGCCGTTCTCAGTCACGTCGCCAACATCGCGATCCTGCTGGCCGCCGGCGCCGTCGGGGCCCTGTGGCTTCGCGTCAACCGACCGGCCCTGCCAGTAGGGCTGGAGCGCCCCATCCCGAGTTAAAACCGCCCGCAGTTCAAGCATCGCCGTATAGGTCGGCAGGACGAACAGCATCTCCCCGTCCGGGGTCGCGCGGGCCGCGTGCTGCAGCGCATCGCGCCAATCGCTGACCACTTCGATGCGGTCGGCCGGAATCTGCGCGTACTTGAGCCGCACCCGCAAGTCGAGCGCGCGGTCACCACTGACGACGATGTGTTGCGCGACGTCCTTGAGCTGCTCGAAGTCGACGTCCCAGATCCACGACACGTCCTGGCCATCGGCGATCCGATCGTTCAGCGCCAGCAGGAACGACCTGGCCTTACCGAACTGGATCGCCGTGCGCAGCACCTCGTTGAACCCGGTGGGATTCTTGGCCAGCAGCAGGACCGCCGGGCGCCCGTCGATGACGGTTCGCTCCATCCGGCCAAAGGCGGGCGTAAAGTCGCGCAGCGCCGCGGCACTCCTGGCCAGGGGCACCCCCATCGCCTTCGCGGCAGCGAGGGCCATCACGATGTTGTAGGCGTTGTACAGCCCGGACAGTGGGACCTCGACGCCGGCTTCCTGCGACCCGTCCGTGACCCGAAGCCGCATCCGCTCCATGCCCTCGATCAACACCGACGTCGCTCTGACGTCGGGCGTAGGCCGCGAGAAGTCGCCGCGCGGACAGTGATAGTGGCCGACGTGTCCGAAGTAGACGCCCTCGAAAACAAAGGCGCTGCCGCAGCGCGGACAGAACTTGGCGTCGGCGCCGTGGCTGAGCTCCGGTCGCAGCAGGCTGGCATCGTCGAGCCCGGCGTAGATCACGCGCGGCAGGTCGTCGCCTAGCGCCGCCACCATCGGGTCGTCCGCATTCAGCACGGCGGTCATGCCCTCCGGGCCCTGGACGAGCGCCCGGCGAATGTGAGCCGCGGTGGTCTCCAGCTCGCCGTAGCGGTCGAGCTGGTCCCGAAAGAGATTGGTGACCACGATCGTGCCGGGGGCGACCTCCTGCACGAGACGGGGCAGGCTGGCCTCGTCGATCTCGAAGAGACCAACGGTCGCCGGCACCGAGCCGCTCCAGCTGGTGCGATTCAGGACCGCCGCGGTCACGCCAAAGATCAGGTTCGCCCCGGCCTGGTTGGCAACCGACGTCCGTCCCTGCGCCTCGAGAATGTGACGCACGAGCGCGGCGGTCGTCGTCTTGCCGTTGGTCCCGGTGACCACGATGGTGCCGTCGGTCAGCGAGCGCGAGAGCTTGGTGAGGATCCTCGGATCGACCCAGCGCGAGACATCGCCGGGGAGCGTCGTCCCACCGCCGCGCCGCAAGCCGCGGCTCAGCGAGGCGGTCAGTTTGCCCGCCCAGAGCGCCGCCGTTCCCCGCGCGCCCAGCCGAGCGCGCATCAGGCCGCCGCCGGAACGGGACGGCACAGCCACGCCGGGAACCCCAGTGCGCGCACCGCTTGCAGGGCCTGCTCGGCCTCCGGGCGGTGGCCGAATAACGCGAACAAGGCGGCCCCTGTCCCACTCATCGTGAGCCCGGGCACGGCATCGCGCAGCCGATTGATGGCATCGTCGAGCGCAGGGAACACGTGACGGCTGGCGGGTTCCAGGTCGTTCCCAAGAACTGGATCACCCCCCACCCTGCCCTCCCTCGCACGCGGGGGAGGGACATGAGAGGCCTCAAGTGCTGCGATGAGTGCCGGGGTGCGACGGGCACTGGGCGCGCTGCCGTCCACGGCCTCGTAGACGGCACGGGTGGAAATCTCGATCGGCGGACTGACGACCAGGAAGCGCCAGCTCGAGGGCACCGGAGGCAGCGGCGACACCGTCGATCCGAGACCGGTCGCCCGTGCCGTCCCCCCCGCCAGCAAGAACGGCACATCCTGCCCGACAGCGGTCGCTATTTCGATGAGCTCGTCAGGTGTCAGTTTCAACGCATATAGAAGGATGGCGGCTTTCAAAAACGCGGCCGCATCCGCGCTGCCGCCGCCGAGCCCCGCGCCCATCGGGATCCGCTTGAACAGCCGGATCGTGAAGGGCAGGGCACGGCCGGTATGGCCTTCGAGCTCGCGCGCCGCCTTGAGTACGAGGTTTTCACCCTCGATCGCGGGCCCAACCACCTCGAAGACGCGGCAGTCGGTCCGCTCCACCAGCACGAGGTCGTGCAGCGAGATCGTCTGCATCACGGAATCGACGTCGTGGTACCCGTTGGGGCGGCGGCCGACGACGTCGAGGGTCAGGTTGAGCTTGGCGTACGCCGGCAGGATCAACGCCACGTCAGCACACTACACGCGCGAGCGATCCCGCCGGATTACGGAGAGGAGGACACCGGTTTCCTCGCTGCGCAGCAGAACCTCGACGCCGAAGTAGGTGACGAGCGCGAGAGCGATCGCCACCAGGACCGCCACCAGTGGTCGCAGCCCGCCCTGCACCGAACCCCCCGTGATCAGGTAGGCGACGCCGGCCACCACCACGGCCATCGGAATGACACCGACGGCGGCGCGACGGGCGGTGTGCAGAATCTGCCGGCCCTCCAGGCCGCCAAGCCGGCCGCGGAGCGCGCGCCCCAGCAGGATCGCATTCAGGGTGGCCGCGATCGAGGTGCCCAGCGCCAGGCCGCCTTGCGCCAGCAAGTGCACGAGCACGATGTTCGTGGCCAGGTTGACGCCGATCACGACCAGCGAAATGCGCAGCGGCGTCATCACGTCCTGGAGCGCGTAGAACACCCGGACCAGGAGCGCCGTCGCCGCCTGTCCCGCCAGCCCAAGACTGAAGAAGGTCAACGCGAAGGCGGTCTGCCGCACCGAATCCGTTCCGAACTGCCCCCGCTCGAAGAGTGCGGCCGTGATCGGGATGCCGAGCAACGCCAGCCCGACCGACGCGGGGACCAGCACAAAGATGTTGAGGCGCAGCGCGAGCGCGGTGCGATGCCGGATGGATTCCAGTGCGCCGAGCGCGGCGTCGCGCGCCAGGAACGGGAAGAGCACGAAGGCGAGCGCCTGCGAAAAGGTACCGAGGGGCAGTTGCGCCATGGTGTCGGCGTAGCGCAGCGCGGCGACCCGGCCGTGTGGCAGCGACGTCCCAAGGACGGTGTCGACGAAGACGTTCACCTGCGCGGCGGCGAGGCCGAGCGCGATCGGAAACATCAGCCGGCCGACTTTTCGAACGCCGGGATCGTTCAGGCCGATGGCAGGAGTCGGACGCCAGCCAGTCCGCCAGAGCGCTGGCAACTGCACGCCGAAATGCAGCATGGCGCCGGCGACCACCCCCACCGCCAGCGCCGTGACGCCGTACTTGGGCGCGAAAACCGCGGCAGCAACGATGATGGCGCCGTTATAGAAAAGCGGCGCGAGCGCCTGGGCCAGGAATCGTTGATACGCCGTCAGGATGCCGATCACCATCCCGCCGGCCCCGAGAAAGATCGGCTGGAGCAGGAGGATCCGGGTCAAGCCGACGATGACCTCGTGATCGTGTGCGCTGTATCCGAACGCGATCAGCGAGACGTAGAACGGGGCAACGATGAAGAGGACGGCCGCGCCGAGCGTCAGGATCAGGACCGCGGCGTTGAGGACCCGTCGCGCGATCTCCCGGGCACGCTGGTTCTCACCTTTGGCCAGGTGCTCCGACAGCACCGGGATGAACGCCGAGCTGATCGCGCCCGCCAGCAAAAGATTGAACAGGAGGTCGGGAACGGCGAAGGCCACCCGGTAGTCATCGATCTGATGGCTGGTCCCGAAGGTGTTCGCGATCACCAGCTCGCGCGCAGCACCAAGGACGCGGCTTAGGCCGTAGGCGACCAGGATGAGCGTTGCGGCAGACGCGATGCGCCGCCGCTCGCTAGACATCGGTGGTCATTGTAGATGCGCCCTGTCGCGTATAATCACCGCTCGCATGGCGAATACCCAGTCAGCCAAGAAACGCGTACGCGCCTCGCTGCGGAAGCGCGACCGGAATCGCTCCACCCGCTCGGCGGTGAAGACGCTGGTCTCCCGCGCGCGGCGCCCCGCGCTGCCCGAGGCGGCCAGCTTGACCAGCGAGGAAGTTCGCCGGGCCATCAGCGCGCTGGACAAGGCCGCCGAGAAAGGGGTCCTGCACGCCAACAATGCGTCCCGTCGCAAGGCCCGCCTGATGAGTGCGCTGGCCAAGCTTGCGCCAGCCGCCGCTGCCGCGCCCAAGCCGGCAGCGAAGGCGTCGGCGAAGCCAGCCCCCGCGGCCAAGAAGCCGGCCTCCAAGCCCGCAAAAGCGAAAGCCTAGAGCCCCCACCCTGCCCTCCCCCAGAGGGGGAGGGACATTCCGAGACCTTTAGCCGGCGGTGCTGAGGACTTGCTCGAGAATGAAGCCTTCGACGGCAAGCCTCGCATCCAGCTCGCCGAGCTTGATCTGCTCCTCGATCCGCAACAGGTCATGGAACCCCTGGTCGAGATCGGCGGCGCTGTAATCGATCGCCTGCCGGAAAGCCTTCTCCACGACGAAGGGATGATCCGAGAGCTTGGCCTGTAGATCCGCCAGCGATCCGCCCCGATCCCGCACCGCCCTCGCCTGGATCAGCCGTCGCCAGTGGCTGACCAACGTGTAGAGCAGCCAGGTGGGCTCGCGACCCGCATCGAGCAACGATTGCAGCACGCCGGCCACCTCTCCCGGCCGGCCGCTCCCCAGTGAGTCGGTCAGCGCGAAGATCTCCTCTTCACGCGAGTCGCTGACGAGGGCCCGAACGGCTTCCTCGTCGATGCGGGTCGATGGCAACGAATACATCGCGAGCTTGGCGATCTCCTGGTCGAGCAGCCGCAGGTCGGGTTGCGATCGCTCGAGCAGCACCCGCACGGCTGCGGGTGTGATCGTAAGCCCGCGTTCCTCGGCGAGCTTGCGCACCCAGCCGGCGCGGTCGGATCGGCGGGGCGGTTCGTAGCGTTGGATGCGAGCCCGCTTGTCCTTCTCCATCGCCGTGATCGTCCTGTACAGCGCGTTGCCGGGGGCGACCAGGACGTGTGCCACCACAATCAGGTGGGTCGTATCGGGGATCCCCTCCAGGTAGGCGGCGGCCCGCTCCGCGCCCGCGCCCTTGTCCCGCTTGCCCGCGAGCAGGCCCCAGTCACGCAGCACGAGCACCCGGAGCGAGTCGATGAAGGGGAGCGTGCCGGCCTTCTCGGCGAATGCGTCGGCGGTCAACGCGTCCGCCTGGATGTCCTCGTAGTTGAACTCCAGCGTCAGTCCGGTGCGAAGCGGCTCCACCAGATCCCGCGCCGCTCGATCGACGAGGTAACCCTCGCCGCCGTGGATGAGGGTGATCACGCCGGAGCGAAGACGCGGTCGATCTTGGCGGCCATGTAGAAATCGCTCTCGGTCAGGCCGTTGATTTTGTGCGTCCAGAGATAGACGCGCACCTCGCCCCAGCGGACGTAGAGATCGGGATGGTGATTCTCCGCCTCGGCCACGGGCGAGATCCGGTTGACAAAATCGACGGCCTCCAGCCAGTTCTTCAACTTGAAGGATTTGATGAGTTTCTTATCCGCCTCGACCAGCCAGCCCTCGAGCTCTTCCTGCAGGGGCACGATCTGGTCATGGGTGAGCGGCGGGGTGCCGCCGCGACAGGGGATGCACTTCTGATCGGCCAGATTCGTCGCCATTCAGCTCTCCCTCCCCCGCTCGGTGAGGGCAGGGCTTTCTTTATCCCTCCCCCTCTGGGGGAGGGCAGGGTGAGGGCTCTCGACTTTGGCGATCGTCTCGCGCTCGGCTTCGTCGCTGCTAGTTTCCAACCAGGCGTCGCAGATCTCTTTCGCGACGGCTTCCGGCGTCGCCCGCAGGCTCATCACCAGCACGTTGGCGTCGTTCCAACGGCGTGCCCCTTTGGCCGTCTCGGCGTCGGCGCACAACGCGGCCCGGATCCCGGGCACCTTGTTGGCGGCGATCGAAACACCGGTGCCGGTCCAACAAAACAACACCCCCTGCTGGCAGGCACCGGACGCGACCCGCTGACCAACTTCCCGACCGACATCGACCCAGTCCATCGGGCGATCGTTGAGCGGACCGTGCAGCTCGACGTCGATGCCGATGCCACGGAGGTGAGCGACGACGACGTCGGTCACATGCGTCCGCTCGTCACTCCCGATCGCCATTCGCATAGAACAAATTGTACGGCCGCTCGTCTAACGTTCTAGCCATATGAAGCCGCAGCCTCGAGATTGGTGGCGTGCTGCCTCGGTGACCCGCTGGCAGATTCCGTCGAGGGCGCTGGTGGCGACGGTGCTCCTACTCGCGGTCATGCTGGCCGCGGCCATCATCGTCGAGGTCGCGTCATCAGGGTTGCGATCGCTGCCGCCGCAGGTGAGCGCGGTTGCGCCTCAGCCCCTGGGTAACGGCCTTTCCCGTTACTTCCCACGCTCCGGCCGGGCGACCCTGGGCGTGTCGTATCGAATTGAGCTCTACACGCACTGTGGGCTCGACTGGCCGCAGGCGATGGACTTCGATGGCAGCTTCTGGGACCCGATCGGCCCTGGCCCGGCCTCAGACGGCCACGGCAACCCGCCCGCCGGCTTCGGGAATCCGATCGATCGGGGGACCATCACGCTCATCTCGCCGACGTTGGCGCAGTACCGGAGCAGTACCGGCACGGTGATGCAGTGGCGCCGGCACCCCGGCCCGCAAATTTCCGGCGGATGTTTCTAGCGGACTAGCCGCCGATCTGGCTCATGGTCTTGGCGGGCCGAACGAAATCGGCCTGGCCGATCTTGTGACCCTCTTCTTTCTGCCAGACTGCGGCCACGATGAAGTCGCGGATCTCGGCATCGGAGGCGCCACCGCGAAGCAACGCCTTGACGTCGTGCTCCTGGATCGAAAACAGACAGGTCCGCAGATGCCCCTCGGCCGTGAGCCGGATCCGATTGCAAACTTTGCAGAAGGCATCGCTAACGGACGGGATGACGCCGATCCCGCCCTG
>VBHO01000144.1:29464-58517 GCA_005882045.1 Chloroflexota bacterium | reverse complement strand
TCTGCAGCAGCTGCGGCCAGGCGCTCTCGCCGGCGCCGGCGCCGGCCGGCGCCACCATGGCTTGCCCAAAGTGCGGCACCCAGAATTCGGCGACCGCAAAGTTCTGCACCAACTGCGGCCAAACACTCACCGGCGGAGGCACACCGGCACCGGCCCAGTGAATCTGACGCGGCGTTTGGGCCTGGCGGCCCTGCTGGCAACGTCGGTCGTCCTGACGAGCCCGGCTTCGGCGGCGGCGGATTTGGCGGCGGCGGCGGCTCCTTCGGTGGGGGCGGCGGCTTTGGCGGCGGCGGATTGCTCCTGCCCTTTCTCTTCTTTGGCGGCGGCGGGGGCGGGTTCTTCTTCTTTCTCTTCATCCTCTTCGCCCTCTGGCAGGTCTACCGTCGGATGAGCATCGGCAACCCGATGCAGGCGTCGAACTACGGCCCGGCCTACGCGCCGATGGCGCAGATGCGCTCGACCGTGACCGAAGACCTGGCGGCGCTGCAGGCCAAGGATCCGAACTTCAACCAGCAGATGTTCCTCGACCGGGCGCAGGCCGCCTTCTTTGCGCTGCAGAAGGCCTGGATGGATCGCAACCTCGAGCCAGCCCGGGTCTACATGTCCGACGGCATCTACCACCGGTGGAAGACACAGATCGATGCGATGATCGCCGCCCACAAGAAGAACATGCTCGACAACCTGGTCATCGGCGGCGTCCAGATCGTCAAGGTGCAGACTGATCCCAACTTCGATACCATCACGGTCCGCATCGACGCCAGCGCCGCAGACTACGAGGTGGACGACACCACGGCCAACAAAGTCATCTACGGCTCGCGCCAGAACCAGAACTTCACGGAATACTGGACCTTCATTCGAAGCGGATCTGCCCGGACCAAGGCGGGCGAAGGGGCAGAGGTGACGCAGTGTCCCAACTGCGGCGCGCCGCTGTCGATCAACGAGTCCGGCGTGTGCAACTACTGCAAGGCGACCGTCACGAGTGGACAGTTCGGCTGGGTCCTCGACAACATCACACAAGCATCGGAGTGGCAAGGATGACCGAACAGGACCGACCCGCAACCGACGGACCCGCGCCCGACCCGGCATCGAGTGGGGGAGACGCCACCGGTTGGTCGCAGCCGCCCGCACCCCAATCCCCGGGTCCGCCCGGCGCGTTTGTCGATCGCCCTGCTGTGCCTGCTGGAGCTCCGCTCCCACCGGGCGCAGGCTCGCCCGTACAGCCTGGACCGCCGATGTCGGTCAACGCGCCCATCAGCGACACGACGATCAACCGCTACGCGTTGCTGGTGGGCGTGGTCATCGTGGTCTTCGTCGTCATCGTGCTGCTGGTGATCCTGGGCGCGGTCTTGGGGCGGCACTAACCATAAGCGGCGACAGATACACAGATTTGTAGTATCATGCTGCCATGGCTGCGCCGGACGAGCCAGGTCTGCTGGCGGCGCTGCTCGGGCAGCGCGCTGACCTCCCCGGGGTGAAGGCCTTGCTGGCCGAAGGCGGCATCGTCGAGCGTCAGCCGGGTGATCTGCGGGACGCGGCGAGACGGCACGGTTTTCGGCCGGCACAGGTCCGCCGGCTGCTGATGGTTCGCGAGCTGGCCAGACGCTGGCACATTCCGGCTGACAGTGCCGCCCCCGCGGTCACCTCACCCAGGGAGGCCTTGCTGCAGTTCCAGGACCTGCGGAGCAGCCCGAAGGAATGCTTCTCGGTGCTGTATCTGAATACTCGCAACCAGCCCGTCGGTTGCGAGAAGGTGGCCATTGGCGGGCTCAACGTCGCCGCCCTCCAACCGCGCGAGGTCTTCGGGCCGGCGCTGACCATGGGCGCGGCCGCGGTCATCCTGGCGCACAATCATCCGTCCGGCGACCCGACCCCCAGTCCCGAGGACCTTGCTGTGACGCGCCACCTCCTCGAGGCCGGCAGATTACTCGGTGTGGAAGTCTTGGATCACTTGGTGATATCGGCAGAGCGCTTCCGGAGCCTTCGCGAGACGGGAGCGCTGTAGTGCCGCAGCGAAACGGCCCGAGACCCTGGTGGCAGGCTCGCACCGCGACTAGCACATAACCTGATACCAGTCTTGACAAGTGTGGAACTCGCGCTGCCATCAAATCCGCGAATCGCCGCCCAAAGGGACCTCGGCGGTGAGAGAATAGACGCGCTCGCCTGCCGGCGGGCACGGCCCACAGCGGGGCAGGAAAACCGACCACTGAGCGATGGTCGGTTTTCTGTTTTCAGCGCCGAAAAGGCGCTGAAACCGAGCTCCCACCGTCGACCAGCGGCCTCAGTTGTGTACGCGCGGTGCCTTGCATGTTGCTGACAAGCGCCCGGCCGCGCGTTTCTTGAACGGTGGGAGCTCGGCTTTCGAAGTTCGCGAGCCGCGACAAGGCTCTCGAACTTCTTCAAGAGCGGCTCGCGAACTTCTTTAACTAAACCCGATCGATGCGTGTAAGCAACCAACCGAACTTTCCGGAGATCACTGCCGCATCGCAGAAGGGACAAATGCTCGTGATGTCGACGTTGACCGACGCGCCACAGTTCGGACAACTCTCCGAGGTTATCGTCCCAGGCAGGCCGGTCGTCATCGTCGACGGACGCTGAAAGGTCCAATCTTCCGTCCAATCCCGGCGATTGGTGTCGCCGCTGATGACCCGTGCGCCACCATCGAGATCGTAGTCGGCAGAGTTGGCGTTGAGGCGAACGGTCACCGTGTCGAACCCGCTATTGGAGAGCGCGCCGGCCACGATCCCGCTCGTGAAGCTGAGCCCGTCGAGCATGTTGCGCCAGCCCTTGGCGCGATAGGCGCTGATCTGCGCCTTCTGCTGCTCCCAGATCACGGAAGCCATCACGCCCTGGCTCAACGCCGGCTTGAGCGCAGTCCAGGCCTCGAGCACCGCAAAGAAGAGCCGCTGCACCTGGGCCAGGAAGACGTTCTCGTCAAACCCGGGGTCGTGCCGATGGATGGCCCCGATGCCGGCGAGCTTGCCGTCGACTCCGTCACCGTCGATGTTCGGCGCCCATGATCCAGGCATCACCTGCCCGTACCACTCGCGGCTGGGACGGTGCAGCGGGCCGCCCTCCGACGTGAGGTAGCCCTGGCTGGCGCTCGCCTCGCCCTGGGCCAGCCAGTCCGTCATGTCTTTGAAGCGATCGACCAGGCCGATGGTGAATGCGACGGGCAAAACGGCTCCGTTCTTTCCCTTAGCTGGTGCGGAAGATCTCGACGATCTGCCCGGTGCCGTAGTCGCCGACCAGCAGGCCGCCGTCCGGGGCGACGGTGATCGCCAGCGGATGCGAGAACCCGGTGGCGAAATCGCTGACCTGGCCGTGTTCGCTCGCGCCCGAGCCCGAGAGAACGACCCGCAACACGCGCCGGCCGATCGGTCCGCCGGCGTTCGCGCCCCACTCGGTCACGAACGCATTGTCGGCGTAATCGCCGCCGAATTCGCTGCCGTCGTAGATGACGATGCCGTCCGCTGAGCTATGGGGCGTAAACACGGCCACCGGCGCCACGACGCCGCCGCAATTGCCATGAAGGCTGCCATCCGGATACGCGGGCCAGCATCGCGGCCAACCGGCGTCTTCGCCGTCGACCACCCGCAACATGTGATCGGCAGGCTGCGCCCCCAGGTTGTCCTGGCCGTTGATCATCACATAGGCATCGCCGGTGATGGCCCGCAAGGCGAGTCCGAAAGGATTCCGGGTGCCGCGCACCGCGATCCCGGCAAAGGTCCAGTCGGAATGGAAGCGCAGGACCGTGGCACTGCGCGAGTCGGGCTCGACGCAAACGTCGCAGGTCGAGCCCACTCCCAACAGAACATCGCCATTCGGCATGGGTAGGATCGCGTCATTCTGGTGGCGGCCCGTCGGGAGGCCGCCGACGACGACGTGCCCACCGGCAAGGCCGCCGTTGCTGAGCTGGTAACTCCGAACGCTGCCCCGTACGGAAACGACGAGCTCGTTCCCTCGCCAGGCGAGTCCAAGTGCGATGGGAAGGCCCGAGACCAACGTCTGGGGCGCCGCGCCTGGGGCGCCCACCACCTCGACGGTCCCGCCCTGGGTTGCCACGTACAGCCGGCCGTCCGGTCCAAACGCCATGGCAGTGGTGGCTCCGGCTCCTCTCGCATAGAGATAGGCGGAAAAGCCCGCCGGCACATTGATTCCGCCGGCGGCGGGCAGGTTGGGCGGTGGCGGCAGGGGCGTCGGCGTCGGGGGCGGGGTCGGGCTGGGCGTCACGGTCGGCGTGTGGCGCGGCGATGCCGTCGGCCCCGACTTGGCCGTTGGCTGGCCACAGGCGACGAGCGCCAGCGCCATCACGGTGGTCAGCGCCCGGCGTCTCACGACAGCGGGGGGATGGTGAGCACGATCTTGCCGAATTGGCCGTGGTCCTCCATCAGCGTCTGCGCCTGCGCCGCCTGTTCGAGCGGGAAGATCCGGTCGACGATCGGGCGCAGGGTTTTCGCGGCCAGCAGCCGGTTCAGCTGCTCCCAGTCGTGGCGCGTTCCCATTGTCGATCCGTAGATGGTTACCTGCTTCACGAAGATCCGGCGAAGGTCCTCATCTGGCTTCGGCCCACTGGTCGCGCCGCAGGTCACCAAGCGGCCGCCTTTGGCGAGCGCCCGGATGCTGCGGTCCCAGGTCGCCGCCCCCACGTTATCGACGATGACGTCAATCCCTCGTTTCTCGGTGATCCTCCAGACCTCCCGCGAGAAATCGGTCTCCTGGTGGTTGATGAGCACGTCGGCGCCGAGCGCCAGCGCGCGCTCGAGTTTCTCCGCGCTACTCGAGGTGACGAAGACCCGGGCGCCTACGTGCTTGGCAATCTGCAAGGCGGCCAGCGCAACGCCGCCGCCAATGCCCAGGATGAGCACGCTCTCGCCTGGCATCACGCGGGCCTTGGTCATGAGCATGCGCCAGGCGGTCAAAAAAACCAGCGGAAAGGCGGCGGCCTCCTCGAAGCTGAGTTCGCCCGGGATCGGTCGCAGGTTGACTTCCGGCATGACCACCGCCTGGGCAAAGGTGCCGTCTCGATTTTCGCCCAGCATCTCCCAGCGATCGCAGAGGCTGTGCTCGCCGCGGGCGCAGTAGTCACAGGTCCCGTCGCTGAGGCCGGGGTCGAAGAACACCCGGCTGCCCACGGGGTGTCGGGCCGCGCCCGTGCCGTTGGCCAGCACCACCCCGGCGCCGTCGGCGCCACCGATGTGGGGGAGCGCCACGCCGGGGGTTTGGCCGTTGCGGACGAACAGGTCGAGATGGTTGAGCGCCGCGGCTCGCAGCCCGATTAGGACCTCGCCAGGTCCCGGCGCCGGCGTCGGCACCTCTTCGTAGCGCAGGACCTCGGGCCCGCCGTGCTGGTGAAATCGAACCGCCTTCACAGCGTCTCAGCTTACCGGGGGCCCGGTTGCGTCACACAACGTCGCCGGCCCGAAATCAGGCGGCCGACAGAGAAAGGAAGTCACGGAGGGTGACGTTGCAGAATCGAAAGCCCACAACCGCAGTTGCTGTTGTGTCAAAAATCATGACCTATAATGTGGCCCACGTGACAGCCGACCCCGAGATTCAATTGCTGAACCGGCTCGGGGGTCTCTTCACCGGTTCCCTCTCGCTGAACGACAACATCGACGCGATGTTGCGAGCGACCTCCCAGATGGTGCAATTCGACGCGGCCACCGTCTTCCTGCTCAACGAGGGCAGCCGGGAGCTGACCGCCACCGCCACCTACCCACATCGCGACATGGTGCCGCACATCGCGCGCTTCGTGCTCGGCGAAGGCATCCTCGGCTACGCGGTCGAACAGCTCGAGACGCTCAACATCGCCGACGCCACCCTGGACCCGCGCTTCAAGATGCTCGACCAGAGCCGCTCGCCGCGCTCGCTGATGGTTCAACCGCTGGCGACCACGCAGCGGGTGGTGGGCGCCATGACCATCTCGCGGCAGCGGGTCGATCCCTTCACCGAGCTCGACGTCGCCATCCTCAAGGTCATCACCAACCAGGCCGCGATCGCGATCGAGAACGGCCGGCTCTACGAGCAGTTGCAGGCCCACCTCGGGGAGCTGGAGACGGCCAACGCGCAGATCGCCGAGGTCAGCCGGCTCAAGTCGGAGTTCCTGGCCAACATGTCGCACGAGTTGCGCACGCCACTCAACGCCATCCTGGGGTTCTCAGAACTGCTCCGGGACGACCTGGCCGGCAAGATCAGCGAAAAGCAGCGCCGGGATTGCCTGGACAACATCTATAACAGCGGCCGCCACCTGCTGTCGCTGATCAACGACGTCCTCGACCTGACCAAGGTCGAGGCCGGGCGGATGGACCTGGTCTACGAGGAGTTCGGGGTCGACTCCGCCGTCCGGGAAGTGCTCAACGTGGTGCGCTCGCTGGCGATGAAGAAGGACATCGAGATCGCCTCCAGCGTCGAGCCGCTGGAGGCCCTGCTGATCGCCGACAAGAACAAGTTCAAGCAGGTCCTCTATAACCTGCTGTCGAACGCCATCAAGTTCACGCCACCCTCGGGGAAGGTCGGCCTCCAGGCCGTCGTCCGGGAGGACGCGCTCCGGATCACGGTCCAGGACAGCGGCATCGGGATCCCCAGAGAGCTCCAGCACAAGATCTTTGGCGCTTTCTACCAGGTCCAGAGCGCCAACAACCGGGAGTATCCCGGCACCGGGCTGGGCCTGGCCCTGACCAAGAAGCTGATCGAGCTGCACGGCGGCTCGATCGAATTCGACAGCGCACCCGACAAGGGAACCGCTTTCACCGTCGAGTTCCCCCTCCGGCCCGGCCCCAGCAAACGAAACCGCATCCTGGTCGTCGAGGACAACCCCTCCAACCTGGATCTGGCCCGCATGGTCCTGGAGGGCAACGGCTTCACCGTAGACACCGCCGGCAACGGCCAGGAGGGCCTGGAGAAGGCTCGCCACCTCCGGCCCGACCTAATACTGATGGATATGCAGCTTCCCGGCGTTGATGGATTAGCAGTCACTCGCCAGCTCAAAGCTGACCCGGCCACCGCGGGTATCAAGGTGGTCGCCCTGACAGCCAACGCGCTGAAGGGGAGCGAAGAGCAGGCGCTGGCCGCGGGGTGCTCCGGCTACATCGCAAAACCGATCGAACTCAAGAAATTCATGCTGCAAGTGACGAACTTTCTGGAGAAGGAGTAGGACCCGACCAAATGCCGTTCCCGAAGACAATCCTGATGATCGAGGACGACGCGCCGACCCGCGAGGTCGTCCGAATGGCATGCGTGGGTCAAAACCTGACGCTTCTCGAGGCCGACACCGGCGAGAAGGGCATGGAGATGATCGAGAAGTCCGAGCCCGACCTCGTGATTCTCGACCTGAACCTGCCGGGCGTGTCCGGGATGGACGTCTGCCGCCAGCTGCGCGCCGACGGTACCCAGGTGCCGGTCATCATGCTGACCGCGAAGAACGACACCATCGACGTCGTCGTTGGGCTCGAGGTGGGGGCCGACGACTATCTGACCAAGCCGTTTGAGGTGCGGGAACTCTTAGCCCGGGTGGGCGCACACTTGCGCCGAAGCGAGCAGGCGGTCGCGCAGGCATTGCCCAAGACGCGCTTCGAGTTCCCAGGCCTCATCATCGACATGAACAGCCGCCAGGTCTGGCGTGAGGGCAAAGAAGTCGCCCTGACACTGACCGAGTTCAACCTCCTGTCGTTGCTGGCCTCGCAAGCCGGTCAGGTGGTGAGCCGCGGCGAGCTGCTCCGGAAGGTCTGGGGCTACGAGGTCGAGATCGAGACCCGCACCGTGGACGCCCACGTCTACCGCCTGCGGAAGAAGATCGAACGCGACTCGGAAAAGCCGCACTACATTCACTCGGTGCCTGGTATCGGCTACCGCTTCGTCGCCGAGTAATCGCGCCGCCTCCGGAGCGCAAAATGCACGGCAATTTCGCCGGTGCGCATGCCTCGCTGGATGGAGTATGGTGCGAGTCAGGGAACGCGGCGGTCACCAAGGGAGTCGATGGCAAAGCTCATCGCGCGCGTCGATCCGACACTCGAGGATTACATCGAAGCGGCGGCTTTAGCCGAAGGCGTTCCGATCGATGAATATGCGGGAGCGCTCCTGCAGGTGGGATGGGACGCGGTCTTCGGGTTCCGCCGATCGGAGCGGTTGCCGCGGGCGGCCTCGGCCTCACGCCAGGCTGAATTGCGGGCTCGCTTCGTCGAGCTGCGGGCCGGCCTGCCCCACGAGGCCGTCAAAAACCGCTACCGCCATCGCCCCCCGATCTCAGACGAGGACGACCCTTATCAGCCGCTAGTTGAAGCCGACGACGCTGCCGTCCCGGGTCACGACCAGCTGAATCTGGACATCACGCGCACCCGCGCCGCCGGGTAGCGGCCGCGGCTGCGAGGGGATGCTGGCGATCTCTTTCCAGAGCTGCGTGGCGGCTTTTCGACCCAGGTAGAAGCTCTCGATATCGAGTCGCTCGTTCGGCGCGTGAGCGAAGCAGTCCGGTAGGACGAAGCCGACGAGGAGGCACGGCGCGTCGAGCAGCCGGCCCATCACTTCGACGGCGCCAATCGATCCCCCTGACCGGATGAGAGCGGGGTCCTGGCCGTAGACGCGGGTCAAAGCCGCGTGAGCGGCCTTGATCAAGGGATGATCGACCGGCGTAATCCAGGGATTGCTCTCGCCCTCGAGCTCGGTCAGGCGGAGCCGCACCGTCTTTGGCCGGATGTCGTTGATGTAATCGCGTAGCGCCGCCGCGACCGTCTTGGGATCCTGGTCAGGCACCAGCCGGCAACTGATCTTCGCCGCGGCCCAGGCCGGGATGATCGTCTTCGCCCCCGGTCCCTGATAGCCGCCCCAGATGCCGTTGACGTCGAGCGTCGGCCGGGCCCAGTTGCGCTCGGTCGGCGTAAAGCCCGCTTCGCCATGCAGGGCCTCGAGCCCGTAGGTCTGCTTCAGGGCGGTTTCGTCGAAAGGCACGCGCGCGAACTGCCCGCGCTCCTCTTCACTCAGTGGCAGGACCCCGTCGTAGAAGCCCGGAATCAGGATCTGCCCGGCGGGATCCTTGAGACGAGTCAGGATTTCAGCCAGTGCTTGCGCCGGATTGGGCGCGATCCCGCCCATCAGTCCCGAGTGCATGTCGACGGTGGCGGCCTCGACCCGAAGCTCGAAGTAGATCAGGCCGCGCAGCGCATAGGTAATGGCCGGAAGACCCCTGGCCACCATCGTCGTGTCGCTGACCACGCAGTAATCGGTCTTGAGCCGGTCGCGGTTCGCCCGGACAAACGCTTCGAAGTGGATGCTCGCGATCTCTTCTTCGCCTTCGGCGATCACCTTGATGTTCAGCGGCAGCTCGCCGGTGGTGCGCAGCAACGCGTCCATCGCCTGCCAGTGCAATGCAATCTGGCCTTTGTCGTCGGACGATCCACGGCCGAGCAGCTGGCCATCCTGCCGGATGGGCTCGAAGGGTGGGGACTTCCAGAGATCGAGGGGATCGACGGGCTGGACGTCATAGTGCCCGTAGAGCAGGACCGTCGGCTTGCCCGGGGCCTTCAGCCAGTCGGCATAGACCACCGGGTGCCCGGCCGTGTCGATGACCTCGGTATTCTGCAGCCCAATTCGCTGGTATTGCTCGGCGAGGTGGCCGGCGGCGCGGCGTACGTCATCGGCATGGTCTGGCTGGCTCGAGATGCTCGGAATCCGGAGAAAGTCTTCGAGCTCGCGGAGGCCTTGCTCACGCGTCTCGTCGAGGAATTCCTCGGGGGTCGGCATCGCGGACTATCTTAGAGGCGTCGCGAAATTGCCTTAGTAGATGAACCCCAACAGATCCAGGCCAGCCGTCGACTTGATCGTTCGGTAGTCGACGCGGCCCCAGCCGGCATAGTTCATTTCGGACACGGTGAAGGATCCGTCGGCGTTGACCGACTCGACGTACGCCACGTGCCCCACGGGTGAGGTCCAGCTGATGCCCTGCACCATGATCGCGCCCGCCATCGGCACCTGGCCTTCGGCGAAGCCAAAGGCCCGCGCGTTCGCCCACCATTCATACGCGTTGCCGTTCCACGGCACATAGCGCCGGTGCGCCACCCACCAGGTGCAATAACCGTAGGGGAACTTTCCGCCGGAGCCGGTCACCGGTGCGTTGCTATAGGTGATCGTGTAGTTCGTCACCTGCCGGCCAAACCGGTTCCAGGTCACCGAGCGGACGGTCTTCTTGCCGATGCCGTTATCGAGGGCCGGCCCGACGCCATCTGGGAGCATCAGCATGGTGCCGGCCTTCAGGTGATCCGGGTCTCGCAGCAGGTTGAAGTCGACGATGTCCTGGACGTTGACGTGGTACTGGATCGCCAGCGCGTTCAGCTGGGTGTCCGACTGGACTTTGACCAGAATCCCGTTGACCGGTGGGACGACCAGCCGCTCTCCCGGGATGACGCTCGTGATGTCCGTGATGTTGTTCGCCCAGCGGAGGGTGTCAACGGTCAGCCCGAATCGGCCCGCCACATCCTGGACGGTATCGCCCGGCTTGATGGTGTAGTAGCTGACGCCCCGCCGAACCGCGGCATCCACACTCGACGTGCTCATCTTCATGATGAACCCACCCTGGCTGAGCACCACGTCGTCGACGTGCGTGGTCCGCACTACGACCGAAGGGGTGGGATTTGCGCCGTATGCGGTGTCGGTGTGGAGTCGGTCGAAGGCTGTGAGTACCGGGATCACGGCTGCCGCTAACAAAACAAGCGTGTGCGTTAAAAACCGGCTCTGTGCCAGATCACTTCCCCCGTGACAGCTCAGTTGGTTTTTTTGGATGGTAGCACAGCTTAGGTCGCGGCAAGTGTCCACGACGCTTCCGGGAAAGGTGGAAGCGGGCAAGGCGTGACAAAAATGTGAAAATAGGACAGAGTAGGGACCGGTCCTCAGAGGAGGGGGCTGAGCCGTCGCTGAATACGATTCGGGCAGGAAGGGCCCACGGAGGCAGGCGATTTGGGGTCGGACGGGGCAAGCACCACCAGCCTTGGCCTTAACAGTTGTAAAGAATTTCATAGGGCGGTAAAGTCTCGACCCGCTGTGGCGGCACGGGTGCGGACGCGCCGCAGGGTGACGATCGCGGCCCTGGGGCTGGCCGGCGGGTTGGGCCTGCTGCTGGCGCCGGCCGGCGCGCTGGCCGACACCGCCGCGTCACCCGCCGCCTCCGCGTCACCATCGCCATCGGCGAGTGCGAGCCCGGTAGCGAATTTGGCCAGCCCATCCCCGACGCCGTCGGCGACGCCAACCGCCTCGCCCAGCGCCAGCCCGACCAGCCCGGCGCTGCAGAACCGCCAGGCCCAGGGCCAGCTGATTGGTGACTTGACCGCCGCCGAAGCCCACGCCCTGATGCTGGAGAAGTCACTCAGTCAATCCCAGCTCGCCCTGGTCGCGCTCGGCCAACAGATCCTCGACGCGCAGCGACAGATCTCCCAGCTCGACACCAGGATCGCCGCCGTCACGGCCCAGCACGCGGAGGTGAGCGCGCGCCTCCTATCGGATCGCAACCAGCTCGCCACCACCATTCGCCGGCTCTACAAGCACCAGGACAGCTTCTTCGTCAGCCTGATTCGCTCCGGCGGCTTCGGCGGCCTGCTCGAGACGATTGGCTACAGCGATGTCGTCGTCGACCGCGAGCGGGACCTGGTCCGAACGGTTCAGGCCGACGAGGTTGCGCTGGCGCATGCAGAGGCGACGCTGGCGCGGAGCCGCGCGTCAAAGAAGGATGTCCTCACCGGGCTGGTCAGCTCACGAACGATGCTCGCCGAAGCAATCGCCAACGAGCAGTCGCTCCAGACCCAGCTCCAGGGAACGATCGACGAGGCGCTGTCCGCGCTCGACGCGATGCAGAGCGATTCGCCCGAGGTGGCGGCACGGCGGGCGGCACTCCAGCGGATCAAGACCGACAGCATCCTCAGCCAGATCGAGCAGGCGGTCTTCGCCCAGCAGAATATGCAGCTCACCGCGGAGCTGGTCGCATCGGATCCGGTGCTGACCGCGACCGGGAAGCTGCTCTGGCCGATCCCACACCCGGCGGTTTCCCAGGGTTTCGGTCCAACCGCCTATGTGTTTGAAGCGGCCTATGCCGGATTCGCCCATTTCCACACGGGGATCGACCTTTCGGTGCCACTCGGGACGCCGGTCTTCGCGGCGGCCGACGGCGTTGTCGTGCTCGCCCGACCGATGACCGACGCCGCCGGGGCGCTGGTCGGCTACGGCAACTACATCATCATCCAGCACGACGCTGGGCTAAAGACCCTTTACGGTCACCTCCTCGCCATCGGGGTCAAGGAAGGCGACCAGGTCAAGCGTGGCCAGCTGATCGGCCTGGTCGGCTCGACGGGCAACTCGACCGGACCGCATACCCACTTCGAGGTGCGGATCGATAACAGCCCGGTCGACCCGCTGGAGATGCTCCCCAGCGCCTAAGCGATTCAGCACCAGTAGTTCGGTCCAATTCGATCCTGGTTTCGTTCGGCCCTTGCCAAACGCGCGTGCCCGTTGTACGATGCCGGGCACATGACGGGGCGGGTTCGCTTCGCGGGCTTTTACTTTTACGCCTACCTCGGGCCGGCACGGGACCGGCTCGGGATGGGCTAGCGCCGCCCCTCCCGCCGCCACCCGTTCACCGGCCTCCTCACATAGCAGACGACTAGATTGGCGCGCCCAGGAGGCAAACAAGGATGGCGGTTCGAGGCATTCGCGGCGCGACGACCACAGATGAAGACAGCAAAGCGGCGATCGTCGACGCCACGACCGAGTTGCTGGCGCAGATCGCCGGCGAGAACGCGCTGCAGCCTGGCGACATCGCGGCAGCGTGGTTCACCACCACCCCCGATCTAACCGCCGAGTTCCCGGCCGCGGCGGCCAGGCGGTTTGGCTGGGGCGATGTGCCCCTGATGTGCGCCCACGAGATGGCCGTCCCCGCGTCGAACCCGCGCAGCCTTCCGCGTTGTATCCGGGTATTGCTGCTGGTCAACACCGACCAGCCGTCCTCGGCGATGCGTTTTGTTTACCTGCGTGGCGCCCAGACGTTGAGGGTGACCGCATGATCATCGTGATGCGGCACGACGCAACCAAGGAACAGGTGTCGGCGGTGGTCTCGCAGGTCGAGGCGCACGGGTGCCGGACTCACCTGAGCGATGGCGACGAGCGAACCGTGATCGGCGTTATCGGAACAAATCCATTCGCCCTGCGGGATCTCTTCATCGAGGCCCCTGGCGTAGCTGAGGTGGTACCCATCACGAAACCATTCAAATTGTCGAACCGCGAGTTCCGAGCTCGCGATACGCGCATCACGGTGGGTGCCCACGAGGTGGGTGCCGCCCGACCATGGATCGTGGCGGGACCGTGCTCGGTTGACGGCGAGGAGCTGTACCTCGAGACCTGCCGGAACGTACGGGCGGCGGGGGCCCACGCGCTGCGCGGCGGTGTTTTCAAGCCGCGGACCTCTCCCTACAGCTTTCAGGGACTCCGTGGCGACGGGATCAGCATCCTGCGCGAGGCGAAGCGCGAGACTGGCCTGCCGCTGGTGTGCGAAGTGCTCGAGCCGGCGGACATCGGGACACTCGCCGACATCGTCGACGTGCTGCAAATCGGGGCGCGCAACATGCAGAACTTCCCCTTGCTGTCGGAGGTGGGTCGCTTGCGCAAGCCGGTCCTCTTGAAGCGAGGCATGTCAGCCACGATCGAGGAGTGGCTACTCTCGGCCGAATACATCCTCAGCCAGGGCAACTACGACGTCATCCTCTGCGAGCGCGGCATTCGCACCTTCGAGACCTACACGCGCAACACGCTGGACCTCAACGCCGTGCCGCTCATAAAGGAATTGAGTCACCTACCGGTGATCGTCGACCCGAGCCACGGCACCGGCCGGCGTTCCCTGGTCACCCCGATGGCGCTGGCCGGGATTGCGGCGGGCGCGGATGGACTGATCGTCGAGGTGCACGCGCAACCCGAGGTGGCGCTCTCCGACGGCGCCCAATCGCTGACACCGCAGGCCTTCGCCCACCTGGTCGAACAAGTCGATGCCGTCGCTGCCGCGCTACACCGGACGGTCGGAGTGCGCTGATGCGGGTTGGCATCGTTGGACTGGGCCTGATCGGCGGCTCGCTGGGTCTGGCGCTGCGACGGCTGGGCGGGTCGCTCGAAGTGCGCGGCGTCGCGCATCACGCCGAGGGTGTGGCGGCGGCGCAGCAGCGCGGCGCGGTGGATCGGGCGTCAACCGACCTCCGCGACCTTTCGGATTGCGACATCGTCGTGGTCGCGACCCCGATCAACCAGATTCAATCGGTACTCGAGCAGATCGCGGCCGACATCCCGCGACAGGCGATCGTCACCGATGTTGCCAGTGTCAAGCGCCCCGTGCTTGCGTGGGCCCGCTCGCTGCCCGACCCCTCCCGCTTCCTCGGGGGCCACCCGGTTGCGGGCAAGGAGCGGAGCGGGCTGAGCGAGAGCGATGCCACGCTGTTTCGCGGTGAGACCTGGGTGTTCACGCCGGATGACGGACAGGAGCTCACGCCGTTCGACGAATGGTTCCGCCTGGTCCGAGCGATTGGCGCGCGTCCGCAAATCCTCTCCGCCGATGCGCATGACCGGCAGATGGCATTTCTCAGTCACCTGGCCTTCACGCTCAGCCTCGCGTACGCCCAGACGGTGCGGCCGTTTGCTGATCCGCGACTTGGCGGCCCCGGGTATCGGGGCATGGTCCGTCTGGCCGAAGGTGACCCGACGCTGTATGAGGACATCACGGCGACCAACCGCGGCCCGCTGGTCGAGGCGATCGATCGATTCGCCGATGTCCTGCACGATTACCGTGAGCGCATCGATCACGGCGACCGCGTGGGCGAACTCTTTCAGCAGGGCGCGCGTGCCGCCCACTGACGTGGAATCGGCGCAAATCGTCGAGCCTGCAACCAGGATTGCCGGCGAGCTTCGCGTTCCCGGCGACAAGTCGATTGCGCACCGGGTCCTGATGCTGGCGGCGCTGGCACACGGAGAAAGCCGCATTGCCGGCCTTCCCGACGGCGAGGACGTGGCAGCGACCGTTGCCTGCCTGCGCAGCCTGGCCGTCAAGATCGATCGCATTGGCGGCCCGGCGCGAGTCCACGGCCGGGGCTGGCGATCGTTCAGCCCACCGCATGGGCCGCTGGACTGCGCGAACTCCGGGACCACCATGCGCCTGATGCTGGGCGTCCTCTCAGGAAGCTGGGTCTCGGCCACCCTCGACGGTGACGCGTCGCTTCGGCGCCGGCCGATGGGCCGGGTCGTCGATCCACTCCGCCTGATGGGCGCCAGCATCCAATCAAAGGATGGCCACGCTCCGCTGACGGTGACTGGCGCGCGTCTGCAGGGACGCCGGCATGTGATGGCGGTGCCCAGCGCCCAGGTAAAGAGCGCGCTTCTCCTGGCCGGGCTTTCCGCCAGTGGTCCGACCTCAGTCGTGGAACCGGTCGCCACCCGCGACCATACGGAACGGCTCCTGCGCGCGATGGGAACCGATGTCCACGTGGCGGCCGGAACGGTCGAGGTCAGGCCATCGCATCAACCGCTGCGCCCGATCGAGCTTTCGGTCCCGGGCGACTTTTCATCGGCGGCCTTCTGGATGGCGGCCGCGGCGCTCCGGCCAGGTTGGTCGGTCGCGATTCACGAGGTCGGACTGAATCCCAGCCGCACGGCATTCCTTCGCCTGCTGGAGTCGATGGGTGCTGAGATCCAGGTCGATGCCGACAATACGGGCGTCGAGCCACACGGTTCCGTGACCGTCACCGGTCGTCGCTTGCGCGCGGTGACGATGGGCGCCGCCGACGTGGCCGCCGCGATCGACGAAATCCCCGCGATACTCATTGTGGCGACCCAGGCGGAGGGCACGACCCTCATCGAAGGCGCCGCCGAGCTTCGCGTCAAGGAAAGCGACCGGCTGGCGACCATGTCGGAAGGCCTTCGCCGGATGGGCGCGGTCGTCGACGAGCGTGCGGACGGCGTCACCATTCATGGCCCAGCGAAACTGCGCGGTGCGACCGTCGAGTCGAAGGGTGATCATCGCATCGCGATGGCGCTCGCCGTCGCGGCACTGGTCGCGTCCGGTCCGACCACGATCGAGGACGCGGACTGCGTCGCCATCTCCTATCCGGACTTCTTCACGGACTTGCAGGGGCTAGCAAAATGACCGCAACGGTCCTACTGCTTGGCGACCCGGTCTCCCGTAGCCTCTCGCCGGCAATGCAAAACGCCGCGTTCGCGGCGCTTGGCATCGATTGCCACTACCAGCCTCGAGAGATCAACGCGGCCGGTCTCGCGGCTGCCATCGCCGAGCTGCGCGCCGACGAGCGCATCCTTGGAGCCAATGTCACGATTCCGCACAAGGAATCGGTGATGGCGTTGCTGGATGAACTGGATCCGCTGGCAGCTCGGATTGGAGCGGTGAACACCATCAGCCGGCAAGGCGCGCGACTCAAGGGTTCGAACACCGACGTCGTCGGGTTCCAACGCGCCCTTAACGAGCAATTTCCCTCCCCCGCTCGCGGGGGAGGGCAGGGTGGGGGCCATCGACGCGTCGCGATCATCGGAGCGGGCGGCGCCGCGCGCGCGGTTGCTGCCGCCCTTCAACCCACTGCGGATGTCTGGGTTATCGCCCGGAATCTGAATCAGGCGCGACGCCTGTGCGCAGATCTGGACATCGCGCGTGGCGGCCCGGTTGAAATGGACAAAATGCAGGAAGTAGTCGCGGGCACCGACCTGGTCGTCAACGCGACACCGACCGACCTTCCGCCCGCCGACTGGCTACGACCCGATCAGCGCCTCTTCGACCTTCGGAGCCGCCGGTCGGCTGAGGGTCGCGCCATGCTCCTGCACCAGGGTGCCGCATCATTTGAGATCTGGACAGGCCGGACGGCGCCCATTGACGTAATGCGGGCAGCGTTGGACCGCGAGTCGGTGCCGGCATGACCCTCCGGTTGCTGACGGCGGGAGAATCGCACGGCGAGCGACTGACCGTGATTCTGGACGGCGTTCCTGCCGGGCTGACCGTGCGCGAAGATGACCTCGCTCGCGACCTAACCCGCCGGCAGGGTGGACACGGCCGAGGCGGGCGGATGGCCATCGAGCACGATGCCGCCCACATCGTGGCCGGCGTGCGCGGCGGCTTGACGCTGGGATCGCCGATCACGCTCGAGATCGCCAATCGCGACTGGGAGAACTGGCGCCAGGTGATGGCGGTCGACGCGGCGGCGGTCAAGCGCAAACCGATCACCCGGGTGCGCCCGGGCCACGCCGATTTGGCCGGCATGCTCAAGTACGGCGCCGACGATGCGCGCGACGTGCTCGAGCGCGCCAGCGCCCGCGAAACCGCAGCTCGCGTGGCGGCCGGCGGCGTCGCGAAGCTGCTCCTCCGGGAATTCGGCATGCAGGTGCGCAGCTACACGCGCTCGGTTGGGGCCATCGAGGCCGCCGTACCCACACCGATTTCGTGGGACGCGGTCGAAGCCTCGCCCGTCCGCGCTCCAGATGACGCGGCAGGGGAGGCCATGGTGGCGGCCATCGATGCCGCGCGTGAAGGCGGCGACACCCTTGGTGGCGTCTTCACCGTGATTGCCGACGGCGTGCCGCCTGGCCTCGGCAGCTACCGCCAGTGGGACACGCGCCTCGATGGCTTGCTCGCCCAGGCGATCGTCAGCATCCCCGCCTGCAAGGCGGTCGCGATCGGCGATGGGGTGGAGGGGGCAGGCTTGCCCGGCTCGCAGGTCCACGACGTGCCCGTGTACGACAACCGGCGCCTGCGGCACGAGACGAATCGCGCGGGCGGACTGACCGGCGGCGTCAGCAACGGCGAGCCCTTGGTCGTGCACGGCTACATGAAGCCGATCTCGACGCTCCTCAAGCCCCTGGCCACTGTGGACCTCAAGACCAGGGAACCGGCGCGCGCCCATTACGAGCGCAGCGACATCTGCGTCGTGCCGGCTGCCGGGGTGGTGGGGGAGGCCATGGTGGCACTCGTCCTCGCCGGCGTGCTGCTCGAGAAGTTCGGCGGTGACTCGATGGCGGAGCTGCACCGCAACGTTGAGAGCTACCTGCAGGAGATCCGCAAATGAACAACGTCGTCCTGGTTGGCTTCATGGGGAGCGGGAAGTCCACCGTGGGTCCGCAGCTGGCGCAACGGATGGACCGGCCCTTCGTCGACCTCGACGATGTGATCGAGGCCGACGCGGGGCGATCGGTCGCCGAGATCTTTTCCAGCGAAGGTGAGGCCGGCTTCCGCGAGCGCGAAACCCGCTGCCTACTACACACGCTCGAAGCGAGCGACTCGGTGGTCGCGGTCGGTGGCGGCGCGCCGATGCGGGACGAGAACTGGGTGCGGATTCGGGACGGCAACCGTGTCGTCGCGTTGATCGCGGAGCCGGAGGAGCTCGCCCGCCGACTGAATGGATCAACCGATCGCCCCATGCTGAAGCCGGGAGGGCCGTCGGTGATCGCCTCGCTACTGCCGCGGCGCCTGCCGCGCTATCTCGAGGCGGACGTGGTGATCCAGACCGATGGCATCAGCCCCGCGGAGGTCGCCCAGCGACTCCACGAGCGTCTCTCGGCCAATGGTCTGCAGCGGATCGGGATCGATGTTCCCGGTTCTCCCCACGACGTCACGGTGGGGCACGGCTTGTCTCACCTCGTCCCGTCGGTTCTCCGGGGACGTGCCCCCGTGGTCGTCGTGAGCGACGGCGGTGTGAGCCGCCAGTACGCCAAGCCGCTCATCGCTGCACTGTCCAGTGCCGGCCTTTCCCCAGCGCTGCACGTGGTGCCGCCGGGCGAGGCGGCCAAGACCCTGGCCGTGCTCTCCGGCATCTACGAGGCGCTGGCGGCGGCCGGCGTCGACCGCCGCGGTGCGGTGATTGCCCTGGGCGGGGGAAGCGTCGGCGATGTCGCCGGGTTCGCCGCCGCGACCTGGATGCGCGGCATCGGCTATGTCCAGATGCCGACCACGCTGCTGGCGATGGTCGATAGCAGCATCGGCGGAAAGACCGCCATCAACCTGCCCGCGGGCAAGAACCTGGCGGGCGCCATGCACCAGCCCGCGGCCATCTTCTGTGACCTCGATTACCTGGCGAGCCTGCCGGACGAGGAGTACCGCTCCGGCCTCGCCGAGATCATCAAGGCCGCCCTGATCGCGGAACGTTCCTTTGCAGATTGGCTGTCCGCCAATATTTCGGCGGTTCTAAGCCGAAAACCTTCCGCGATTCGCGAGGCCGTGGCGCGCGCGATCGGTATCAAGGCGGCCGTGGTGGCCAGAGATCCCAACGAGGCGGGCGAGCGCGCGATCCTCAACTACGGGCATACGGTGGGTCACTCGCTGGAACGCGCTGTCGGCTTCGGCAACATCCGGCACGGCCGTGCCGTTGCCTGGGGGATGGAAGTGGCGGCACGGATCAGCCTGCTCGCCGGTGCCTGCACGCCTGCGACCGTGGAAGCGCAGGACACGCTCCTCCGCGATGCGGGTCTGCTCGCGGAGCGGCCCGCCGTCCCGCATGCGAAGCTGTTCGATGCGATGAGCCACGACAAGAAATCCCAATCGGGTGAGCCGCGTTGGGTGCTACTGCGCGAGATCGGCCGGGCCGACTACGGGCGGTGGGTCGATCCCTCGATCGTCCGCGCCGCGCTCGCCGAGGTGCTTCCGGAATGAAGGTCCTGGTGCTCAACGGCCCCAACCTCGGCACGCTCGGACGCCGGGAGCCCGAGGTGTACGGCACGAAGACGCTCGCCGATCTTGAGAAGGTGCTCAACAACCGCGCCAGGGAGCTCGGCGTAGAGCTCGGCTTCCGGCAGTCGAATCACGAAGGTCAGCTGATCGACTGGATCGAAAGCGAGCCCAGCGATGCCATCATCGTCAATCCCGGCGCCCTCTCGCATTACAGTCTCGCGCTCGCCGATGCGCTGCGCGGCTCCGGCAAGCCGGTCGTCGAGGTCCACATCTCCAACGTCTTCCGCCGCGAGCCGGAACGGCACCGGATGGTGACGGCCACGGCGGCGAAAGGCGTGATCTCGGGACTGGGCTTTGACGGATACCTGGCGGCGCTGGATTATTTGGCAAGGACCTGACGGACCGTGCTGGCTCTAATGTCGTATCCCGTGGCTCGGGGGCCAGTCCAATTGAGGCCGACATGAAGTTGGTCCTTTTCAAGGCGGCCCAACCAAGTGTCCCTGAACTCTTCCAACGTCAACTCAACTGACTCGAACCCCGCATAGGCAGGGACCTGTTTGATGATTCTCTCGACCCCCGCCAGCGATGACCAAAACGGCATGCTCCGATGGCCCGACCCGCTTCGGGGTGCCGGAAAGCCACCGGCGTCCCGAATGGTCCATACCTTCCCGGATGCGACGACTTCGCGGTAGAAGGCCGCGGCTTGAGAGGCCGCTTGACTCATTGCGCGGTTTAGGCTACACGCGGTGAGCATTCAGCTCGAGGCACTGGCCGACGAGGTCTTCGGCGCGGCGGCGGCCCAGGGTCGAGCCGGGGGCGTGCATCTTCGTCGGCCGTTCGGCGAGATCGTCTGGAACACGACCTATCCCGACCTCTTCTTCTTGAACGGGATCGAGGACCTGGTGGCGCCCAACTGGGACGCCGCCGACCTGGAGCGCGTAGTCCGCGAAGCGATTCCGCGGGCGACCACATTCCGCGCGAGCAGCCGCGACCCAGCCACCATCCTGGCGCTCAATCCCCGCCTGCTCGCGGCGGGCTATACAAGCGAGACCCGTGTCGCGATGGTCCAGGTCTCCGTTCCGTCAACGCCCTCTGGGGGAGGGCCGGCTGAGGGCTTCAAGATCCTCCCGGTTGCGGGCGAGGCGTCATGGACGGCCTTCGAAGAGCTGATCCGTGCCGACACGCAGGAACACGGATGGACTGACGCGATGAGGGCGCAGCTGATCGCGCTGTATCGCTGGGGTGCCGCCAACACGCCGCACCATTTCTATCTCGCCGATGACGGCGCGCAGACGGTTGGTCACGTCGGCCTCTTCCAGCACGGCACGGGCGCCTACCTCCACGGCCTGTATACGCACCCGTCGGCGCGCCGGCGCGGAGTGGGCGCGGCGCTGACGCTCGCCATGAGCGCGCAAACGCGAGCGCTCGGCGCCGAGCGCCTCATCCTCCAGTGCACGCGCGACTCGCCGCTGCCCGGCTATTACCAGCGGCTGGGATTCCGAGCCGTCGGAGAGAAACAAATCTGGACGAGGCCGGTTCCAGGGTGAGCGCCCAGTGGCGGGCCGAGTTCCCGTTGCTGGGACCGGTGGGCGAAGTCGTCGATCTCCGCCGCGTATTCCTCTCGCATGGGATCGCGGAGCTGCCGCCGATGCGGCTCGACCAGAAAGCCTGGATCTTTGAAATCACCGTTCCCCTGAACGGATTCAACCCCCGGACCATCGTCATTTCTCAGGCCCGTCCCGGCCATGGGTTGATCGATATCGCCGGTCGACCGCCGACCGTGCGCGCCGCGGCCGCCGTGATGGCGCAAGTCCGCCACGTTCTCAGCCTGGACATCGACCTGATGCCGTTTTACGCCGTGGCGGCGGAGGATCCCGATCTCGCCTGGGTCCTCAGGGGCGCCGGACGGATGGTGCGCAGTCCCACCGTGTTCGAGGACGTAGTCAAGACCATCTGCACGACCAACACCTCGTGGGGCGGGACCACCCGGATGGTCAACGCGCTGGTCGAGCACCTCGGGGAGAAGGCGCCCGGTGCACCGCCGACGGGACCGTATGGGCGCGCCTTTCCCACCCCGCAGGCGATGGCCGCGGCCCCGGATCGTTTCTATAAGAAGGTTGCGGGTGCCGGCTATCGCGGCCCGTACCTGCGAACCCTCGCCAAAGACGTTGCGTCGGGGCGCGTCGACCTCGAGAGCGACGTCGCCGCGCAGCTGCAGGCCCTGCCCGGCGTTGGCCCGTACGCGGCCGCGCACATCATGTTGATGCTGGGCCGCTACGACCGCCTCATCCTCGATTCCTGGACCAGGCCAACGTACGCCCGCCTCCTCGGGAAGAAGCGGCCGATCAGCGATCGCACTATCGAGCGACGCTTCAAGCGGTATGGGCGGTATGCCGGCCTGGCTTTCTGGCTGTTTTTGACTCGAGATTGGCTTGCGGACGACGCGCCGTCATATCCTTGGGTACAACCTTGAACATGGCCGATCTCCGGGTACTGATCGTTTCGCCGAGTCCGCTGGCCCGGGGCGGGCTGGCTGCGCTGCTGGAGAGCATGGCCGGGATGAAGTTGGTCGGTTCGGGTGGGGTGTCCGAGGCGGCGTCGCTCGCCGGGCAATTGTTGCCGGACGTGGTCCTTCTTGATGTCGGCGACGGCGAGCTCGAAGAGCTCGATGCGATTGCGCGTCTGGCGACGGCGCAGCCGGGATTGCCGATCGTGGCGCTCGCCGGGGAGCACCGCGAACTCGCCCAGGCGCTTGCCTTCGGTGCTTCCGCCCTGTTGCCGGTCGGGGTCGATCCAGAGACTCTGGCCGCGGCCCTGGTCGCCTCGGCTCGAGGACTGGTGTCGATTCAGCGTCAGGAGATTGCCACCCTGTTGCCCCGCGACGAGCGGATCGAACCGGAGGTCAACGCCCCGACGGAGTCGCTCACCCCACGCGAACTCGAGGTGCTCCAGTTGATGGCGCGCGGCTTCACCAACCGGCAGATCGCCGTGCGTCTTCAGATTAGCGAGCACACCGTCAAATTCCACGCCGGTGCAGTGCTCGGCAAGCTGAACGCGCACTCGCGCGCCGAGGCTGTCGCACGATCGATCGGTCTCGGCTGGATCCTCGTCTAGCGATGAGGCTCTAGACTAGGCAAGCGATATGGCAGTGGACGCCGAAGGATATGGCGCGAAAGAAGAAGGGCTCGACCGCCTGATCGCGGACGCGCGGGTGCTCTCACCGGCCGGCATCGAGCGGTCCGCCTGGGGCTGGGACCGCCATGAAGATCCGCGGATTATGGAGCGCTTCCATGAGGCCGAACGCGCGGCGCTCCGCGCTCTCGAGAAGAGCGATCGAGGACCGGAGTGGGAAGACGCGCGCAAGCGCATCCTCGACCTGACCGAGCGTCGAACGTCGCTCGAAGACTGGAAAGCCGAGCATGGCGACGTTGGTCACAAAGCGGAGCGCGCCCTGCTCGCGGCGGCGCTGGCCATCGTCGCGCGCGACAAGATCGATCATCCGCATTACGTCACGCTGGTGCGGCCAATGTCCGAAGCCTTTCCCTGGCTGCTGCCGGAATTGCCGCCGGAACCACGCCGATGATGATCGCGCCGCGGATCGATCCGGCCGCCGCCAAAGCCCGGTTCGACGCGGGCGCGGCGGTCCCGCTCGATGTGACCAGCTCGTTGGTCTACCCGGCGGTCAGCCACCGGATCCCGGGCTCGATTCGGGTTCCGCCCGAACCGATCATCCGCGGCCTCCAGGCCGCCCGTCCGGTGTCCGAGATCTTGCGCTACCTCGAGTCGGTGCCCGCGGACCGCGAGATCATCGCCTATTGCACCTGACCCGAGGAGGGCACCAGCGCCCGTGTGGCGCAATTTCTTCGACAGCAGGGTCGGCAGGCGTGGGCCTTACGTGGAGGTCTGGCGGCCTGGCGCGCCGCCCAATATCCGATGGAGTCGAAACACGCAGACCATGCCCCTGGTCCAGAGGAAGAGTGCCCCGACTGCCACGAGCAAGTCGGAGCACACATCGCCTGACCTTCGGCGTTAGTCGTTCAGCTCGTACACGACCGCCACATCGACCGTGACGTTCATCTCACCGGCCTGGACGGGCGCGCCGCCACCGCCACCGCATCCGCCGCCGCTGCCGCATGGTGAGCCGCCGGCGCCCGAGACGACTTCCGAGACGGAGAGCACCTTGCCGAGGTGACGCCCGGCGAGGTTCGCCCATTCCTTGGCGCGAGCGGCCGCCGCGGTCATCGCCAACTGGCGTGCACCCTTCAGCTGGTTCGTGTTATCGCTCAACTGGAGCGAGATGCCGTTGAGCTGAATGTCATCGCCCACGGCCTTCTGGGCGGCAGCGATGACACTGCCGACGTTGGCAATGTGATGAATCTTTACGTTGACCGTATTGGCCGCCCGATAGCCGACCGAGCCATACTGCGTGTCCTGGTAGATCGAAATTCCAGTCGTCTGGATGTCGACGTCCTGGACGCCCTCGCCTTTCACCGCCTTCAGTAGAGACGTCATCTCGACGTTCGCTCCGTTCAGTGCGTCTCCTGCCGTGCCTCGCCGGACCGAGACCCCGAGGCTGAGCAAGGCATTGTCCGGAGATGCGTTCTGTGTTCCCTCGCCGACGACGGTGACGGTGTCGCGCGGGCCGGCGACGCTACCGGCACTGACCGTACCCGATGTCGATCCGCCACCGGCCCCGGCTCGGACCGCCACCGCCGTGACGGCGGATGCCGCGATCGCGATCAAGGCGCCGATGACGATCAAGACTCCGCGTGTTGCGAGCGTTCCCCTCAGGGCTTGCATGATGTCGTCCTCCTTGGATGAAGTCGATGAATGAAACTGCAGTAAGAACGCCCTGCCGACGAAACCGTTACTCAACGCGATAGCCTCAGGGCATGGCGATACTGTCCAATCTGTCCGCCGAGATCGCCCAGATCGTCGCTGGCCTCGCGCCCAGCCTGGTCCGCGTCGATGCCCGCGGCGGCCGCCCTGCGACTGGGATCATCTGGGCCGATAACCTGGTGCTGACCGCGGATCATGTGATCGAGGCGGACGACAACATCCTCGTCACCGGTGCCCCAACGACCGTCAAGGCGTCTGTGGTTGGCCGTGATCGCGGCACCGACCTTGCCCTGCTACGAACCGTGGGCCTGCGAGGGGCACCCGCTCCACGCGGTCGGTCGGCGGACGTCCGGACGGGCCATCTCGTGCTGGCACTGGCCGGCACCATCGGCGAACAGCAGGTCACGATGGGGATCGTCAGCGGCACTTCGAGTGAGTTTCGGAGCTGGCGAGGCGGTCAGCTGAATGCCCTGATCCAGACGACCGCCGCGCTGTTATCCGGGTTCTCCGGCGGCCCACTCGTCGACGCCCAGGGTCGCGTCATCGGCATCAACAGTTGGAACTTTGGGCGCGGCGTCAGCCGCTCGCTCCCGGTGGAGGTCGCCGAGCGGGTTGCCGAGAGCCTCCGCGCCCATGGTCGGATCCGTCGCGCCTATCTGGGCGTCGGCGTCCAGCCGATCCGGCTGACCGAGACTCTCGGGCTTGGGCAGGAAAGCGGGCTCCTGGTCGTCACCGTCGAAACGGGTGGGCCAGCCGATAAGGCCGGTCTCCTGCAGGGCGACACGCTCGTGACCGTGGACGACGACCCCCTATTTGGGCGCCTGGATGCACTCTTCGCCGTCTTGCGGGCGCTCGACGCCGACTCAACCCACACGTTCGGCGTGGTCAGGGCGGGTGAGGTGAAGGAGGTCATGGTGACCCTCGGGGAAGTCCCCGGCTGAGACCCGCCCGCCCCCGCGTTCAAACTCCTCGCGGCTGGGTAGGCTAACGAGCATGTATTGGTGGCACGGGGGCTTTCACGAGCCGGAACCCGGGGTCAAGCTGGAATGGCCGCTCCTCAAGCGCGTCTTCTCCTACTTCATCCCCTACTGGCGCCTTGCGCTGGTCGTCCTCGCGTGCATCGGTGCGGCGGCGGCGCTCGGGTTGGTGCCGGCGATCGTCACCCGTGACCTGATCAACTACCTGACCGGCCCGCACGGCCAGTTCGGGACCGTCGCCCTCTTGATCGGGATCCTGGTCGGCTCGTCGGTGGTCGGGGGGCTGATCGGGGTGCTGCAGTCGTACTTCAGCAACCGGATCAGCCAGAGCATCATGTTCGACCTGCGCAACCAGCTGTTCGACCGGGTGCTCAAGCAGTCGATCGCCTTCTTTACCGCCACCCGCACGGGCGACGTGATGTCCCGGCTGAGTAACGACGTCAACGGGGTGCAGAGCGTGGTGTCCGACACCATCTTCAGCCTCGTCAACAACATCGTCATCCTGGCCAGCACCGTCGTCCTGATGTTCGCGCTCGACTGGAAGCTGACGATCGCGGCGCTCGTCGTGCTGCCCGCCTTCCTCCTGCCGACCCTCCGGGTCGGCAAGGCGACCTTCCAGGCCCGCAAGGCGACCCAGGGAAAACTTTCGGAAATGACCGCCTACATGCAGGAAACGCTCGGGATCTCGGGCATGCAGCTGGTCAAGGCCTTTGTCCGGCAAACGGCCGAGACCCTTCGCTTCCGCCAACTCAACGACGACCTGCGCCTGCTCAACATTCGGCAATCGATGATCGGCCGCTGGTTCTTCATGCTGATGGGCGTGCTCGGGACCGCCGGTCCGGCGGTGCTCTGGCTGTTCGGCGGTTATCTCGTCGTGACCGGGCAGGAATCCCTGGGCACGGTGGTCACCTTTGCGACCGTGCTGCTCGGACGCCTCTACGGGCCGGTCGGCTCGCTGGCCAACATGCAGGTCAATGTCGTCGGCTCGCTGGCCCTGTTCCAGCGCATCTTCGAGTACATGGACCTACCGGTCACGATCGATCAGAAGCCGCAGGCGCGGCATCTCGAGCAGGCGCGCGGTCAGGTCCAGTTCGATCAGGTGACGTTCCGTTACGGCACAAGCGACCGGCCGGCCGTCAAGAACGTGTCCTTCACGATCGAGCCCGGTCAACTGGCCGCACTGGTCGGGCCCACCGGAGCCGGCAAGACCACCATCACGAGCCTGCTACCTCGTTTCTACGATCCCCAGCTCGGCGCTATTCGGCTGGACGGCAACGACGTCCGCGATCTCACGCTCGAATCGCTTGGCAGCCAGATCGGCATGGTCTTCCAGGACACGTTCCTCTTCCATGCCTCGATCCGCGACAACCTTCTCTATGCCAGGCCGGATGCAACGGAGGCCGAGATGGTGGCGGCTGCCAGGGCCGCACATATCCACGATTTCATCGAGTCCCTGCCTGAGGGTTATGACACCGTGGTCGGGGAGCGCGGCCATCGGCTGAGCGGCGGTGAGAAACAGCGGGTCGCCATCGCCCGCGTCATCTTGAAGAACCCTCGCGTCCTCATCCTCGATGAGGCGACCTCGAACCTCGACTCGGAGTCCGAGCACCTGATCCAGGTGGCGTTGCGACCGCTCTTCGAGGGTCGGACCTCACTGGTCATCGCGCACCGGCTCTCGACCATCCTCGCGGCCGACATCATCCTGGTGATGGAGCATGGCGAGCTGGTGGAGCAAGGGCGCCACGCCGACCTGCTCAAGCAGAATGGGTTATACGCGCGACTCTATCACCGGCAGTTTGAGACTGCCGACCAGTTGGCGACGCCGGCGTAGCCGGGAAGGAGATCGAGGATGGCCACCACACAAGTCTGTACGCATCTCGAGCAGATTCGGAATCCGCAGCCGAAAACCAAGGGCTGCGAGGAATGCCTGAAGATGGGGGACACCTGGGTCCACCTCCGGCTGTGCGAGAGCTGCGGCCACGTCGGGTGTTGCGACTCGTCAAAAAACAAGCACGCGACCAAACACTTCCGCGCCACCGGACACCCAATCGTCAAGTCGCTCGAGCGCGGCGAGGATTGGATGTACTGCTATGTCGACGACGTTATGTTCGAGGTTGAGTAGGGTCGGCCTTCAGGCTAGATAAGGTTTAGCGTTTCTCGAACGCCAGCCGAGCGGCGAGCCCGATGAAGATGGATCCGGTCGCGATCTCCACGCTCCGGCGGGCCCTCCGGCGCTGAAGCATTCGTCCGATCCGGCCGGAGAAGACGCCGACGGTCCCGTCGACCGCGAACTCAAAAGCGAGGAAGATCGCGCCCAGAATCAGGAACTGCGCCCAGACATGGCCGAGCCGCGAGTCGACGAACTGCGGCATGAACGCGATAGTGAAGGTAATCATCTTGGGATTGCCAAGGTTAGTTAGCAGGCCCTGCAGGTAGGTTCGCTGCGCGTGTGGGGGAGCAGGCGTCTTTTCGCTGGCGCGCGGTCCGCCGCGTCCCCTGATGCTCTGGATGCCAAGGTAAAGCAGATAGATAACGCCCGCGGCGCGTACGGCAGTGAACGCGGATGGGAAGGTCAGGAAGAGCGCGGAAAGACCGGCTGCGGCGAGGGTGATGTGAAGGGCTTCGCCAGTGGCAACGCCCGAGGTTGCGAGCAGTGCGAGCTTGGGACCGCCGCGTAAGCCAACGGCCAGGACGAAGAGCATGTCGGGCCCCGGCACGATCATGGCGATCGTTGTGGTCACAAGGAACGCGATCAGGAGGCCCGTGTTCATTCGGCTGAATCCAGCCTAATCAATTAGGCGACGAGCGATCCCTCGGACTCCGGTGTCTTGATCTCGATCACTTCGCCAAATCGGTGGACGGTTTCGATGGCGTCGTAGAGCGGAACGGCCCGGTCCGGCGGAAGCAGGTCCGTGATCTTCAGGTAGTAGCTCCGGCCTTCAGGCCAAACGAGGGTCGGCACACCGAACACGCCGCGTCGCACCGACTCCGTGTGTTCCTGTGCCAGCGTGGTGAAATCCGTCGCTTTGAGGTCCTTCTCCCAGCGCGCGACGTCGAGTCCCGCGCGCTCAGCCGCGAGCCGATGCGTCGAGTGCTGATCTACGGGCAAGTGGTCTTCGTGGCGGGCGCGCTGCAGGGCGAGGCGGAAGCGATCTCCGAGCTCAGCACCCTGGGCGCGGGCGGCGGTGGCTGCTAGAAACGCCGGGAGGCCTTTCGCCTGCGGGTCACGCTCCCATACGGGCGGGTTGGGCGAGTCGTCGTGCGCCTGGTGGTTCTGGCTCAGCGAAAAGAACGCAAACCTGGGCCGGATCCGGCCCGCTTTCTCGACCTCGGCCAGCCACATGGACCCGCGATATGCCCAGGGACAGAGAAAGTCGATGTAGATCGTCGGCTCACTGATTGTCATCTCGTGGTCGAGTGTACCGGGGTCGCGCCAGCGAGTTGCGGAATGACTTCGGTTTCAAACCGGCGGAGCGGCTCCAGATCGTAGGCGACGCCCGGGATATAGATGATGAAATAGTCGATCCCTGCCTCGATCAAGGTCCGCAGGTGCTCGGCTACCTTG
>VBHO01000144.1:6585-29457 GCA_005882045.1 Chloroflexota bacterium | reverse complement strand
CGCGGGCCCTGGCTCTCGCTCGTTCGGGATCATCGCCCTTGCCGATCACCAGCACCTCCGCCTCCGCCGACTTGACGATGTCGTCGTAGTTGCGGCCGACCGCTTCACAATGCTGCCGTAGGACGCCGAGCTTGTGGCGAATCGTGTCAGGGTCGCCGCCGACGTTGCAGGCGTCCCCGAACTGGGCGACCAGCTTGAGCGTGACACGCTCGCCCGACCCGCCGATCCACAGCGGTGGATGCGGCTTCTGGACGCCTTTCGGCTCGTTGATGGGGCGGTCGATTGTGTAGTACTTCCCCTTGAAGACCGGGTACTCCTCGGTCCACATCCGGTGAATGATCTCGCATGCCTCCTTGAACATTCCCATGCGCTCTTTGAGCTCCGGAAAGCCGTAACCGTAGGCCCGCCACTCGTGCTCGTACCAGCCGGCGCCGATCCCGGCGTTCAACCGCCCGTGGCTGGCGACGTCCACCGTGGAGGCGATCTTGGCGTAGAGCGCGGGGTTGCGGTAGCCGTTGCAGCCGACCATCTGGCCGACGCGGACCCGCTTGGTATCGCGGACGAGCGTGGAGGTGATCGTCCAGCATTCGAAGGTGGCCTCCAGCTTCGGTTCCGGAACCGTATGGAAGTGGTCGTAGACCCAGATCGCGTCCCACGGGCCGCGATCCGCGGCCTGCGCCACCTTCGTCATCGCCTCATACTTCTCAACAGGGTCCGCGATCTGCGCCACGTCCATGCGCCAGCCCTGGGGGACGAAGACGCCAAATTTCACCGTCATGGAGGGAGTTTAGGGGCCGTGCCCGTCGAAGTGGGCTGCGCGGCGGAGGGCGATGGATATCGATGCAGGGTCGACGTCTCTGATGCGACCGGGACGAGCCATCACCTGGTCCGGGTGTCGCGCAAGGACTTCGACCGCTGGCGGCGCGGGAGATCGGTGGAGGAACTGGTCGCTTCTAGTTTTGCGTTCCTGCTCGAGCGCGAGCCGAGAGCATCGATCCTCAAGGAGTTCGATCTTTCCGTGATCCAGCGCTACTTTCCCGAGTTCGGCGCCGTTATGACCGAGCGAAGCTAAGCAAAGGCGCCCGCCTTGGCGTCGGCGAGGATCTCGCCCGCGGCACGAACCCCTTCAGACGCTCCGCCTTCCATGAAGCCCTGGAAGTTCTGGGAGCAGTGCTCGCCAGCGAAATGGATGGGCCCATTTGGGAAGGGCTGGCGGGCTTTTTCGTAGCCGCTGAAGGTGTGGTACTGGCCGACTTTCCAATACGAGTATGAGCAGTTCAGGTTGGGATCGAGCGCCGGGACTGATAGCGTCGCCCGTCCGTTCCACTTCGATGTGATGCCTTGGAAGACCGGCTCGATCTGCTGAAGGAAGGTCTTTGCATACGCCGCAACCTGCGGGTTGGTCTGGGCGGCGCTATATGGGGTGGATGGCGCGAATGATCCGGCCACGTCTCCACCGGTGTAATCCACGAGGATCCCGGCGGAGCCTGGCTGGCTCCGAGTCACATTCCACGTGTTTTGGTAGCCGGTGTCGGCATAGCTGTTGCCGTTTCCGATACCAGGCCAGGTGCCAGTGCCATCCCAGTAGCGGACCGAGAACTGAAGTTGCAGCTTGTCGTTGCGGCCGCGGCCGAGCTCCTGAATGGCGGTGTTCTTCAAGTTGTCGAAGTTAGCTTTGTGGTAATTGAGCGTACGGAGCACAGCGAAGGGCAGGGCCAGGATGACCCGGTCGAAGTTCTCGACCATGGTCTGACCGCCGACGGAAAAAGTGACGCGGATACTGCCGTCGCTGTTGAACCCGATCGCTGTCATGCGCCAGCCGGTCTGGACCGGCCTCTGCAGGTTGGCCGCGATGACTTCAGGGAGCCTCTGGTTGCCGCCAACGATGTGGTACTTCTCGTTTGAGGCGCCGAAGATCGCGAAGTTGCCGGGCTTTTCGTTAAAGCCGAGCAGGTAGACGAGGTTGAGCGACGACTGGATGTTGGTCTCGGCTCCGTACTCGATGTTGTACGCGACGTCGAGCAGCTGGCCCATTGGAGACGCGTGGCCACCTGGCACGTTCCGCTCGATCCAATCGTAGACACTGATGTTGTCGAGAGCGATGCCGTCCGGCCTATTGATCAGGTAGGTCGTTGGATAGGATGCCGCCTGCACGTCGCGTTGCAGGGCCTGGTGGACCGGCTGGAAGTCGGTGTCCGCCTGCGATTTTGGGTAGTACCGACCGGAGAAGTAGTACGTGTCCTCTGACCCATTTGGCTCGCCGGACAGGAGGTCGACGGTCGCCAAGCCGAACCGCTGGGCCAGGTGGAGGATCGTCTTGTGCGCCTGGTCGATCAGTTCGCCGCACCACTCGCTGGTTTGCCCGCCCCAATTGCTGGTGTCCGAATGCATTCGGCCACCGATGCGCGTGGATGATTCGTAGACCGTCGACGAAAAGCCAGCATCTTGCAACGTGAGGGCTGCGGACAGCCCTGAGATGCCCGCGCCAATGATTCCTATACGCGGCGAAGCGGCAAACGCTGCCTGAGCGAGGCTCCAAGGTCCCGCCAGAGCAAGGCTCGCGGCGCCGGCCGTACCGCCCTTAAGGAGCTGACGGCGACTAATCGCGGCCCGCCCTTCTCGGACCTTTGCCAGTGGAATTCGCTCGCGGCCTGCTTGCCTATGTTCGCTGGCGAGCTGCTGCAACTCACGCACGAGCGGCGTACGGGCCATCCCTCTTCCTCCGTGCAGGGCCGCAAACGGTAAAGGCGGCAGCCTGTCTCCGTAAACCTACACGACCCCACCGAATCGCGCAAGCCAATTGACAAAGCGAAGAGGGTCGGTTAGTTTGCTTCCAAGCCAAGCGCGATCAGTCGACTCGCGAGTTCAGGGGGAGGAGGAGGGAGCGGTAGCCAGCCTTGTTGCAGACCGTGGCTTACCGCCCCATGGATTCCCTGCCGGCCGCTAGCCAGCCGCAACCTCGCGTAGCGGCGGCTGAGGTGCGGCTCGAAGGCCTGCGCAAGACCTTCGGCGATGTCGTCGCCGTGGCCGGCGTTGACCTCGAGGTCCGCGAGGGCGAGTTCTTCTCGCTCCTCGGGCCGTCCGGGTGCGGCAAGACGACCTGCTTGCGGATGATCGCGGGCTTCGAGGAGCCGACCGCCGGCCGGATCGTGCTCCACGGCCGCGATGTCTCCGGCCTCCCGGCGTATGAGCGAGACGTCAATACCGTCTTTCAGGACTACGCACTGTTCCCTCACATGACCGTGCACGACAACGTCGAGTACGGACTGGTCGTCAAGGGCATTGGTCGCGCCGAGCGCCGCCGGCGCGTCGGCGAGGCGCTGACCATGATGCGGCTCGACCGCCTCGATCGGCGCAAGCCGGGCGAGCTCTCGGGTGGGCAGCGGCAGCGCGTGGCGCTGGCGCGCGCGCTCGTCAACCAGCCCCGGGTGCTCCTGCTCGACGAACCGCTTGGCGCCCTCGATCTCAAGCTTCGCCAGGCGATGCAGATCGAGCTGAAGTCGATCCAGGAGCGGCTCTCGATGACATTTATTTATGTGACGCACGACCAGGAGGAAGCGCTGACGATGAGCGACCGCATGGCGGTGATGAATCAGGGGCGGGTCGAGCAGGTCGGCAGTCCGGCCGAGGTATATGAGCGGCCGGCGACCAGCTTCGTTGCCGGTTTTGTCGGGGCGTCGAACGTCCTCTCCGGTGATGCCGCCCTGGCGATCACGGGGCACCGCCAGGCGATCACCGTGCGACCGGAAAAGATCCGTCTCGGATCTGCGGAGGAAGGGGAACATGCGGACGAGGTGTCCGCGCTGGGCGTCGTTCGCGACGTCGTCTACGTCGGTGCCTTCACCCGCTACGTCGTCGAGCTGGATGCCGGCGGCGAGCTCGTGGTATTGCAGCAAAACCTCACAATGTCGTCGATGGATGTACTCCAGGCGCGCGGCCGTCGCGTGCGCCTGTTCTGGAACCGGCAACATAGCCGGGTGATTGCGACGGTGGGCGGCGATCAGAAGAAGGAGGAGATCGGATGAAGCGATATCGCGCGAATCTCATTGCGTCGGTCGCCGTCGTGCTGGTGCTGGTGGCCTGCGGCGGGACAACGAACAGCGGCCAGGGATCGAACCTGAAGCAGAGCATCGGTACCGGGGAGGGCGCCCTCAACCTGGTCGCCTGGACCGGGTATGTCGAGAGCGGCAAGACGGACCCCAAGGTTGACTGGGTGACACCGTTTACTAACCAGACTGGTTGCAAGATCAACGTGAAGTTCGCCGACACCTCGGACGAGATGGTGACCCTGATGCGGCAGGGCGGCGGCACGCAGTGGGACGGCGTCTCGGCGAGTGGCGACGCGACCAACCGCCTGATCGCCCACGGCGACGTGGCGGAGGTGAATACCAATTTGATTCCGGACTTCAAGGACGTCATCCAATCGCTGCAATCGCCGCGGCACAACACGATCAACGGCCATCACTACGGCGTGCCGTACATGTACGGACCGAACGTGTTGATGTACAACACCGACGTCGTCAAGCCGGCACCGACGAGCTGGGCCCCGACCTGGGACGCCAACTCGCCCTACAAAGGCAAGGTTGCCGCCTACGACAGCCCGATCTTCGTCGCGGACGCGGCACTATATCTCAAGGCTCACAACAAGAGCCTTGGGATCACGGATGTCTACGAGCTCACCAGCAAGCAGCTCGATGCCGCCATCGCGCTTCTCAAGGTGCAGGCGCCGCTCATCAAGAAGTACTGGGCAGCGACCACCGACGAGACCGACCCGTTCAGCAGCGGCGACATGGTGATCGGCACGGCCTGGCCCTACCAGGTCAGCTTTCTGAAGAGTGAGAAGAAGCCGGTGGCCGCCGTCGTTCCCTCCGAGGGCGCGACCGGTTGGGCCGACACCTGGATGATTTCTTCGCACGCCCAGCATCCGAACTGCATGTACCAGTGGATGAAGTGGACGGCGAGCAATGCGAAAGCCTGCGATATCCTCCGCAAGAACATCGGCGACTCGGCCGACAGCGATTACCACTGCGGCGACAACACCTTCCTCAAGAACATCGCGCTCTGGAAGACGCCGCTGCAGGAATGCGGCGACAGCCGCGGCGCGACCTGCACCGACTACACCATCTGGCAACAGAAGTGGCAGGAGGTCCGCGGAACGAAGTAAGGGATGGCGGAGACCCTGACTAGAACGGGGGAGAGGCTCGCGGCCCCTCCCCCGAGCGCCGTCCGCCGGCTGCGGCACGCGATCGGCCGCGTCCTCTACCGAATTCCGGCGGCACGGCTGGCGCTATTGCTTGGTCCGATCCTGCTGTGGATGGTCGTCATCTACCTGGGCTCGCTGGGGCTCCTCTTCGTCACGTCGTTCTGGCGCCAGGATTCCGTCACGGGTGCCATCGTCCAAAACTGGGGTCTGACCAACTACCAGTTCCTGGTTCAGGAAGGGGTGTACCGCACGATCGCCATTCGGACGGTGGGCATTGCGCTGGCGGTCACGGTCACGGACATCGCCCTGGCGATTCCGATCGCTTACTATGCGGCACGGATCGCGAGCCCACGCGTTCGCACCCTCCTGCTGCTCTCGATCGTCCTGCCTCTATGGTCCAGCTACCTGGTACGGGTCTACGCCTGGCGAACCATCCTCTCGGGTGACGGCGTGCTCAATTGGTCGCTCCATCATGTTCACCTGGGTTCGGTCAATCTCGGCTTCTCGCGCTGGAGCCTGTGGATCGTCTTCTCCTATCTCTGGCTGCCGTACGTGACGCTGCCGGTCTACGCCGCGCTGGAGCGGATTCCCAATTCGCTGATCGAGGCGTCCACCGATCTCGGGGCGCGCTGGCGAACCACCTTTCGGCGGGTCATTCTGCCGATCGCGTTTCCCGGCATCGTGGCCGGCTCGATCTTCGCCTTCTCGCTCACGCTCGGCGACTACATCGCGCCCGACCTGGTGGGCGACACCGAATTTATCGGCAACGTGATCTACCAGAACGTCGGCATCGCCAACAACATCCCGTTTGCCGCGGCTTACGCCATCGTGCCGGCGCTGGTGATGGGCGTCTACCTGCTGATCGCGCGACAGCTCAAGGCGTTCGAGGCGCTGTGAGCCGCGACCGCGCGATCGAGCCCCGCTCGGTGCAGCTGGGGATGGCGGTCGTCACCGGACTGGTGTTGCTTTTCCTCTACGTGCCGCTCTTGGTCATCATGCTCTACGCCTTCAACCCGGCTCGCTCGCAGGCCTGGCCCCTGCCCGGTCTGTCCACCCGGTGGTTCACGGCGACCTGGAACAACGCCGACGTGCGGACGGCGCTGCTGACCTCGCTCAAGGCGGGGGTGGGCGCGACGACGATCGCGCTCATCCTCGGCAGCCTGGCGGCGTTCGCGGTCCATCGGTTCCGCTTCTTTGGCCGGGAGACGGTCTCCTTCATCCTGATCCTGCCACTGGCACTTCCGGGCATCGTGACCGGGATGGCGCTCAACTCCACCATCAACCTGGGCGGGGAGCTGATCGGGTTATCGTTCAGCCTCTGGACCATCATCATCGGTCACGCCACCTTCTGTGTGGTGGTCGTCTACAACAACGTCATCGCCCGGCTCCGGCGCACCGCCACCTCGCTGGTCGAGGCGTCATCCGATCTCGGCGCGGACGGCATCCAGACCTTTCGCTACGTCATCCTGCCGAACATCGGCACCGCGTTGATGGCGGGCGGCCTGCTGGCCTTCGCCCTCTCCTTCGACGAGATCATCGTCACGAATTTCACCTCGGGCAGCGAGATCACCCTGCCCAAGTGGATCTTCAACAATCTGCGCTTGCCCAACCAACGGCCGGTGGTCAACGTGGTGGCCAGCATCCTGCTGCTCGCCAGTTTGATCCCGGTCTACATCGCCCAGCGCCTGACCCAGGAAAGCGGCGGCCTGGTGTCCGGGCGAGGCGCCGTGGTCCCGGCAAATGAAGATGCAGTTGAGCAGGCGGCGGTGCCGTAGCCGTATAAAGAGCCTATGGCAGCTCCGCCGGTCGACGGGAAGGTCCGCGAGGCGCTATCGAGACCGCAATCGGTAATCGATATCACGACTACCGGACGGAAGAGCGGGGAGTCTCGCCGCCTCGAGATTGTCCTTCACAACATCGATGGCCACCTCTATATCAGTGGCCAACCGAGTCGACGGCGCCGTAGCTGGCTGGCCAACCTGGATGGGAATCCGAACCTGACCGTCCACCTGAAGCGTGGCGTCAAGGCGGACTTGCCCGCAACCGCTCGCGAAATCACGGAACCGGTGGAGCGCCGTCAGGTTCTCGACGGCATTGCACGTCACTGGAACCGCGGCGACGTCGACGTCATGATGCAGTACAGCCCGCTGATCGAGGTTACGATCGACGGCGCTCGGCCGTCCTGACCCTCAGATTCAGTCGATGGCCGTCATCACGTGCTTGACGTTCGTATACTCCTCGAGCGAGTACATCGAAAGATCCTTGCCGTAGCCGCTTTGTTTGTAGCCGCCGTGCGGCATCTCGCTGACCAGCGGGATGTGGGTGTTGATCCACACTGTGCCGAACTGCAGCCGGCGGGCGGCGTTCATCGCCCGGCCGATGTCGCGCGTCCAGACTGAGGCGGCCAGCCCGTAGGGGACGTCGTTCGCCCAGGCGATCGCCTCGTTGTCGTCCTTGAAGCGCTGCACGGTGACGACCGGTCCGAAGACTTCCTTCTGCACAATCTCCGAATCCTGCTTGACGTCGGTCACCAGGCTCGGCTGGTAGAAGTAGCCGCGCCCCGGGATCGGCGCGCCGCCGACCAGGACTCTGGCGCCCCGCTCGCGGGCGCGGTCGACGAACCCTTCCACGCGCTCCAGCTGTTCCTTGGCGACCATCGGTCCCATTTCGATGCCTTCCTCGAGCGGGTTGCCGACCTTGACCGCCTGGACGCTCTTTGTCAGCGAGCTGAGCAGGTTGTCATAGATCTTCGGACCGGCGATGACGCGCGTGGCCGCATTGAAGAAGCCGGCGGTCTTGACCCAGCTGTTGACGGCATCGAGGTCGGCGTCGTCGAACACAACCACCGGCGCCTTACCGCCCAGCTCGAGGTGGACACGCTTCAACGTTTGCGATGCCGCCTTCGCCACGTCCTTGCCGGTGGCGACGTCGCCCGTGAGCGACACCATGTCGACGCCGGGATGCCGGACGATGCCGGCCCCGACCGGTTCGCCGTCACCAGTAATGACGTTGAAGACCCCGGGCGGAAAGATGTCGGCCGACAGCTCGGCCAGCCGCAAAGCCGTGAGCGGCGTCCACTCGGATGGCTTGAGCACGACGCAGTTGCCAGCCGCCAGCGCTGGGGCGACCTTCCAGATCGCCATCATCAGCGGGTAGTTCCAGGGCGCGATCGAGCCGACCACTCCGATTGGCTCCCGCCGGATCATGCTGGTGTAGCCCCGCATGTACTCACCGGCCGCCTTGCCCTCGAGCAGGCGCGCCGCTCCGGCAAAGAAGCGCAGATGGTCGACGCACGGGGGGAGTTCGTCCGAAAGAAACAGTGCGCGAGGTTTCCCGACGTTGGCGGATTCGAGGTTGGCGAGCTCGACGCCGTCGGCGTTGACCGCCTCCGCCAACTTCAGCAACATCTCGCTCCGTTCCTTGGGAACGGTCTCGAACCACTCCGGGTACGCCTTGCGCGCGGCCTTGACGGCGCGGTCGACGTCGGCTTCCGTGCCCTTCGGGACCTCGGCGATGGTTTCCCCGGTCGCGGGGTTGATGATCGGCTGGCCCTCGCTGCCGTCGCCGGCCACCCACTCGCCGCCGATGAACATCTCGCGCCGCTTGACTGCCGTTGCCATCCTTTTATCCACCCTCCTGTTTTCGCGCTGCGAAGTCTCGCCGCGACCCTTAGGATATCTCCGATGGGGGAGGGGCCGAAGTCAAAGGAGCTCCAGGCAGAGCGAGATCGCTACCTGCCACGCGGCATGGCCTCCACCATGCCGGCCTTCGCCGCCTCGGGAAGCGGCGCCACGCTCACCGACGTCGATGGGAACTCGTACATCGACTTCGCGACCGGCATCAGCGTGATGAATGTCGGGCACGGCCACCCGCGCGTGGTCGGCGCGATCCGCGCCCAGGTTGAACGGCTCGTCCATTCCGGCGGTCCGGTGATGCTGCCGGAGGTCTACGTCCGGCTCGCCCGCCGTCTCTGCGAGATCACACCCGGGGCCTTTCCCAAGAAAGCGCTGCTGCTCAATAGTGGGGCGGAAGCCGTCGAGAATGCGATCAAGATCGTGCGGCAGGCGACCGGACGCCCCGCCGTTATCAGCTTTCACAACTCCTTCCACGGCCGCACCCTGATGGCGATGACCCTCACTGGAAAGGTTTCGCCCTACCGGCAGAACTTCGGTCCCTACGCGCCGGAGGTCTACCAGGTCCCCTACCCGTACGAGTACCGCCGCCCCGCCGGCATGACCGCGGAAAGCCTGGGTGGCTCGTGCGTGGAGGCGGTCCGCCAACTCTTCAAGACCACGGTGCCGGCGGAACGGGTGGCCGGCATCCTGGTCGAGCCGGTCCAGGGCGAGGGCGGCTTCGTCGTGCCTCCGCCCGATTTCCTGCCCGGCCTGCGCACGCTCTGCACGGAGAATCAGATCCCGTTGATCATCGACGAGGTTCAGACGGGGTTCGGCCGGACCGGGACGATGTTTGCGATCGAGCAGTCCGGCATTGATCCCGATCTGATCGTGCTGGCGAAGTCGCTCGGTGGAGGGTTGCCGTTGGCCGCGGTCGTCGGTCGCAGCGAGCTGATGGATGCCGCCGATCCCGGCGGCCTCGGCGGGACCTTCGGCGGTAATCCGGTCGCCTGCGCCGCGGCACTCGCCGTCATCGAGGTGTTGATCGACGAGAAGCTGCCGCAACGCGGTAAGCGACTCGGCGATCGGGCACTCGCCCGCATGCGCGGCTGGGAGGATCGTCATCCCATAGTCGGCGACGTCCGCGGTCTGGGCGCCATGGTCGCGATGGAGTTGGTCACGGACCGTGCAACCCGCGAACCGGCCGGGACGCTGACCAATGACGTTTTGCGCTACTGCCACGCGCACGGGCTGGCGCTGTTGAAGGCCGGCCTTTACGACAATGTCATCCGCTTGTTGTTCCCGCTGGTGATCAGCGAGCAGGAACTCGATCGCGGGCTCGACATTCTGGAAGAAGCGCTGAGCGCCGTACCAACGTCTGGTTCGTCGGTTGCGTCATCTACGCCGCGTCCGTCCAGGGTACGGTCTCGCTGACCTTCTAGATCATCCGGCATCATACGGGCGTGGTGATTCGGCCGGTCGAGCCATCGGAACTGGCGGCCTGGCTCGAGCTGGCTAACCAGGCCCGCTACTGGCAGGACGACGTCGAGGCCTTGCGCTTCGATGACACGTTGCGGCCACCCGAGGAGCCAATCCTGCGGCTCGGCGCGTGGACCCCGGAAGGGGCTCTCGCTGGGGCGGCCGAAGCTGTGCTCAGCGAAGACGGCTCGCGATACCAGGATCGCGCCGCGGCGATGGTGAGTGTGGCGCCCACCCATCGACGGCAGGGTGTCGGCGCTCGCCTGGCCGATGAGGTGGAGCGTTTTGCCGCATCCAATCACCTCAGATGGGTCGAGGCCGAGGTACGAGAGAGCAACCTTCCCTCCGCGCTGCCCTTCGCCGCGGCGCGGGGATACGTCGAGCTGGAACGGTACTGGAGCTCGGTCCAGACGCCCTCGACCGTTGACCTGAGCGGGCTCGAGATGTTGGGGAGCCGGCTGGAAGGGGAAGGCATCGAGCTCGTTGCCTTCCCGGCGATCGATTCCCCGTCCGCGCGCGACGAGCTCTACCAAGTGATGCTGCCCATCTGGCGTGACATGCCGCACGAGCCGCACGTCGATTGGGAGGACCCGTCGACGGAGGCGTTCAGTCGCAGCATCTTCGAGCGGCCCTCGGTGCTGCTGGACAGTTTCTTTGTCGCTCGCGACGATCAGCGGATCGTGGGCCTGTCCTATCTCGCGCGGCGGCCGGACGGAGATGCCGAGGTGGGCGACACCGGCGTGCTGCGCGACTACCGCAGGCGAGGAATCGCCCGGGCATTGAAGATGATGGTGACGCGTTATGCCTCTGATCATGGAATCAAGCGAGTGCATACAGGGAACCGTGACGACAACGCTGGGATGCTCGCGATCAACCGGGAGCTTGGCTTCGTTCCCCGCGAGCAAATCGTGATCTTCGAGAAGACGCTGTCGTCGTGAGCGAACTACTTCGGCTCCGGCTACCGTGGCACGCGCGCTCCGTTCGACTGCGATCTGAGACTGAGGTCGAACACCGACAGCGGCGATAATGTCTCGGGCATGAGCGTGGTTACGCGACCCGAAGAGTCCGGGCTTAGCACCCAATCGCAGGGCTTTGCGATCGTCGTCGATGGATTGCGAAAACGCTACGGGAGCCTGGTGGCGGTTGACGGCATCTCGTTCCGGGTCAAAGAGCGAGAGATCTTCGGACTGCTCGGCCCCAATGGTGCCGGCAAGACGACCACGGTAGAAATCCTCGAGGGCCTCCGCAAGGCCGACGCCGGTCGTGCAATCGTGGCAGGGGTCGACGTGACGAACGATCCACAGCGCGTCAAGAGTCTGATCGGGGTCCAGCTGCAGGCCTCCGCCTTCTTCGACTACCTCACGCTGGTCGAGTTGATCGAGATGTTCGCAGCCCTCTATGGACGGCAAGTCGACGCGCCGGCAATTCTTCGACGGGTCGACCTGGAGGAGAAGGCGAAGAGCCGGGTCAAGACACTGTCCGGTGGCCAGAAGCAGCGGTTTTCGATCGCGACTGCGCTGGTCAACGAGCCGCGCGTCCTGTTTCTCGACGAGCCGACCACAGGGCTCGACCCGCAGGCGCGCCGAAACCTCTGGGAGCTGGCCCAAAGCATCCGGAAGGACGGCCGAACGATCGTACTAACTACCCACTACATGGATGAGGCCGAGACCCTATGTGACCGAGTGGCGGTGATCGACCACGGCAAGATCATCGCCATGGACTCCCCGATCACTCTGATCGATCAGCTCCTAGCTCGAGGCTTTCGCCGGCGGCGGGTGGAACGTGAGGCAAACCTGGAGGACGTCTTCCTGGATCTGACCGGTCACGAGTTGCGAGAGGCCTAGACGTGGCAAATCCGCTCGCGATGCTGACGATGACCGCCATCAAGATGTACGTCCGCAACATCCAGGTCATCTTCTTCAACCTCTTTTTTCCGGTGATGATCGTGGTGATCTTCGGCCTCATCATCGGCAACGGCAACGCCACGATGAACATCGGCGTCGTCGACCAGGCCCATAACCCGGTGAGCCAGACCGTCCTCGACCAGCTCCGCCAGGTCAAAGCGGTGAGGCTCTACACCGGTAGCCTCGAGAGCGAGCGAGCAGCCCTGGAAAAGGGTGATCGCGATGCCGTGGTCGTTCTCCCTCCCTCGCTGGGTCAAAGCCCGGTCGCCCTGTCGGCGTATTACAACGCGGGCAAGCCGCAGGAATCAAGCGCTGCGTTGGCCATCATGAACCGCTTCGTCGACGAGGTCTCGTTCCGCTATGCCCAAATCCAGCCCAGCTTCACGCTCACCGCCCAGCCGGTGCACAGCCGAAACCTCTCCTATATTGACTTCCTTGTGCCCGGCGTGATTGCGATGTCGATCATGCAGACGGGGCTGTTCAGTGTCGCGTTCAGCTTCGTCGCCTTCAAACAGTTGGGCATCTTGCGGCGACTGATGGCCACCCCCATGCGGGTGCCCGACTTTCTCCTGTCGCGCATCGTGACCTACCTGATGATGGCCGTGGTGCAGATGGCGATCCTCATCGCGCTGGGGCTGCTTCTTTACCACCTGCACTTCGTGGGCAACCCCGTCTACCTGATCATCGTGGGCTTCATTGGTGCCGCCATCTTCATGGCGATCGGCTTCACGATCTCCGGTTTTGCTAAAGACGAGGGTGCGGTGGCCGCGATCGCGAATCTGGTGTCCTTTCCGATGATGTTCCTGGCAGGCGTCTTCTTCTCGCTCTCGAACGAGCCTGCGTGGTTGCAGCCAATCACCAAGTTGTTGCCGCTCACGTTCCTGGCCGACGCGCTTCGCAGCATCAGCCTCGACGGTGCCAACCTGTGGGCGGTGCGCGGCGACCTACTCGGATTGGCTGTCTGGCTGGTGATCACGCTTGTCATGGCGATTCGTTTATTCAAGTGGGAGGTGGTCTGATTGACGGTCGAGCTCAGCCCCAAGATGCAGGCGTTCACCCAGGAGGTGTTCCCGGCGTTCATCGGGACCAGCCGCAAAAACGGGAGCGTCGAGGTGGTGCCCGTCTGGTTCGAGCAAAAAGACGGGTCCTTCTGGATCAATGGCGGGACGAATCGCGGTTGGTTCAAGCACCTTCAGCGTGATCCGCGCATCACCCTGCTGCTTGTCGATCCGAAGCAAATGTTTCGCTGGGCCCAGGTCGAAGGCCGCATGGTCAACTGGGCCGAGGACCCCGGCGGCGAGCACATCAATCACCTGTCCCATCGCTACCTGCAGCAGGATTACCAGGGTCCACGCACGGGCCGGATCAAGATCCAGATCGAACCACTGCGCGTCACCGGCGCCATCGATGGCTGGAGGTAAGACGGCTTCGGCGCTGAGCCCGGCAGTTCAGAAGCTTGCGGCGCTGCCGATCCTGATCACGGTCGCGACCAGGCGGGTCGACGGCTCCGTCCAGTTGAACCCGGTTTGGTTCGAGCTCAAAGACGGGTTCGTCTGGCTGAACAGCAACACCAGTCGCACCTGGCCGAAGAATCTCCAACGCGACCGCGAGGTCACCATGCTCCTCGTCGATCCCAGGGTGCCGGACCGCTACGCGCAAATCCACGGTCGCCTGGTCAGCCTGATCCCGGACCCGCAGCACGAGTTCATCGACCGCCTCGCGCAGCGCTACACGGGGAAGAAATTCCGTGAGCTGGAACCGGACGAACACCGAATCACCCTCAAGATCCAGCCGGTCACGGTAACCGGCGCGATGATCTAGCGCGCGCTTGGGACTGATCGGATCCCCGCGGTGCATCGCTTCCTGCTCGAGCACTTCTAATCGCCGACCAGATTCGATACGGGGATAGCGGCATCTCGAGCTGATGGATCCCGAGCGGGCGCAGCGCGTCCATCACCGCGTTCGCAACCGCGGGAGTCGAACCGGTCGTCCCACCTTCCCCGATGCCTTTGAGGCCCATCGGGTTGTTGGGACTGGGCGTGACAGTTCGCTCGGTTTCGAACATCGGCAGGTCGGCGGCGGTGGGGAGGAGGTAGGTCGTGAGGTTGCCGGTCAGCAACTGCCCGTCCTCGTCGTAGATGACGCCTTCGTAGAGCGCCTGGGCGAGCCCCTGCGCGATCGCGCCGTGCACCTGGCCGTCGACGATCATCGGATTGATCACCGGGCCGCAGTCGTCGACCGCGACGTAACGGAGGACCGTGACCGCGCCGGTCTCCCGGTCGATGTCGACCTGCGCGAGGTGCGCGCCAAACGGGAAGACCTCGGCGGGTGCGGCAAACTCCTTCTGCGCCGACAACTCCTCCTGACGTCTCGCCTCGATCGCCCAGGTCGCGAGCTGTTCGAGCGACATCGCGCGCGCCGGCACTCCGCGAACCTGTAGCCGGCCGGTCTCGAGGGCGATGTCGGCAAGCGCGGCTTCGAAGGCGGCAGCGGCCAGCGAGCGCAGCTGTGTGCTCAGGGCGGTCACCGTCTCGTGAACCGCCGAGCCGGACACGGCGGCGCTGCGACTGCCAAAGGTGCCCACCGCGTAGGCGGGAAGATCGCTGTCGCCGTAGACGACCTTGATCCGATCGACCGGGACCCCGAACCGGTCGGCTGCGATCTGGGCCCAGGTCGTCTGATGGCCCTGGCCATGCGGGGTCGAGCCGGTGACGACGGTGATCGTCCCATCAGACTCGAGGCGCGCCGTGGCCTGGTCGGCGTCCGTCCCGGCGGCAATCTCGACATAGGTTGCAATGCCGATCCCCTGCAGCTTCCCGCTGTTGCGAGCCCGCCGCTGGGCCGCGCGCAGTTGCTCGTAACCGGCCACCTCGACCAGGCGCCGCAAGGTCCGCGCGTAATCGCCGCTGTCGTAGGTCAGCTTTCCCGCGTTGGTATAGGGAAAATCCGAGGGGCCGATGAAGTTGTGCAGGCGCAGGTCGACGGGGTCGATGCCCAGCTCTCCGGCGAGCCGGTCCATCATCCGCTCGATCAAGAACGCCGCCTCCGGTCGGCCGGCGCCCCGATAGGGGCCGGTTGGCGCGGTGTTCGTGTAGACACCCAGCACGCTACTCTGTGACGCCGGGATCCGGTAGCAGCCCGTCTGCAGATCTGGCGTGATGAGGGGGATGAAGGCGCTGTAGACCTCGAGGTGACCACCCATATCGGCGAGGATGCGCGAGCGGATGGCGAGGACGGTCCCGTCCCGCTGAGCCGCGAGCTCGACCTCTTGCAGCTGACCGCGCCCATGCCAGGTGACGGCGCAGTTCTCCGAGCGTTCCTCGATCCACTTGACCGGCCGGCCCAGGCGCCGAGCGGCCTCCGCCACCGCAATCTCCTCGGCCATGGATCCGCCTTTACTGCCAAAGCCGCCCCCCACGTCCTCGACGATGACGTGAACCCCGTCCGCCTCGAGTCCGAGGCACTCGGCGACGGTGTCGCGGACGCCGTAGGTCGATTGGGATGAAACCTGTACCGTCAGGCGTTCGCCGTCCATCCACGCCACCGCGCCACGCGGCTCGAGGGGCGCAGGGATCAACCGCTGGTTGACGAGGCGTTCCCGCACGACGAGATCGGCGCGGTCGAAGGAGCGCTTGACCGCACCACGCTTCAACTCCTTCCTGAAGGCGAGGTTGGTGCCAAGGTCCGGATAGAGGAGGGGCGCGTCTTCCTGTAGGGCGCGCTCCATGTCGGTGACCACCGGCAGCGGTTCGAGGTCCAGCTCGATGAGCTCGAGGGCATCGCGCGCCTCAGTCAGCGATTCCGCGACCAGCATCGCAACCGCCTCGCCGGCGTGTCGGACGCGGCCGCTGGCGAGCACGCGTCGCTCGGGGAGCGTCATCCCATCGACGCCCTCTTCGATCCGCAGCGGCTTCACATTCTCCAGGTCAGCGGCCGACCAAACCGCCGCCACGCCGGTGGCCTTTCGCGCCGCCACGAGGTCGATGCGGCCGATGGTCGCGTGGGCCAGATGACTTCGAAGAAACACGAGGTGCAGGCAGCCGGCCGGCTGCAGGTCGTCGACGTAACGCCCGGCGCCGCGAATCAGGTGTGGATCTTCGACGCGGCGGATCGACGTACCAAAAACGGGCGTGGTCACAGCCATGAAGTCTACGTGTATCCTCGCCGTGCAATGGACCGCAGCAACGCTTCCTCAGCAGAGCTGCTGCCGGCCAACACATGGCATGCCGACGACTCGTTGCAACGGCTGCTCGGGGCGTGGTTGCCACCAGAGATGCTTACGTGGGCGGCGCCTTCGTTGGTCGAAATGGGTCGCGCGGCCGGCGACGAGTTGGAGCGCTGGGGCGACACATGCGAACACCAGCCGGCGGTCCTGCGGCCGTTCGATGGCTGGGGCGACCGGGTCGACGAGGTCGTTTACCCGGATGCCTGGCGACAGCTTGCCGCCAATGCCGCAACAAACGGGCTCGTCGCCCTGCCCTACGAGCGGGAAACGCTGGCGCGTCTCGGCGCCAATGCGAGAGTCGTGCAGGCCGCGCTCTGCTACCTCTTCGCCCCTCCACTGCCACGTTCCTGTGTCCGGTCGCCATTGCGATCCGAACTGCTGGAACGCAAGCGGCGGTCGTGTTGTTGGCTTGGCTGTACGCATCGAAAGGACAAGGAACTGAGCCCTTCGGTCCGCTGGGTGCTGAGCCGCCGCAGCAAAGCATCGGCATAAACGACGCATCTGCCTCCCAACAGATCGATGCCATCGTCCGGAAGACCACCGGCTGGAGAGGTGAGAGGCTGGGCCAACTGCGGGCTCTGATCAGGAGCGCCGACGCCGGCGTAATCGAAGAGGTGAAGTGGAAGAAACCCTCCCGCCCCGAGGGGGTGCCCGTCTGGTCCCACGACGGCATCGTCTGCGTAGGCGAAGTCCTCAAGAACGCCGTGAGGCTGACGTTTCCAAAAGGGGCCCAGCTGAAGGATCCGAAAGGGAGCTTCAACACGCGTCTGGACAGCAAGACGGTTCGTGCCATCGACTTCCACGAGGGTGACGCTATCAACGCATCCGCTCTGAAGGCACTCATTGTCCAAGGCGCCCGTCTCAATCGAAGCTGAGATCGGCTCGGCAAGCCCGCTGAGATCGTTCTGGATATCTTGCTCGGTCGAGCTTTGCGCGTTCTCAATACCCATGACCGCGGGTCGTCATTTCCAGCTCAGCACCAGTCGATTGATCGCGACAGAGAAGCAGGCTGCCGGACCCCACGTTTAAGGATTTGCGACGTCAAGGGCGTCTCATTGCAGCGCCTTGCGAGGGCTCGCCAACCGGTAAGGGATCCCGGCCGAACGCGGGACCCAAGCTACAAGCGGCTGCGCAACTACGGGCTCCTTCTTCGGACGACGGAGGCACCGTTCGGCCTTCCAGATCCTTTGATCCCGCACGCCCGCACTGCGCGCTGCGAACCAGCCGGGCAACCGCGTCCCGGCTTATCGCCCTCGTGCTGACTCTCTTAACAAAAGGAGGCGGTCTCTCGACCGCCTCATCTAACGCGAATGCGAGTGAGCGCTTAGCTGCGTGTCGCGACAGGTTGCGCGAGCGCGGGGATAACACCCAGCTTTTGCATCAAGCCGAGAGTATCCCAGTTCCCCCAACCCTCCACAAACTTTCCGCCTGAGTAGCGGTCAATGCTGATCCCCGTAACACCCGCCGCGTGCTTCCCGGTGGGCGCAATTCCCATAAGCTCGCCCTTATGGGTGCCCTCACCTGACCAACGAGTTACCACCTTATCGCCCTCGGCGACCTGATCTTCAACGGTGAAATGGAGATCCGGAAAGGCGGCATAGTACATCTTGACGAACTGTTTGAGTGCGTCGCGACCCCTTACGTCATTCCCACCGGCCCCGTCCGCCTGGTGGGTCACGCAGTTGGGGTCGGCAATCTCGTTAAGTAGGTCGAGGTTCCCCCTGTTGCAGACGTCCTCCAAGAAACGGCGCGAGTTGCTCTTATTCTGTTCCGTTGACATGTGATGTCTCCTTGTCCGACTTCTAGCCGAAAGTCGCGACGGATGCTTCGACCCAAAAGGTCCAAGCTCAAGCTCAACTCCTGAGCGAGGGAGGGACGTCAAAGCGCCCCGACGTGCCTGCGTTGGATTGTACCCATTCACGACGGTGTTAACCCCGCGTGCTTACCTGCTCTGGTCGTCGCCCGAGACGAGACGAGAAGCCTCAGCAGGCGCGCCCGACGACCGTCTTAACCCTCTATTTCCGCCTCCTCCGGCAGGGTCCCTTCTAACGACTGGACGTCCGCGTCCACCACCCAGGGCGCGCCTCGGTTGGCGGTCACTCGGATCCGCTCCAGCGCTTGGTGCGCGGAGCGCCGAGGCCGAAAGCCAAAGGAGCAGTCCCGGAATGCCGCTTCGAAGATCGGCTCCAGGACCAGTTTGGTGGCCTGCTGCACGACTCGGTCCTTCATCCCCGGAATCCCCAGTGGGCGCCGCTCAGTGGGTCGCCCCGGTTTCGGGATCAAGACGCGGCGCACAGCCTGTCTCACCATCGAAGTTGAGAGGCTCCAGGCAAGACTGGCTCGTGCCCATGGCCAGGAGCGCGACGCCCAGCTCCAGGAGGCCCTAAGGCGCTTGCCTGGGCGGCTCAAGGAAGGGACTCTTCGCCAACGCCGCGCCCTCGTCGCCGGCCTGGTCTCCCGCGTCAGGATCGATGACGACGGCCGCGTGTCTGTCGGGCTCCGCAGGACGGATCTCTGCCCGTGGGCCTACGACGCGCTGGAGCCGAGCTGACCGGAGAGGCGTTCGGCATTCAACGCTTCACTTGATATCCACGTTGGCAAGAGCCTCGCCCCCAGCGCATCAGTCGGCTGAAGGCCGCCCCGGCCGCACTCCGTGAAACGCTGCGGAATGGGCCGCTGGAGCTGGCGCTTGGCTGACCCGATTTCGCACGCACTGGTCCGTCCAGGCCAAGCTACAGGAACACCGGCGGCCCAAAACTGACCAGTCGGTCGAATCGCCCGAAAGGCCTATTCGACATCAGCACATTCACCCATGGGTCAAAACGGAATCCACGACTTAGCAGGTGGCGGGTGGCGACCTCGTTGGGCGCGGGCACCTGAAACTCGAGCTGTTTGATGTCGGAGGCGAATGCTCGCCCCTCGACATGGAGCAGGATCGATGGGAAGGCGCCGGAATCGAGAACAGCAATCGGGCCGACACCCCCATTTCCCACGAAGGCGAAGCCGACGGCTTCCCCGGCATGGCGGTAAAGAAAGCCTTCGCGGTCCTCAAGAAGCCAGCGGATCTCAGCCTCATTGCGGGGATACTCAAGAACTGACCTATCGATTTCGTACAGAGCCTGCCGGTCAGCTTCCGATCCAACATCGATTGGGTCGGCCGTCAGATTGCCGGCCATCTGCGCCTTGGTCGGTCGACCCCCCAGCGTCAACATCGGAAAGCGCGCCGCTGTGCCCGCGCGGTAGTAGCGGCTGAGAGCACGAACATCTGTGGTGGCGATGATCGAACGGATATCTCCTCGATCAAGCGGAAATGCACGATCCAAGAGTGCCCGGCCGACGCCCGCTGACTGATGCGTCGGCAGGACGAAGAGCTCCACCAGCTCGAGAAGTCCGCCGCGTTCGATCGAGCGGCCGAACCCGATCAGCGCGCCGTTATCTGGTTCCTCGGCCACCCACCATTCAGCCGCATGAACGGCGAGAAACCGCTGGAGAGATTCCCCGGACGCCCACCATTCCGCGGCCGAACCCTGGAGCGGTGTACCATGCCGCACCCCCAGGTCGGTTACGGATGCCCACATGACTTCGTGGCAGGCCTTAGCGTCGTCGGGCGTACCGCGTCGAATCAACGCCGAGCGCCTGGAGGCTGCTGACTTGGGCCCATGATGTCGGCTCGTTGAAAGACGCGGTAGCCTCGGTGGGTCAGCTGAGATGACAGGGTGCCATTGACCCGTTCCAACTTCACGGTCGGGTCGTCATGCCCCCGCGGGCCTTTGTCCCCCATCTCCGAGGGAGGGCCGGGGGCAACGCCCCGGCAAATCGCCGCCTGGTTAGCTGCGGTGTTCACCTGGCGGTTCGGATCGTATGGTAGACGTGAATTACCGTCCCATCTGGGAAGCGCTTGGCCTCGGCAAGATCCAGCCGCAGCGGCCGGGGCAAGTCCTTGAACAGCGGTAGCCCGTTCCCTAGGGCGACCGGGTGGATGATGAGGCGATATTCATCGATCAGGCCGAGCCTGGATAGTGCCTGGACGAATGCGGCGCCGCCGTGGGCGATGATGTCACCGCCGGGCTCGCTCTTGAGGGCGGCGATCTCTTCGGCGAGGTCGCCGCGGGCGATCCGGGAGGCGGCCCATTCGGCGGCTGGCAGTGTCTTGGAGAAGACGACCTTGGGGATGCTGTTCATGGGCGCCGCGTAATCGTCGGTCGCGGTCGGCCAGTGCGCGGCCATCTGCTCGTAGGTGACGCGTCCCATGATGTGCGTCCCGGCCTGGCGCAGGGATGCGACCTTCCATGCGCGTACGTCCGGATCCTCGGCCGGGAGCCCCCAGTCACCTTCGCCGCCCGGCCCGGCGACGTATCCGTCCAGCGTGACACCCATCTGCAAGGTCATTCACTGGTAGTTAGACTCTGGCCCGGCGTGGAACTAATCGCCCGCTTGGCCGCGCACGCCGTTTGACCAGAGCGCGACTGCTGGCGAAAGGATGGTCATAGCCCGTAGCGGATTCGAACGTACGGCGGGCTCCATGGCTAGTGCGAAGGCCCTTAGGCCCGGGCGGCGCGAGAAGTAACTGGAAAGAGCCCCGATCAGCGAACGCGAACGCCCCCCATAACGACTGCAGCTGGCCGCGTCAGCACGGCTGGATCATCACGTGGATCAGCGTCAAAGGTTACAACCGCGGACGTTGCGGCTGCCGCGTCGGCGCCAAGAAATCGAACCGCCGTCGAAGTTGCCGCCCGGAGTGCGTCGGTCGGATCGACGCCGCACTCAACGAGTAACGCGATCTCGCGGGGGATCGAGCCGACGACGTCGCTGCCGGTGAGGACTGGTACGCCGAGGCGCACGGCCACCGGTAGCAGTTCGCGGAAGTGCTCGCGACGCTCGCCGACGCGCCGCCGCCGCTCCTCTGGCGCGTCCTTGGGACTCGACAGCCCCGCGCAAAGAGTGGGAGTCCAGGCGGTGCCGCGTTCGGCCATCTCGGCGATGGTGTCTCTATTCAGCGCAAGCCCGTGCTCGACGGAATCGACGCCGAGGCGGACGAGGTCGGTAACCACTGTCGTCGTGACATGCGCGGCGACCCGACCACCCGCGCGATGCGTCGCGGTGACGAGGTCGCGTACGACATCAAGGTCGTAGGTTTGTTCGGGCAGTGCGAAGGCCGACAGGGCGCGCGCAGAAGCGGGTGGGAAGTCGGCCACCAGTTTCACCCACCGTGCGCCGGCTGCGAGTTCGCTAAGCGCGACTTTCACAACGTCCGACGGTCCGACCGCATCGTGCACCGCCTCGAAGTACATACCGGCAGGAGCGAGATGGCGTCCGGCCGCTACCAGATGCGGGCGACCGACGACGGAAGGCAGCGCCAGTACGACCCCTGGTACACCTCCGGCATCGCGGGCAACCGCGACGCCGTCATGAGCATATCGTTCAAGATTCGCCTCCGCTCCTTTGACGTCGAGGGGGAGGGGACCGTCGCTACCAAGTCGGAAGCTCACGTGGCTGTGGGCGTCGACGAGACCGGGTAGCGCGAACCGCCCGGGAAGGTCTTGCGCATCTGGAACTGGCTGGTCTTGCCATCCCTCTGCCGTCAGCCAGGAGTCCTGAAAAACCACGCCGTCTGGCAGCCGCACGGCTCGAACGTGCCAGGCTGTCACGTCATCACCCTGCCATCGCAGCACAATCAGGAGGAATCTCGGGCATCCGTCAGGATAGCAACCTACCCCAGCGGGACGCGCCCCGGAATTTACGCCAATCGCCGCCTGGTCCTTTTTGGCGCACTCGCGAGGGTTACGTTCTGCGAGCCACTACAAGAATGCGCCGACACTGCCTCAGCAGGGCCGGACCCTCGTTTGCCTCGCTAATGATGTCCGCAGCTGCGACCTCACCCAATTCCGTTGTGAGAGTGGTTCGAGCCGCAAGGATGCCCTCGTATACCGCACGCTGACGCTGTTCCCAGTCCGGTGTTTCCTCATAGACGTCTACGACAAATCCTGCATCGCGAAGAAGCTGGTGATGCCCATAGACCTGCGGTGGCCAACCCGGCGGGGTCGTCTCGAAATCCCACGTCGTGAAGACGAAGCGGCTTTCTGATCGGAGGATACGCGCGATTTCCGCGGTCGCCGCGGGCTTATCCGCAAACAACCAGAAGGCATCTACACTCATTGCGCCGTCAAGGCCTGCCTCTGGCAAGCGTGTCGTCTCCACATCGCGTACCAGGAAGACTGCTCGTTCGCTTAGTGCCAGTTCGTCGGCCCGTTGCCGCGCTTGCTCTATACCCACCTTAGAAAAATCGATGCCAATGAGCGAAGCACCTGTCTCCTGTGCGACCCATAGCCCAGGACCGCCTCGACCGCATGCTAGGTCGGCAAAGGTTTGCCCCGCTGCAACGCCTAGTTCATGAGCGATGCGACGGAGATCTGTCAAAGTAACGAAGCTGAACGGATCCGCTTCTTC
>VBHO01000144.1:0-6261 GCA_005882045.1 Chloroflexota bacterium | reverse complement strand
TGGATGGGCGGCCTGTTGCACCAGGCGGGAAAGAGGTGAGGTTGCGAGGCATCGGGCTGCCGCCGCGGTGACGAGGCAGGCGGCCTGGACGGTCTCGTCGGCCGTGAAGCCCGAGCCATCCAGGTCTTGTCGAGGCTTTCCAGGATCTTTACAATGACCGGCAGCGCTGGATCGCATTAACAGCTGTGTGGAGGGAAGCGTGTTAAGACAACGCCTGTTTGCCCTTGTCGTGCTGCCGACCGCGTTCGCCCTCGGTCTCGTCCAGCCCGGTACCGCCGGCCTGGCCGCACCACCATCCGGGCCCTCGGTTTCGGGGAACAACCTCGTCGATCTGGACCACAACCTCGCTTTCTCGAGCAACAAGCAGAACGAGACGTCGATCACCCGGGACCCCGTCACGGGCGTCCTGGTTGCCGGCGCCAACGATGAGATTCAGGAGCCGCCCTGCCCCGGGACCACGGTGCCGGGGGCCAGCCCCTGTCCCTTCAAAAAAGGCGTCGGCGTCTCCGGCTTCTACCGCTCGGCCGACGGGCAGAACTGGACAGGTGGGATCCTGCCCGGCACGCCCGGCCGCGTTTCCGGCGGCGATCCAAGCCTCGATAACGGACCACGCCAATGCCCCGACGGCTCGTTCAGCTACGGCTGCGGGACCGTCATCTACTACGCCGGCCTCGAGGATCCCGTGGATCCCGACCTGCACTTCAGCGAGGCCACCGGCGTGGCTCGATCCTTCGATGATGGGGCGACCTGGCAGACCCCGGTCGAGGTGTCGTCAGTGTCCAAGGCCAACTTCGACGACCACGAGTGGCTGGCCGTCGACAACAAGAACCCGAACAGCCCGTTCTACGGCCGCGTCTACGTCTTCTGGGCTGTCTTCTGCGCCAACTGTGCCGGCAACGGCAACGTCAAGCTTTTCGTCGCGCACTCCGCTGACGGCGGGGTGACCTGGTCCAACTCGGTGCAGGTGAGCGGCGCCAACAACAACTTTGGGCAGGGCTTCCGCGAGACCGGGCAGATGGCGGTTGCGTCCGATGGAACGGTGGAGGCCTTCTGGTCGGAGAACGAGGACACCACCCATACGGCGACCCTGCAGGTGGTCGCCACCTCGACCGACGGCGGCCAGACGTTCACCGCGCCGATCACCATCTCGCCGGTGGCGGACTACCCGCTGACCGGCACACCGTTTGACGTGGTCGATCTCTTCAACCGGGTGCCCGGCATGAGCGCCCGGGTCGATTGCTTCCCGCACCCGGCCGCCGATCCCAGCAGTACGAAGGTCTATGTCGTGTGGTGCGATTTCGCCGGTGGCAACGGCACCGGCGACGTCAAAGCGGCGGTGTCCAGCGACGGGGTCAACTGGACGAATCTGGGCGTGATCGCGCGGGTCGGGAGCCGCAATGCCTTCTTCCCGGCGGTGGCCGTCGCGCCCGACGGCACCGTCAGCGTCGCCTTCAATGCCTTGACCGCACCGCCGGACAACAACCTCTGGCAGACCGGCGTCCAGGTTTATGACACCTACTACGTCCAATCTCGAAACGGCGGGTCGTCCTTTACGGCACCGATCCGCGTGAGCACACGGTCGTCGAACCCCGAAGCCTCGTCCTATAACAACCTCAAAGAACAGTTCATCGGCGACTACATCGGCATCGTCGATGGGCCAACGCAGGCTACCATCGTGTGGACCGATGCCCGCAACGCCGCCCTCTGCGGCGCCGTCTCCGCGTATCGGAGCGCGGTCTACGCCGGCTCGAGCGCGGTGGCGCCCAATCCGGACGTCGCCTGCTCCACGGACTTCGGCAACACCGACACGTTCGTGGCGAACGTCAGTTACTAGTTGAGTTGATGGCTCGATAGGTCGGCGCGTGCCGGCCTGTCGGGTTCATCGACGATCAGGCGGCCAGGTAGCGTGCGGCGGCTGCCGTAACGACGCGCGCGGCCCGGACGATCTCGTCGACGGCGATCCACTCGTCGGTCGAGTGCGCCTGCTTGATGTCGCCCGGGCCGTAAAGGATCGCCGGCGTCTCCGCTTCGTGAACCAGCAAGCGCATGTCGGAGCCGTAGGGGGCGCCGTCCGGCTCGGGCTCGACACCGAACTCTTCGGCATGGGCCGCCTTGAGCGCCACGAAGGCCGGCAGCTCGGCATCAACCTCGACCGCCGCGAACTGGCCGCCGGTCCACTCGACCTGTGGCGGGTGATCCGCCAGCCACGCGTCGCGCTGGGCGACGTCGGAGATCGCCGCTGCAAACTGGCGGCGCACCTCCGCGGAGGCCATGCCAACGGGAACGCCGACCCGTCCCTCGCACTCCAAGTCGTCCGGGACGGTCGACGACCACGAGCCGGCCCGCAGCCGTCCGATGCTCAAGGGGTACGCAATCGGGTAATGCCTGAACAATCGATGCGGCTCCTGGTTGAGCGAGCGCTCCAGTTGCCGAAGCCGGGTTTCGACCAGCTCGAATTTCTCGATCGCGCTGATGCCTTGGTAGCGAACCGAGGCATGGGCCGACTGCCCGCGGATGCGCAGCTTGAACGACAGCGCCCCGGCCTGCGCCGGAATGATGCGAAGACGCGTGGGTTCCAGAACGTACGCGGCATCTGCCCGGTAGCCGCGCTGCGCCATGGCAAACGTGCCGATGCCTCCGTCCTCCTCGCCTACGACACTCTGCAGGATCAGGCGCCCACGCAACGGAAGGCCGCTTTTCTTCATGGCCGCTGCCGCGCTGATGCCGACCGCCAGCCCGGCCTTCATGTCACAGGCGCCCCGGCCGAAGAGGCGACCGGCCTGGATATGCGCCGACCAGGGGGACGCGTGCCAGGCCTGCCGGTCGCCCGGTGGCACCACGTCGACGTGACCATTGAGGATCAGCGAGCGTTCGCCCTTCTGCCCCAGGATGCCCGCCACCAGCACCGCCTCGGTGCGCTCCACCTCCATGCCCGGAAAGCGCGCATGCGCCTTCAGCCGATCGACGTCGGCCTCGAAGCGATCGATCTCGAGACCAGCCTCCTCGAGCATCAGCGCGACGAGGTCCTGCGCCGCGCGCTCGTCACCCGTGATGGATGGAACGCGCACCAGATCCTGCGCCAGCCGGATGCAGCCATCGGTATCGAGCGACGCCAGTGCCCTGGCTTCTGCCCGCTCCCCGATCACGCGCTGAGTGTAGTCGCGTCAGGCGGCCAGGTTGAGGGCGCCGTCGCAGCTGGGGTAGCGAACGCAACTCAAAAAGACGCCGTACTTGCCCTGTTTAGGCTCGACCGACGCCCGGCACTTGGGGCAGTGCCCAAACATGACCAGGAGATCCGCGCCGTCGATCAACTCGAGCTGGGGGACCTTCTCGGCAAAATCAGTCGCCTCCGGCGTAAAGACACCCGACGTCACGAAGAAGCCCTTCATCAATTTGCCGGCCGTGATCACGCCCGCGAACTCACGGACGTCGCGCGCTTCAACGTATCCGCCGGGAAATCGCCGCTGCTTGCACTGGACGATCGCCCGCTGCTTTCCTTTCCGAAGGAAAAGGTCGGTTCCACCGTCGGGACCGCGCTGGCCCACGAGCTCAGCTGACCAACCCTTCGCCGCGAAGCCGGCTGCGACCAACCGCTCGAACTCGCGCCATGACAGCGAGCGGATCGTATCGAGCGACCGGTTCGAGTCGAGCAGTCGCCACCAACCCAGCCGTTTCATCTGTGCGGCCACCGCCACGATCGCAACGAGATACCCAGGAATGAACGCAAAGACAGGGACGGTGATGGCCGACCATTCCCATCGCACGAATGAGCCGGTGCCACCAAAGCCCTGGAGGATGATCAGTTGGATCGCGAGGTCGACGACGAGGAAGACGGCAATCGGCATGGCGACGGCGACGACCAGCGGAACTCGAGAAACAAGCCGATCCAGCCAGGTGAAGACGCCCATGACCGCCTAAACGCCGGCCGCGCTCAGAAGTTGCGGCGAGATTCAGGGAAGGAACTGCTGGTGGCCGAGGAAAACGAGGTCCGGTGGGATGCTCAGCAGGCTGGACAGATCGTAGACGAGGTTCGAGAACGTCGCGCTCACCGGTCCGCCCTGCCACAGCAGAAAGAAGAGCACGAGGAGCGGCAGCATCCCCAGGCGGTTGGCCAGGATGCGTAGCTCGATCGAAAGCCAGGGCGCAATGATACCGAACCCGTCGAACGGCGGAATCGGGATCAGGTTCAGGACCACGGCGCTGAGCTCCACGAACACGAGGAAGGCGAGCGCGGCCCAGAATTGCTCGTTGCCGAACGGCACGGTGCCCTGGAACACGAGGAATGGCCAGCCGATCAGGATGGCGAATAGGAGGTTGGATACGGGGCCCGCGGCCGATGCGAAGCTGCGCCACCGATTGTTGCGAATGGCCTGCTCATTCAGGTAGACCGCGCCTCCGGGGATGCCGATGCCGCCGAGCAGGAGGAACACGACCGGCAAGCCGATGCTCAGCAGCGGATGGATGTACTTCAGCGGGTTGAGCGAGAGATAGCCGGCAGAGGCCACGGAGCGGTCGCCACCGAGGTAGGCGATAAACGCGTGACCGAACTCGTGGATGCACAGTGAGGTCACCCAGCCGCCGACGACGAACAGGATGGTGAGCGGCAACGTCAGGCTTGGTAGCGCCCCTGACCACAGGCCGACGCCGCCCACCAGCATGGCACCGACCGGAATGCCGAAAACCGGGCTGACGCGCACCGCGCCGTCGAGCCTGGGAAGCGGTCGCTGGCGCGCCTCCTTCGGCGTCGACCCGGGTGCCGTGAGGTGCTGCCGAATAGCGTAGATGCTCAAGCCGGCGGTCTCGAGCCGCTGCGCGGTCGTCGTCGAATCCTTGTAGAGCAGGGCCAGGAGCAGGTGCAAGGCATCCACCCGGTAGTGACCGATCTGCTCCGCCTCGCGGTGGGCGTTGATCAGCAGGTAGCGGGTAGCCGGACCGATGGGCGCTGGTGCCGCCGGGCGGGCCGGGTCCAGATCCCGCCATTCCGATGCACTGCGGAGCGACTCCATATTTACGTTGAGCGCGACCAATGCCTTGTGCGCCGGGTTGCCTGGCGAAAGAACGATCGCAGCCAGCACGTGCGTCGGCTCGGTGCGCGCGGCGCCACTGGCGGTCGCCAATCGCTGGGCGAGCTCGATGACTTCTCGGGCAGACGCCGTCAGCGGGATGTCGTTCGCAATCTGCTTGAGCGTCCAGCCCTCGGTTGCGCTTCCCCCAAAGGGTTGCGGCGAAGTAGCCACGATGCCTAGAACGTCACCGGGCGGCGAATCCGGTCGACCAGATGTTTGCGATCAGGTCTTGACGGTGCCAATCCGCATCCGGAGGCGCCCTTCGATCTGACCCAGGAGCCAGGCGGCAAACTGCTCGTGCGTCGGGTGCTGCTCTTTGACCACTTCGAGAACCTCGTCATGAATGCGGGTGAGCAGGTTCAGGAACTCGCTCTCGTCCATTCCCCACCTCCTGGGCGGCCAGCATTTATCGGCGCGGCCGGCTGGGGAAATTGTAGACGCCCTCAGCCCATAAAAAAAGCGGCCTGCCGGCCGCTTTTCCCTCCGCCACGCGCCCGGTCAGACGTCGTGCTGCTCGACTTCCGTAACCTCAGTGGCGTGTTGGTGATGGCCGGCGCCACGGTAGATCCCGCCCGCGAGCAGGTTATAGAGAACACCCACGATCGCGAGCAGCAGCAGCAGGAAGATCAGGTTGCCACCGACGCCGCCGATCAACCCGAGCAGCCAGAGGACGACGAGGACGGCGACGATCGCCCAGATCAGACTGGTCATGAGTTCACCTCCCCGATGGATAGATGCGGTTTCCGAATGAATTTGATACCAACGGTGTCATCTATCATCAAACGAAGGTGACTATGCGTCAAGGGGTCGAATGGCCATAGCCCTGCCCCAAATCTGGCAATCGCCCGCGGCGGCCGATGCGGCTGAACCAGTTGACCCGGTCGAGGCGTTCCGCTACACGAGCAGTGACGGCCACCCCATCCGTGACGCAGAGACCCTTGGGCGGATCAAGCGCCTGGCCATCCCGCCGGCCTGGACCGACGTCTGGATCTGTCCCGACCCCCGTGGCCACCTGCAGGCGACCGGCCGAGACGCGCGCGGGCGGAAGCAGTATCGCTATCACCCGAGGTGGCGAGAGGTCCGCGATGCTGTCAAGTACGATCGGATGCTCGCGTTCGCCGAAGCGCTGCCCAGGATTCGGCAGCGCACCGACCGGGACCTGGAGCGCCACGGGATGCCGCGGGAAAAGGTCCTG
>VBHO01000007.1 GCA_005882045.1 Chloroflexota bacterium | reverse complement strand
GACCTTTTTACTGCCCCGAGGCGCGGCAACGGGAACGCCACTCGCGCAGAGAGGACAGGCGTCCGGCTCGTATGAGGGGAAGTCGACCGTAAGGCACCCGTAGAAGGGCACGTCCGTTGCGATCCGGCCCGCGGTTCGGTCGGCGAGTACCCCAACGCCGATGATGACGCCGCCCGCGTTCGCGATGCAGGCCTGGGTTTCGACCAGCGAGCCACCCGTGGTCACGACATCATCCACCACCAGGACGCGGCTTCCCGGCGAGATCTCGAAGCCACGGCGCAGGACGCGACCGCCCGGCTCGCCGCGCTCGACATAGACCGCGTCGACGGCCAAGTGTCGTGCAACCTCATAGGCCAGGATGATGCCGCCGGTCGTTGGTCCCGCGACCAGCTCAGGCTTTAGGGGCCGAAATCGCTCCGCGATCATCGCGGCTAGCTCGGTGGTCGCCCGGGGGTCTTCGAGGATCCGGAATTTCTCGAGGTAGTCGGCGCCGTGCCGGCCGCTGGTGTAGACGAAGTGACCACGCAAGAAGGCACCGGCCGACTCGAAGGCGCGGCGGGCGTCGCGGTCAGACATGGGTCAACACACTCACCGAGCGGATCGGCAACGCGCGCATATCTGTCAAGCCATGCTGGACCATGTAGGCGGCAATGCCATCGTGGATTTCGGCTGCCGCCTGCGGGCGAACATAGTTCACCGTGCCCAGCTGCACCGCCGTGGCGCCGGCGAGGAGGAATTCGAGAGCATCGCCGGGCGTCATGATTCCGCCGACACCGACGACAGGAATGTGAACCTCGGCCGCCAGCTGCCAAACGGCGTGCAGGGCGAGCGGTTTGATCGCCGCTCCACTGAGGCCGCCGCTCCCCCGCGAGATGATGGGGCGGCGCCGCCGAACGTCGATCGCCATTCCGACATAGGTGTTGATGGCGGACACCGCGTCCGCACCCGCGTCCTCGACGGCCCTGGCAACGGCGACGATGTCCGTGACGTTGGGGGTCAGCTTGACGATTAGCGGAAGCTCGGTCACGGCTCGGACGGCGTGGGTCACCTCCGCCGCCAGTACCGGGTCGACGCCGAACTGCAGCCCGCTCTGCACATTCGGGCATGAGATGTTGAGCTCGAGCCCGGCGACGCCGGGCACGCCGTTGAGGCGACGCGCGACCGCCACATACTCGTCCACCGAGTCGCCGGCCACGTTGACGATGACGGGCAGGTCCCAGGTCGCCCACTGCGGCGCATAGACGTGGGCCACGTGGTCGACACCGGGATTCTGCAGGCCGATGGCATTCAACATTCCCGAGGGGGTTTCCGCGATGCGGATCGGCGCGTTTCCCTCGTGGGGTCGCAACGTCGTGCCCTTGCTCACAATCGCGCCCAGCGCCGCCCGATCCACCTGGGGCGCGTCGAAGCCGTAGCCGAACGTGCCGGAGGCGACGATCACCGGGCTCCGAAGATGAAGTCCGCGGCCGAGGTCGACCTTCAGATCAGGGCGCTCAGCCATGGAAGCCATCCGTCATCAGCTCCCATTCGATCCGATCGGCGCGAACACACGGTCCGTCCTGGCATGTAAGGAAGTATCCGCCCGCGGCCCGGGGGGCCGCGCAACCCAGGCAGGTCCCGATCCCGCAACCCATCGGGGTTTCGAGCGCGACCTGGATGTCCGAGAGCGGAATCGCCTGGCGATGGGCGACATCGATCAGCGCCGTGAGCATCGGGGTCGGGCCACAGGTGAGGATGTCGATGCCCCCACTCTGGCCTTCCCCCAAATTTGAAAATAAGTCCACGACAGAGCCGCGATGGCCGGCGCTGCCGTCGTCGGTAGCAACATGAACGTCGGCGCCGGGGAATCGGGACGCGGGTAGCAGCTGCGCTGCTGTCCGCGCGCCCTGAAGCACGATGACGTTGCGGCCACGCGCGATCAACGCCTGGACGACGCCGGGAAATACCGCCACGCCGAGGCCGCCGGCGACACAGATGGCCGGTCGCTGGCCCTCAAGGTCGAAGCCACGTCCGAGTGGGCCGAGCAGATCCAGTTCGTCACCCTCGTCACGAGCAGCGAGCCACGCACTTCCGGTCCCGACCACGTTGAAGATGAAGCCGATCCGCCCGCCCGCCGGATCAGACCAGGCGGCGCTGTAGGGTCGGCGGAGGATCGTGTGCGGGGCGCTCACCGCCAGCTGAAAGAACTGGCCGGGACCGACCGCGACCGCGGAGGGCGGATGGGAAAGCACGAGCTCAACCGCCCCGGCCATCGGGACCGAGCGCTCGAGCACGACGGCCGGCGCGACCGCGATGCTCACGCGTGTACGACCTCGACAGCGCGGGCGCCAACGTACTCGCCGAGCGTAGCAACGCTCGAGCGATGCTCACGGCGTGACGCTCCAAGCGCCTGGACCAAGGCCCTGGCGGTGTCCAGCGACGTGAGGCAGGGAATGCGGCGCTCGACCGAAGCGCGACGGATCTCATACCCGTCCCGGAGCGGAACCCCGGCACCGTTGTCCACCACTGGCGCTGACGCGGACACGGTGTTGATCACAAGGTGCACCTGGCCCGAATGGATGACGTCCACGACATTCGGATGACCGTCCCTGAGTTTTTGCACCGTGGTCGCCGGGATCGCGGTCTCGCGCAGCAGTGCAGCCGTCCCGGCCGTTGCAAAGAGCCGCATGCCCAGCCCATGAATTGCGCGAAGGATCGGCAAAGCCTCCGCCTTGTCGGCATCGGCGATCGAGCACAGGGCCGCGCCGTCGGGTGGCAGTTCCTGCATGGTCGCCAGGAAGGCCTTGTACTGCGCCGTCGGCAAGTCTCGCGCGATGCCCATCGCCTCACCGGTCGACTTCATCTCCGGTCCGAGCACGGCGTCGACCGCAGGTAGCTTGGCCATTGAAAACACCGGCGCCTTCACCGCGAAGAGCGACCGGTTCGGCTGCAGGCCACTATCGAATCCGAACTCCGAGAGTGAACGGCCGAGCGATGCGTGGGTGGCGAGCGTCACCATCGGTACGCCCGTCACCTTGCTGAGGAAGGGCACCGTCCGGCTTGCCCTCGGATTCACCTCGAGCACATAGGGAACGCCGTCCTGGATGACGAACTGGATGTTGATCAGTCCCACCGCCTTGAACAGGCGGGCGATGGTGGTCGTGGCTTCGGCCACGCGGTCGGTCTCGGCCGGCGTGAGCGTGATTGGGGGACGTTCGATGTGCTCGAGAATGCCGGGGATGAGCACGGTGTGCGCATCGCAGACGGCGTCGACGTCGAGCTCACGACCGAGCAGGTACTTGTCGACGAGGATCGGGCCGCGCAGACCGAACGCGATGGCCGCCTCGACATAACGTCGCAGGTCGTCGGGCGAATGCACGATTTCCATGCCGCGCCCGCCGAGGACGTAGGAAGGTCGGACCAGCACGGGGTAGCCAACGCGGACGGCGATGCCGAGCGCCTCCTCCACGCTGGTGGCGGAACCGCCGGGTGACTGCGGAATGCCGGCGTCCCGCAGCAGTGCCTCGCAGCGTCGCCGGTCTTCGGCCAGGTCGATGGTCTCGACCGTCGAGCCGAGGATCCGGACGCCGCCGGCGGCCAGGGCATCCGCCAGGTTGAGCCCGGTCTGGCCGCCGAACTGGACCATCACGCCGACTACCGGGTCGCGTCGCAGCACGTTGCGCACGCCTTCGAGGTCGAGCGGCTCGAAGTACAGGCGCGTTGAGGCATCGAAATCGGTGCTGACCGTCTCCGGGTTGCTATTGATGAGCACGCTGTCGTAGCCGGCCTCGCGGATCGCGGCCGAGGCGTGGACACTGCAGTAGTCGAACTCGATGCCCTGGCCGATCCGGATGGGGCCGGAGCCGATCACGGCCACCGCCTGGTTGGTGCTTGCGATGATCTCGTCCTCGTCCTCGTAGGTCGCGTAGTAGTAGGGCGTCACCGCCTCGAACTCCGCCGCACAGGTGTCGACCTGCCGGAAAGCGGGCTCCAGCTGTGTGATCGGCAGGCGGCCGCCACTGAGCTCGGCGATTCGTCCGTCGTCGAGGCCGGCGCGTTTTGCGCGGCTGACGAGGTCGGCAGCTCCTACGCCGCTCACCAGCTCTGCCTCGAGCCTCGTGATGTAGGCGAGTCGGTCCACGAACCAGGGCGCGTACCCGGTCGCCCCGATTACCTCTTCGTCCGTCGCGCCGTCGCGGAGGGCTTGGATGGCGGCCATCAGTCGACGGTCGTTCGGCTGGTGCAGCAGATCGGGACGACCCCGCAGTTGTGAGGCGTCCGGCAGCCGCTGCTCGAGCGCACGCAGCGCTTTGCTGAGTGCAGCCTCAAAGGTGCGCTCGATTGCCATCACCTCGCCGGTCGACTTCATCTGCGTCCCCAGCGTGCGGTCCGCGGCCGGAAACTTGTCGAACGGCCAGCGCGGAATCTTGACGACGCAGTAGTCGAGCGCCGGTTCGAAGGCCGCGCTCGTCTGCCCGGTCACGGCGTTGGCGATTTCGTGCAGCCCTCGCCCGGCCGCAATCTTCGCCGCCACCCGAGCGATCGGGTATCCCGTTGCTTTCGAGGCCAGCGCCGACGAACGGCTCACCCGAGGATTGACCTCGATGACGTAGTACTGATCCGACTCCGGGTCCAGCGCGAATTGGACGTTGCAGCCACCCTCGATGCGCAGCGCCCGGATGATTCGCAGCGCCGCGGAGCGCAGCATCTGATACTGGCGATCGGACAGGGTCTGACTGGGCGCGACCACGATGCTGTCGCCGGTATGGACCCCCATCGGATCGATGTTCTCCATGTTGCAGACGGCGATGCAGGTATCGTTAGCGTCCCGCATCACCTCGTACTCGATCTCTTTCCATCCGGCGAGCGAGCGCTCGACCAACACCTGCCGGATGGGGCTGGCCGCGAGCCCATCGCGAACCACGGCTTCGAGCTCCAGCGGACTTTCCGCCATTCCCCCACCGGTGCCGCCGAGCGTGTACGCCGGCCGCACCACAAGGGGAAACCCGATCGATGCCGCGAAGTCTCTGGCCTCCTCGATGGTGGTCACAGTGGCGCTATCCGGCACCGGTTCTCCGATCCGCACCAGGACGGCCTTGAAAGCGTCGCGATCCTCCGCGTCACGGATCGAGGCGAGCGGCGTCCCGAGCACACGAACCTGGCACCGTTCGAGGACACCGGCATCGGCGAGCGCCACCGCCAGGTTGAGGCCGGTCTGTCCCCCGAGGGTCGGCAGCAATCCATCCGGTCGCTCGCGCTCGATGATCGCCGTGATGGCTTCGACGGTCAGCGGCTCGATGTAGACACGGTCAGCGATGCCCTCGTCGGTCATGATGGTCGCCGGGTTGGAGTTCACCAGGATGGTCCGCACCCCTTCTTCACGGAGCGCCTTGCAGGCCTGGGTTCCGGCGTAGTCGAACTCGGCCGCCTGGCCGATCACAATCGGCCCGGACCCGATGACCAGGACGCTGTTGGGACGACGGGCCGGCTCGCGGACCGTGATCGGCGCCGGAGGGATGCCTCGCACCAGGTCGAGGAACTCATCGAAGATCACCTGGTTGTCCTGCGGACCGGCTCCGCCTTCCGGATGGAACTGCACCGAGCGAACCGGCAAGTGGTCGTGCACCAGGCCCTCGACCGAGCCATCGTGCAGGTTGCGATGACTGACCCGAAAGCCGCTGTGCGCGGGAAGGCTGTCGGCATCGACCTCGAACTCGTGATTCTGTGAGGTCATGGTCACCCGACCCGTCCGCAGATCGAGGACGGGGTGGTTCCCGCCATGGTGGCCGAATCGCAGGCGCGAGGTGCGGGCGCCGGCCGCCTGGCCAATGAGTTGATGCCCGAGGCAGATGCCCAGCACCGGGATACGCCGAATCAGTTGCCGCGTCATGGCCACCGCGGCCTGCAGCTGCGCCGGGTCACCGGGCCCGTTGGAGAGGACGACCGCGTCGGGCCGGCGCGCGAGGATCACGTCGACGTCGCTGTCATGGGGAAGGACCTCGACCGCCACGCCGCGCGAGCGCAGCGATCGCAGAATGTTGCGTTTGACGCCGTAATCGACGACGACGACCTTGAGCCCGGTCCACTGGCGGAATCCCGCGGTTAGCGCCGGGTCGAGCGTCTCGACGAGGTCGCTGAATCCCTCCGAGACCTGGCGCACCAGGTCTTGCTCCTCGAGCCTCGTCACCCGCTGGACGCGCTCGCGCAGCGTGGGCAACTCGTGAGCGGGCCCGATGATCGCCCGCTGCGCGCCGGTTCCTCGCAGGTGGCGGGCGAGCCGTCGCGTGTCACAGCCGGTCATGATCGGAACGCCAAAGCCGTCGAGCCACTCCGCCAGCGACTGGTGGCTGCGCCAGTGCTCGTGAAAGCTGCTGAGCTGGCGCGCGATCAAGGCGCGAACCCATGGGCGGCCTGATTCCTGGAAGTCCGGCGTCGCGCCGTAGTTGCCGATCAGCGGATAGGTCATGACCACCATCTGCCCGGCGTACGAAGGGTCGGAGAGGACCTCTTGGTACCCCGTCATGCAGGTATTGATCACGACTTCGCCGGTGGCCAGGGTGGCCCGGCCGCCACGCTCACCCAGCACGGTGAAACCGTCCTCGAGGACGAGGACCATCGGCTCAGGCATGTTGCATCACGCGCTCTGTCACCACCTGGCCGCGACAGATGGTCATCAGCACCCGCCCCCGCAATCGCCGACCCTGGAACGGCGTGTTCTTGCCGCGACTCTTGAAGGAGGACGCCTCCACCGTCCACTCTTCGTTGGGGTCGATCAGGATCCATTCGTCTTCGAGCGATTGGCCGACGATCTCTCGCGGCCGGGATATGCAGGCACGGTACACGGCGCGACCGTTGAGGCCCAACCCGAGGACCACGCCCACTGCCGTCTCGAATCCATGGAAGCCGTTCGCGCCCGCCTCCTTCGCTGCCCGCTCATGGGGCGCGTGATCGGTGGCGATCACGTCGATCACCTCATCGACCAGGGCCTGGCGGAGCGCATCTCGATCATCCGGGGTTCTCAGCGGGGGATTGACGTTGCCTTGTGGACCCATGGCCCACGCATCCTGCTCGGTCAGCGTCAGGTGATGCGGCGTGACCTCGGCCGTCACCAGCAACCCCTGCGACTTCGCCGCCCGAATCAATTCGACGGCGCGGCGCGTGCTCACGTGCTGGACATGAAGGCGTGCGGCCGACATGGTGCGCATGGCATCCAGGGCATCCGAAACTGCAGCGGCCTCGGCGTCCGGGCCGTTGCCCAGCGCTTCGGCCTGGGCGTGGATCAGCACCGGCAATCCGGCCTGCGCGCCTGCCTCGAGGGCACGACGGAGCACGACCGCCGTCATCGCGTGCCGTCCATCGTCGGAAAGCGCGACCGCCCCGGCCGCCTTGAGCGCGGCTGCGTCGGTTAGTTCCTGACCCTCAAGGGCGACCGTCACGGCTCCCACGAAACTGATGCGGATCGGCAGCGCGTCGCTCCGCGCCACCAGGCTCTCCAGCCGTTCCCGCCGGTCCGTCACCGGGTCGGTATTCGCCATGGCAAGAACGTGGGTGAAGCCACCGATGGCCGCGCTGGTTGCCCCTGACAGCAGGGTTTCCTTTTGTGGGAAGCCGGGATCGCGCAGATGCGCGTGCAGATCCATCCATCCGGGCGAGAGCACAAGCCCCGTGGCGTCGCGATCCTGGGCGCCCTCGGCGTTGACCTCGACCGTCTGCGGCATCGAGAGGCCGCCGGGTCCCAGCACACGGACGTGATGCAGACGCATCAGCCTTCCGACCGCTCGAGGATGCGGACCGAGTCTTCCCCGTCGGTCTCGCTCAGATGGACCTCGACCCATTCCTGCCGCGAGGTCGGCACATTCTTGCCGATGTAGTCAGGGCGGATCGGTAGCTCGCGGTGACCACGATCCACCAGCACGGCGAGCTGGATCTGGGCGGGGCGGCCGGCCTCGATCACGGCGTCGATGGCGGCCCGCACCGTGCGTCCGTTGAAGAGGACGTCGTCCACCAGAAGGACCGGACGACCGTCGACCGCGGACGCCGGCAAGCCCCCACCCTGCCCTTCCCCGCCAGCGGGAGAGGGTCTCTGCATGAGCGTAAATGCTTTCGGCAGGTCATCGCGATAGGGGCGCACGTCGAGGGCGATGACCGGCACGCGCACCCCTTCCAGCTGTTCGAGCGCGGCCGCCAGCCGTTCGGCGAGCGGCACGCCACGGGTGACGATGCCCACCAGGCTGAGCCGCGAGAGGTTCGGTTGGCGCTCGATGATCTCGTGCGCGATCCGACGCCAGGCACGACGCACGCCTTCGGCATCGAGGATCACCGCCTTGGCGGGTGGGGTCTGCAACATCAGCGCTCCATTGCCCAGTCGAGCACCGCCATGCGGATCCACAGGCCGTTGCGAGCCTGGCGGAAATAGGCGGCTCGTGGGTCGGCATCGACCAGGGGATCGATCTCCCCCACCCGCGGCAGCGGATGCATCAGGATGGCCCGTTCGGGCAGGCGATGCATCAGGTCGACGCTCACGACGTAGACGCCGCGGTAGCGCTCGTATTCGTCGGGGGACGCGAAGCGCTCGGCCTGGATCCGCGTCTGGTAGAGGACGTCCAGGCCTTCCATCGCGCTGCGGAAATCGTCCGTCTGGTCGACCCGGGCGCCCGTCAGCTGGTCGAGGACATCGGTTCCCATGCGCAGCTCCGGTGGCGAGATCATGAGCAGCTCGTTGCCCGGGAAGCGCGAGAGCAGTAGCGCCAGCGAGCGAGCGGTGCGGCCATGGCGAAGGTCTCCGGCCAGCCCGATGCGCAGATGATCCAGACGGCCGAGCTCCTTCTTGATGGTGTAGAGGTCGAGGAGCGCCTGGGTGGGATGGTGTCCCGCACCGTCCCCCGCACTGATCACCGGCACCTCGGCGGCACGCGCGGCCCGCTCGACCGCCCCGACCTCAGGGTGGCGGAGCACGATGGCATCCGCATAGCCGCTGACGATCCGCATCGCGTCCTCGAGCGACTCGCCCTTGGCGGCCGACGACGCCTCCGCGGCGTTCTCCGCGCTCAGCACCTGGCCGCCCAGGCGGAACATGGCGGCTTCGAAGGAGAATCGGGTCCGCGTGCTGGGCTCGTAGAACAGCGTCGCCAGCAGCTTGCCCCGTAGCGGACCGGATGCCGAACCAGCTCGCTCGAACCCGGCGGCGCCCTCCAGCAACTGCTCGATCAGGGGAAGATCGAGGTCGTTGGGGCCGGTTAGGTGTCGACGGGGGACCTGCGTCCGCGCGGGCGGAGCGGTCAGGGTGTCAGGCATCCGATTCTCCTTTTGGCCTCGCTGGGCCGGGTTAAAGGACGAAGGTCCCGGTAAGTTTACGGGCCAAAGGACGGCCTGTCAAACGGTCACCTTCCGCGAAGCCGCGGAGGCTAGCGTTTAGGAGGGGATACCGTGGCGACCACCTGCTGTTGGTAGTGGTGCAGGTTGTTGCCGTCGTCGTAGGTGCTGACGAAGGTGGAGTAGTCGATCGTGCCGGCAAACTCGTTGCCGAAGTAGTCACCGAGGAACGTGTCCGTAGGCACGCACGCGCAGGCGCGGTCCGGGCTGTTGAGCTGCGGATCCCACGT
>VBHO01000006.1:6571-6999 GCA_005882045.1 Chloroflexota bacterium | reverse complement strand
CTTGGGTTTGTAGCCGACGATCCGATCGGCCGGTTTGCCGTCGCGGAACAGGATCAGGCTGGGAATACTGAGCACGCTGTACCTCGACGCCGTCTGCGGGTTGGCGTCGACGTCGAGCTCAGCCACTGTGACCCGGCCGGCGTACTCGACGGCCAGCTCCTCGACCACCGGCCGCAGCATCTTGCAGGGCGCGCACCAGGTTGCCCAGAAGTCGAGGAGCACGAGCTGCTCGGCCGCGCCGATAGTCGCCTCGAAATTCTGATCGGTGACCTGGACGATGTTCTTGCTTGTCACACTTCCTCCTCGACTACGTGCCCGTCTTCTCTTCTGTTTTAGCAGGCGGCGTCACAGAAGGGGTCGCGCTGCCGCCGTCCGGGGCGACCTTCGCCTTGGCATCAGCTTTCCCGTCGGGTTTGGCGTCGACCTTC
>VBHO01000006.1:0-6420 GCA_005882045.1 Chloroflexota bacterium | reverse complement strand
CGGTGATTCGCTGCTGCACCTCGAAATGGTGGCCGTGGCTGCACCGATATCCATAGACGGGCATTTCGACTTAACTTATACCCGGATTCTGGGCGGCAGAAAACGCGGAGCTCGAGCCCGCCCTCAGTTGATCCAGAGCTTGCTTTTCGGCCTTGGCGCCTCGGTCGCCCGGTCGCTGAAGTCGCCCGGCTGCAGCAAGCCGCTCTGCATCATCTCGGCCACCCGATCGAAAAAGGCCTCGTCTGGGCTCGCCGGCTCCGCCGCCGGGTTGGCTGCCTCCGCGAGGTACCGCTCGACCGCCGCGCTGATGATCTCGCTCCGACTCCGTGGAGACACGGCGGTGACGCGATTGAGCGCGTCGACAAGAGCGTCCGGCATGTAGATCACGATGCGCTTCTCCCTCATCAGTCCCAGCATAGTAGCCAACTGCTGGGAGGCGGGCAAGCCGAATCGACTCACGAAAATGAAACAAAGCAACCGACCGAATGCATTAGGCCCCCACCCTGCCCTCCCCCAGAGGGGGAGGGGTTTATTCTGCCTCCCCCAGAGGGGGAGGGGTCTGTTCTGACTTCCCCCAAGGGGGAGGGAATGATGAGATTCGGATGGCGGCGTCGAGGGGGTTGAAGACGATGCCAGATGCCGGCTTGGGGAAGAAGTAGGTCGATTTCTGAGGCATCACCTGGCCCGCCTGAGCGACCTCGACCACATCCTCAACCGCCGGTGGCCGAAGCAGGAAAGCGGCCTGGGCAGTTCCGGTCTCGACACGCTTGAGGGCGACGTCGACATCGCGCGAGTAGCTCAGGTAGCGCTCCTGCTCGAGCTCCGCCGGCGCCAGACCTAGCTCGCGTTGGAGGATCTCCGCGTGGAGGACTGACACATCGAGCCCGGAGACGGGATCGGGGGCAGTGGCACGCTCGATGTCGATGGTGTACCAGGATCCCCCAAAGGCCATGCCGATGCGGTGACCCCCACCCTGCCCTCCCCCGACGGGTGAGGGCACATCATCTTGCATCGCCGCGAGAAGGTCGTCCCGGCTGGACCGAGACACTACGCGGTGGCGCTCGGCGAGCCGGCGCACAAGCTCGCCGGCGTCGAACCCTTCGAGGTCGTGAAGGACCCGGTGGGTAGCCAGGATGGTCAGGCCCGGGTCACGGACATCGACCAGGAGCATCAGTACGTAGTTGAAGGCCGCGTCCGGCGGCGCCTCCGGATGTTGTTGCCGCTGATAGTTGCGGAAATTTAGCGCCGTCTCGTAACGATGATGGCCGTCGGCCATGTAAAGGGTCGAGGTATTGAATAGCTCGGCCAGCTGGGCGAAACGCTCGCCTCCCTCCATGGACCAGATGGTGTGTTGATCCCCATCCTCAGCCGTGATCGACATCCGGGGCGGACCCGCCATGGCCGCCGAGACGATGCGGCCAACCGCCGCTTGAGGGTCTTCATACAGAGCAAACACCGGGCTGAGGTTGGCGACTACGGCGCGGGTCAGCGACAGCCGGTCTGCCTTGGCGCGCGCATGCGTTTGCTCGTGGGGCAAGACCGCGCGGCCAAAGGGTTCGAGTTCGACGACACCCATGATCCCCAGCCGCGAGCGCGACTCCCCGCTGATCGGATCGACGAACTGGTGGCGGTAGACGTAGAGACGAGGGCTCGTCTCACGACGCAGGATCCCGTCGGCCAGCCACTCGCGGAAGAAGGCCGCCGCGCGCGTGTACTTGTTGTCCTCGGGCGTATCTGACGGATGCACCTCTCCTGCGATCAGACGCACGACATTGTGCGGATCCTGCTGGTAATAGCGCTTCTGGTCAGCCGGGCTGATGACGTCGTAGGGCGGTGCGACGACCTGCGAGAGGTCGACCCGCTGCGGGTCATAGAGAACCCCTTGAAACGGTCGCAGCGTGGCCACTGGGGTCTAGAGGGTGACGGACAGCACGTCGGCCATCCCGGGGATCCGGCGAATGTCGGCCAGGATCGACTCGGGGACCGGATCGTCGACCGAGACGATCATGACCGCGTCGCCGCGTGGACGATCGCGGCCCACCTGCATGCTCGCGATATTGATGTTCTTTTGACCGAGCAGGGTGCCGATGGCGCCGATGATGCCCGGCCGATCGGCATGCCAGCTCATCAGGAAGGTGCCCTGGGGCACCAGGTCGATGCGGAAATCGTTGAACGTGACGATGTGTGGCTCGTTGAGCAGCAGCGTGCCGCCGACGCGGCTGGTGCCGTGGTCACTAACCGCTTGCAGACTGATCAGGTTCGCAAACTCGCTGGCCCTGGCTCCACGCTGCTCGACGACCGTAATGCCGGCGGCGACCGCGACCGCCCGGGCGTTGACCGGATTGACGCGCTCCGCGCTGAACCGACTGAGGAATGCCGTCAACAGGGCGGCAGTGAGAACCGAGCAATCGTAGTCCGCGATCTCGCCGGCGTAGTCGACCTGGAGGCGCGTCGTCGGTTGCCGGCCGACCTGAGCGTAGAAGTGGCCGATGCCCTCGGCAACCGGGATGAAGGGTCGCAGGAACGCCATCGCTTCGGGCAGCGCCACCGGCGCGTTGAGGGCAAACCGGGGGTGGCCGCCCTCGAGCACGGCGACCACCTGGTCGGCAATCTCGAGCGCCACGCTGATCTGCGCTTCCTCCGTCGAGGCACCCAGGTGCGGCGTCACGACCACCTGCGGCAGCGACAACAACGGATTCTCACCAGGAGGTTCCTGCTCGAAGACGTCGAGGGCCGCACCGGCGACGTGACCCTCACGCAACGCATTCCACAGTGCCGACTCGTCAACGATGCCGCCGCGGGCGACATTGATGATGCGAACGCCGGGCTTGGCCGCAGCGAGCGCCCTCGCATCGACCAGGTGATGGGTTTCTTTGGTCAGCGGCACATGCAAGGTGACGAGGTCCGCCTCCGCCATCAACCGTTCGAACGGCATCAGCTTGACGTTGAGCTGGGAGGCGCGTTCCTCGGAGAGCATCGGGTCGCTCGCGATCACCCGCATGCCAAACGCCTGCGCGCGGTGCGCGACCTCGCGACCGATGCTGCCGAGGCCGACCACACCCAGGACCTTGTCTTTCAGCTCGTTGCCGAGGAAGCGCGACCGCTCCCAGTGGCCCGCCTTGACCTCCTGGTCGGCCTGGGGAAGATGTCGAGTCAGGGCCAGCATCATCGCCATGGTGTGCTCGGCCGCCGCGATGGTGTTCCCGGAGGGTGCGTTGACCACCAGGATCCCGGCTCGGGTGGCGGCCGGGACGTCGATGTTGTCGACGCCGGCGCCGGCGCGCCCAATCACCTTGAGGCGGCTGCCGGCCTGGATGACCGCCGCATCGACGCGCGTTTCGCTGCGGACGATCAGGGCGTCATAGTCCGGGATGCGGGAAACGAGAGCGGCCGGGCTCAGTTTCAGCTCGACGTCGACAGCCGCGTGGTTGCGCAACCGGGCGAGACCCGCCTCCGCGATCGGGTCGGCGACGAGGACACGGGGCACCGGCTCAGGCGACGAGGCTGGGTTCGGACGACTCCAGCGCACGTCGCGCGGCGGTCAATGCCGCACCGCGCGTGACCGGGTGCCCATTGGCCTCGAGGCCCCGCTCCAGCACCTCGACGGTCGCTACGACGTCGTCGTCGTGCACGGCGCCGAGATGGCCAATGCGAAAGATCTTGCCGGCAAGCTTTCCCTGGCCCTCGCCGACGACCAGGCCCTGGTCACGCCAGGTCTTGAACACCGCCTCGGACTTCTCGCCGCTCAACGCGGCCGGGAAATAGAGCGCGGTCACCGTGGGCGAGGCGGTCTCGGGGTCGGCGGCCAGCAAACGCAGCCCCAGCGCGCGCCCCGCGGCGCGGAACCCGGCGGCGATGCGCAGATGCCGCTGGAAAATCGTGGACAGCCCTTCCTCGCGCATCATCGTCAGCGATTCACGCAATCCGAAGAGGATGCTCATCGCCGGCGTGGTGAACGTCATGCCCTTGGCTTGCAGCTTTTGCGCACGCTCCCAGTCGAAATAGAATCGGGGCGCGCGAGCCTTCGCCTGCCGCTGCCAGGCGGCCTTACTGACGCTCAGCATGGTGACGCCGGGCGGGAGCATCCATCCTTTTTGCGAAGCCGTGATGGCAACATCCACGCCCCAGCGATCGACCGGCAGATCGATCGACCCGATCGAGCTGACCCCGTCGACCACCAGTAATCGTTGACGGCGCTTCACGACCTCGGCCAGCGCTTGCAGACGATTGGTGACGCCCGTCGAGGTCTCGTTGTGGGTAATCAGGACGGTCGCGATCTCCGGCTCTTTGCTCAGAAGGTCGTCGAGGTCCTGAGGATCGGCGGCTTCGCCCCAGGGCGGCGCGTAGCGGATCACCTGGGCGCCAAAGGCCTCGGCCAGATCGGCGAAGCGGTCACCGAAAGCGCCGATGGTGACCGCGAGCACCCGCTCGCCCGGCGAGACAAGGTTGGCCACCGTGCTTTCGAGGCCGCCGGTCCCGCTGGCCGGAAAAATCAGCATGTCATTCTCGGTCTGGAAGGCCCACTTCAGGCCCGCCTCGAGCTCGGGCAGGAGCGCTTTGAACTCGGGACCACGGTGGTTGATCATGGGGGCGGCCATCGCGCGGTTGACGCGGTCAGGGACTGGCGTCGGGCCGGGAATACGCAGCTGGGAAGTCTGTGCCATGGGTTCTATAGCTTACCGTTCGACCGGCGCCGGCGATAAGTTCGGCGGCGATAGGGCGGCGGCTGTGGTGTTCGCACCGCACGCCGGATCGCCGTGCGCATCACGACCCAGAGGACCATGATGCCGCCGATGATGAGACCCCAGCGCGTGGCGGTCGCTGTGCGGGCCGCATCCGCGGCGGAGGCCGCTTCGGCCTGGCGCTGGGCGGCCGCCGCGGCCTCCGCGTGCGCGATCTGGATCCTGGTCTGCTCGATCTGCGGGTCGGCGGCCAGCATCCCCTGGAAGATGCCCATCACGATCGCATCCCGGAAGTCGTTCTGCAGCAGCAGGCTCCGCTCACGTGGATTCGTAAGATAGGCCGGCTCGACGGTGGCGGTCGGAATGTCGGAATGTACCCAGAGCTCCGGCTTGGTGACCACCCCGTCGTCCTGGATCTGAAAGCGGTTCAACGCTTGGGCGAGGCCAGCGTCGATTGCCTGCGCGAATGGAAGGCTATCCGGCTTAGGGTAGAGGACGGCGGCGCCGTTGATCGACGAGTCGCCATCGTAGGCGTTGACATGCAAGCTGACGAACATGCGGGCGCCCGACGCGTGCACCCGGTTCCAGCGCTCCGAGATCTCGACGTATTCGTCGGTGCTCCGTGTGAGGACGACCTTCACCCGCTCTCTTCGGAGCAGTGTCCGCAGCCGGAAGGCCAGGTCGAGCGTGATCTCCTTCTCCATCACGGCGCCGACCACGACCCCCGGGTCCCAGAGCTGGGTCGGATCGCTGGTCGGGCTCCCTCCGTGCCCAGGGTCGATGGCGACCACGTAGGGCGAGGGCATGACGAAGGAGGGCTCTAGAGCTGCTGCCCGAGCCGGTAACAGGGACGTAAGCAAGACGACCCCGGCCGCGAGCACGACCGGGAGGCGCGGCAATCGCAACTACCGCGAGTATACGGCGCCAAAATAAGAAGTCCTTAGAGCGCCCAGCCGACACGCTTGCCTTTCCACACCGGGGCTCGCTGATCTGCCCTCCCCAGAGGAAGGCAATTATCGAGTTAGCGCTGGTCGGCGGTGTAGGGCAGCAGTGCGACGTGGCGCGCGCGCTTGAGCGCAACCGCGAGACGTCGCTGGTGGCGCGCGCAGGTGCCGGTCACGCGGCGGGGCAAAATCTTGCCCCGCTCGCTGACGAAGCGGCGCAGACGCGAGACCTCTTTGTAGTCGATGAAGTGGACCTTCTCCACACAGAAGTTGCAGACCTTCTTATGCGGCTTGCGGTCGCGCTTTTCAGTCGGTGGCGGCATGGGGTGCTGTCAGGTGCTCCTTAAAAGGGGATATCTTCCGGGTCGACGTCACGCGACGGTTCCTCGCTATGAGCGGCCGGCGTGGCGACCGCCGCCTCGACCGGCTCGGTCGCGGACGGCTGCGATTGGCCGCGAGGCTCGAGGAACTGGACCTCGGTGGCGTTGATTTCGGTGGTCTTGCGCTTCTGGCCATCCTGGCCTTCCCAGGAACGGGTCTGGAGCCGTCCCTCGAGATAGACGAGGCTGCCCTTGTGCAGGTACTGCCCGCAGATTTCCGCGAGGTTGCGCTTGCCGATGTTCCACACGACGATGTTGTGGTAGTCGGTGTACTCCTTCTTCTCGCCATCGGGGCCCTGGCCATAGCGGTTCGTGGCAAGCGAGAACGTCGTCACCGGCGCGCCGCTCGGCGTGTAGCGCATCTCCGGATCACGGGTCAAGCGGCCGATCAGCATGGCTTTGTTCAGGTTCATG
>VBHO01000005.1:6531-8111 GCA_005882045.1 Chloroflexota bacterium | reverse complement strand
CTCAGAACTCATACGTTCCCTCCTTGTCGCCAGGGGAGGCCGGCGAGATGCCGGCCTCTCATCACTCCTACGTTAGGACGCCGCGAGCGCGTTTGCCTGGTCGATCAGCGACTGAGCCTGGGCGATCCAGTCCTTTGCCGACTGTTCGTTAATCGCTTGGTCGTCGAACGCCGCCGCGTTCAGCGCCGCCTTGATCTGCGCAGCGAGAGCGTCGCGCTGACCTGCCAGGCTGGCGATCGATGTCTCGATCGACTCGTACTGCGTCTCATCGGTGCTCTTCAACGCCCTGGTCGACGCGGTCAAGAGATCGAGCCCAAACTGGCCAAACGACGCATTGACCTGCTCGTAAGCGTCGCCCAGCCGAAGCAGCGTGGCACGATGGGCGATCAGGCTCTGCGGTAGCGCGTTTGTGTCGATCGCCTCGATCAGGACTCGACCGTCGTTGATATAGGTGTCGCGTAGGCCGGCCAACGCCAGCGTCGTCGACCGGACGTTCGTATGGTCGGTCCACGTCTTGGAGTCGATACCCAGGTTCTTCACGCCAGGGCCCACCAGCCCCAGCCAGTTGGTGGCGATCTCGGGCTGGATATCGCCGTGGCTCCAGGCGAAGTGGTAGTCGACGCACGGGTTGCTACCACAGCTGATCGTGCCGTCCGTGACGAAGTAGTCAGGATTGCCGAATGCCGTGAAGCTGGGCGTTCGCGCCGGATCGGTGTTGACCATGTGCAGCGCCTTCTCTCCCACGCTGTCCAGCATCTGGAGGAAGACTGGTGTCGGGCTGCTGCTGAGGTAGGGATCGATCGCGTTCAGCCCAGCCACATCCCGCTCGAGCTTGCGGAGCGTCGGGTCGCCCCGACCAGGCTGGCCATTTACCCAGAAGGCCGGCGACGAGTCGCGGTGAATCGAAAAGATCGGACTCCCTGCGGGGAGGACCGGTTGGATCTTGAGATTGACCTCGCCGATCTGGTTCGAGGGGCAAGCGGGCGTCGTCGTCATCCGCTTGGGGGATGCCGGCGCCACCTGCAAAGTGGTCACCCTCGTCGGCAGTGACGACGAAGAGCGTGTTGTCCTTGGTGATGCCGTCATTGGCGAGCCGATCGAAGAACGTGGCGAAGGCGTCGTCATAGGCCTTGAGCTGCGCCTTGTAGTCGGCCTCCCCAGGACCCGAGGCCCGCGGGAAGTTCGGATTGAAGGGAGCTGGGAAGGACGACGTGTGGTTGTCATGCGCGTCCGAGATGTAGGCGTAGGTCACCGGTACGCCGGCTTCCTGCATCTGCGCAACGTAGCCCAGGGTGTTCTTGGCCAGCGCCCAGTCAAACCCCGGGAATCCACAGCGTCCGAATGGGTCGGTGACGGGCTGACCAGACGTGTCGTTCACGCAGGTATTCCCGCCGGTGATCGCCGGATTGACATATTTGGCGCCATAGAGCGCCAGGTAGCCGGCATAGCCGTTTGGCTCGTCCGGAAGCTTGTCAGCCCTCGAGTTCGTGGTATTGGTCGCATTCGAGGTGCAGAGTCCTCCCCCCTGGGCGCAGTGGATGGCGATACCGACGTAGTCGGTGAACGCCTTCGCGCGGGCC
>VBHO01000005.1:0-6520 GCA_005882045.1 Chloroflexota bacterium | reverse complement strand
GCCGCCATTGACGCATTAGCGTCGTTCCACTCGGGCGAGCCCGTGCCGAACGCCTCGCTCATATCGCCAAATGGGCCGGTCCCGATGTTCTCAAGCTCGATGTTGGCTGTCGAGACGCCTCCGAAATTGCACCCTGCCCGGGTGAACGGAACCCACGGTGCGGGCGTATTCTTCCGGCCGTCAAAGACCATGTTCGGAAGGTTGTCGCGTGCTCCGGTCGAATCGTCGACCAGGTCGGTCCAGTACTTAAAGGAGGTGCTGAACTGCGGCTTGCCCGTCGGGTCGAAATAGAAGTAGCTGTTTGACACGGTCTGACCCTGCCGATCGGGGTACAGCCCGGTGAGGCTCGACAGGATGCCGCCCGCGGTGTGCGAGATCAAGACCGTATGGTCGTTGGTGAGGAGCGATCCATTGGACGTCAAGAAGTTCATGAGGTGCGGCATCTGCTCCAAGTCCGACGGCACATTCGGGTTGTCCCGCATGAAATGCGTGTTGTCGAAAACAAGGTAGATGACGTGCTTGACCGGACCCGAAAGCTGGCACCCGGTGGTGGTGGCTGCGGATTTGCCGGCCGAGGCGGTGACCGCCGTAATACCGGCAACGCTGGCGGGCAGCAACGCCAGTGCCAGGAGACGGGCCATCGAGCGCGCGAGCGATGGACGAAGATTCATGATCCCTCCTTCCCTGATTGCGATCCCCTGAGAAGACTCTGGTGGCCTCGCGGAATGCTTTGGCCAAAGCCGAATGAACGTTCGGTTAAATCACGCCGTCAATCGCCTGTATTGTGGCAGAGAAATGCGAATTGGTCTAGACATCGCGCAGCATCAACTCCTCTGGCCGGAGTTGGCTGAAAGAGTCCGATTCGCGGAGTCCGCGGGATTCGACGGGGCATGGGTGTTCGACCATTTCAAACCGCTTTATGGGGAACCGGACGGGCCGTGCCTGGAGGCCTGGACCCTTCTGGCGAGCCTGGCCGCGATCACATCCCGGATCCGCCTCGGGGTGCTGGTGACCGGCATCACGTACCGGCACCCGTCGATCCTGGCCACCGAGGCAATCACCGCAGACCACATCTCCAACGGGCGGCTCGAGATTGGTATGGGCGCCGCCTGGCACCAGCCCGAACATGAGGAATTGGGGGTCCCCTTCCCTCCGCTCAAGGAGCGGGCCGAGCGCCTCGAGGAGGGCGTGCAGGTCATGCGGCTGTTAATGACAAAGGACCGCGCCACCTTTGCGGGGCAGCATTACCAGCTCGCCGACGCGGGCTATCACCCGCGACCGATTCAGCGACCGCATCCGCCCATCTGGATTGGGGCCGGCGGCGAGCAGTTGATGCTGCCGATCGTCGCCCGCCAGGCGGACGGGTGGCATGCCTTCGGCTCGGATGATTCGTTGGCTCGCAAGTCCCGGCTTCTCGACCAGTTGGCGGAAAAGGCCGGACGAGATCCGAACGCGATCCTTCGCTCGGCGTCCCTCTCGCTGTCGCGGCCGTGGGACCAGGTGCGGCGCCGAGCCGCTCAGCTGCGCGCGGCCGGGTTCGCTTACCTGATCGCGGAGTGGCCGTCGGAAGGCAAGCGCCGCCTCGACGAGTTCGTCGACAAGGTGATGCCCGAACTGGCTGCTTGACAGTTACGGAGCAGGAGCTGGGCGGGCGAGGTAGGGCTTTAAGGAGCCCCCACCCTGCCCTCCCCAGGCGAGCGGGAGAGGGAAATTCGGGTCAGGAGCGGATGCGCCGGCGGCCGCTGTAGACGTTGAGGCTGCGGCCCCGGAGGAAGCCGATCAGTGTCTGGTTGGACGACTGGGCCAGATCGCGAGCCAGGCTCGACGGAGCGGACACCGCCACCAGGACGGGGATCCGGGCCTGGAGGGCCTTCTGCACGATCTCGAACGAGGTGCGGCCGCTGACCATCAGGATATGGCGGTCGAGGGGCAGGAGGCCGTGACCTGTGGCGTAGCCGATGACCTTGTCCACCGCGTTGTGCCGGCCGATGTCCTCGCGGACCGCGACCGGTTGGCCGCCGAGCGTGAACAACCCGGCCGCATGCAGGCCGCCGGTCCGGGCGAAGATCGCCTGTTCTTCCCGCAGCCTCGCGTCGAGGCCATAGATCACCTCGGGATCGATCGCGAGGTCGTCGTCCGGAAGCGGCGGCGCCGTCTCATGGATCGCCTCGATGCTGCTCACGCCGCACAGCCCGCAGGACGACGCCGACAGGAAGTTGCGCTGCCAGCGCCGGTCGACGCCGGGCGCCGATGACGCAAGCTCGACGTCGATGACGTTCTCGAGATCGGGGTGCTCGCCGTTTGGCACAACGGTCAGCGCCTTGACATCCTCAGCCGTGCGGATGATCCCCTCGCCGAAGAGAAAGCCGAGCGCCAGATCGCGGTCGTGGCCCGGTGTCCGCATCATCAGGGTCAGTGGCTGGCCGGCGATACGGAGCTCCAGTGGCTCCTCGGCAGCCAGCTGATCGTCCACCCGGGCGCCGGCCTCGCCGCCGTAGCGAAGGACGCGCGCGCGGTGCGAGCTGCGGTCCTTCATTTAACGATGCTAACGAACGGTTTCCCAGCGGTACGCAATCGTGCCTCCGCTGAAGGGGACGTGCAGCCCGGGCCGCACCAGGTAGGGCTCGACGCCGCTGTAAATGGGGATCAACCGGTTCTGCGCGAGTGCCAGCCCCTCCGCCTGCTGGTAGGCCTTGATGGCGTCGTCCCAGGTCAGCGCGGCGCGGCCCTGGTCGAGCGCCTGCTCCAGACCGTTGTCGAAGAGCCGCAGGTTGTTGAACTGTGAGCTCGCCCGCAGCACGTTCTCCAGGAAGTCGGAGGGATAGGGCACGTCGGCGCTCCAGGTATCGATGAAGAAGGGCAACTTGTCCAGCGCCGCCTGGTTGAAGAAGTCGCCGGTTGGATGGAGGACGATGGTCCGGCCGGTCGCGGCGCTCAACTGGTCCTGCAGATCGGTGGCGACTCGCCCAACGGTCGCGTTGGTCGAAAAGTAAAGGTCGATCCTCGGCCCGAATCCCGCCTGATCGAGGGCATTTCGGGCGGCAGCCGGGTCATAGGCCGGCAACTGCCGGTTGAGATGGCCCGGCACGCCGGTGGGAAGCAGATCGGTGGCCGGAGCCGCGAGCATCGACCCGAAGAGCGCCAGGTCCGTGACCCGCGAGCGATCGATCGCCTGCGCGATCGCCATCCGATCCGGCGGGCCGTAGCCGCTGCCGGCGACGGTGTTGAAGCCGAGCCAGGTGGTGCGCGTGTTCGGCACCTTATGCAGCTCGGCCGCCTGCTGCGGGTCACGAGCAAAGGCGAGCAGCTGCGGGCCGGTGAAGCCGTGGGCGATGTCAACGCCGCCACCTGTAAATCGATCGAGTCGTTTGACGTTGTCAGGCTCGATCTCGATATCGACCTTGCGCACCGATGGCTTGGGTCCCCAGTAATTGTCGAAGGCCGAGAGCTGAAGCGCCCGGCCGCGGTCCCAGTGGTCCAGCCGATAGGGGCCGCTGCCTGAGGTCGGTTGCTTGGGGTCGGCCAGCCAGTAGGGCGGCAGCGCCAGCAGCGTGAGGAGCTCACTATCCGCCCGCGGCAGGTGCAGCCGCAGCGTGGCGCTGTCGACCACCTCGACGCTCGTCAGTGGATCCCCGGGATAGCGCGCCCCCAGCGCCGCGAAGAAGATGGTGTTCGGGCTCGCGGTTGCGGGGTCGAGCGCGCGGGTCCATGCCGCAAGCGCGTCCCGCGCCTGGACTGTCGCGCCGGATTGATAGTGGGCGGCTCGAAGGTGGAAGGTATAGGTCCGGCCGGCGTCCGTGATCTCCCATCGCTGCGCCAGCGCGGGCACTGGTCGCTGGTTGGGGTCGAGGGCGGTCAGCCCCTCGAAGATCTCGCTGCCGATCTGAAGTGAGGTCGGGTCATCGATCAGGGCGGGATCGAGGGTCTGGGCATCTTCCGCCTCGATCAGCTGCAGATGGCTCGCACCCGCCGGCGAGGCGGTGGGCGTAGGTTTGGGCGTGGCGGGGGTGCAGGAGCTCGCCAGCAGCGTCAGCGCCAGCCCCGCCGCCGAGGCGGCGCGGACGACCATTTTTTGGATACTAGCAAGGTGCCTTCTCGCCGCCTGGCGCTGCTGATGAGCGCGCTCGTGCTGGCCGCGGCGATCGGATCGGCGTCCGGCGCCAGCGCCGCCGGCACCGCGACGCTGGTATCGGGAACGGTGCTCCCCCACAATCCGCCGATGGGTGGGATCGTGCGCTTGGACCTGCAGCTGCGCAACGATACCTCCACCGCATGGACCGCCGCCGATCTAGTCCACCTGACCTGGAAGAGTGCCGACGGCAAGACGTCAACCGAAGACACTCGTCAGCTCGGGCAGCCGGCGGCCGCGGGGACGACCGTGTCGCTGACGCTGGTCACGCTGGCGCCGGCCGCGGTCGGACATTTCTCGCTAGCCACGGAGCTCGAGACGCACGGCACCAGGCTGGCGATCGGCGTTCCGACGTTGTTTCATCTGAGCGGGTTCCTCTTCAAGGGTCGCGGCAACGGGCATGGGCTCGGCATGAGCCAGTGGGGCGCGCGCGGGCGTGCCGCCGCCGGTCAGGACTACAAAAAGATCCTGTCGACTTATTACACCGGCACGCGCATCGACACTCGCGACACCTCGGGGATGGTGCGGATTGCGCTCACCGACGATCCGGTCGACCTGGCGCGGCCCTGGCCACGGCTTTTCGGTCCGCTGGCATTCGTCGCCGGGCCAGTGACGGTCGAGGGCCTGCCCCAGCTCCAGGCCTCGGCGGGCTCGTCACTCGGCTTTGATGCCAACGGAACGGCGCAGCCGATCGCGTTCGTCGTCGCCCCGGACGGGTCGCGCGGGACGCCGGTCGTGATCAGCACCACGCTGACGATTCACACCAGCAGCCCGGCCGGCATTCGCACCAACATCATGCAGGTCATGGGCGGCGATTTCCGGAGTGGCGCGGAGCAACGGCGCTATGCGGGGCTGCTGCAGATCATTCCCAAGGGCGGGGCGACCATCCTGCCGGTCAACCTGCTCCCCATGGAGGACTACCTCAAGGGAGTGGTGCCCGCCGAGATGCCACCCTACTGGGGCGTCGAGGCGCTCAAGGCGCAGGCGATCGCGGCACGGACCTATGCGATCGGCCATGTCGGTCGCGCCGGCGATTTCGACCTGCGGGCCAGCGAGTCCGACCAGGCCTACAGCGGGCTCACTGACCAGCGCGCCGAGTCGAACGCCGCGGTGGACGGAACGCGCGGGCAGGTGCTGAGCTACCAGGGGCAGCTGATCACGGCCTTCTACATGGCCTCCGACGGCGGGCATACGGTCAGCAGCGAGTATCGGTTCGTCCAGTGGGATCAGGGGCCGAAGCTCCGCTCGCACCTCGGTTACCTGACCGGCATCAGCGACCCCTTCGACCACGCGCCGTCCTGGCAGGTCGGCCCCTTCTCCGCTGACGGCGCGGCCGTCCTCCTGAAGGACAACGGCTTAGATCTCGGCGACCGCCTGGTCGGCATCGACGTGCTGCAGAAGGAGCCATCCGGGCGCGTGGTCGGCGTGCGGCTGCGCGGGAGCAGTAAAACGGTCGAGGTCAGCGGACCAACACTCCGGTTCTATTTCGGTTTTCCGGACACGCTGGTCGAGATCGTCGGCGGCGGCTAGCTTCGGTCAGGCCGCCCGGGACTGGTCGACCGGAGGCTGCTGCTGCATCAGCTTGCGTTGCTTGCGCACTTGAATGGCCGCCAGGATCGCCTCGCCCAGGAAGACAAGGATGATCAATCGGACGATGGAGAAGGATCCGGCAAGGATCAACGCGAGCGTGTCGAGGAGATAGAGGACGGCGCCGACGATCGTGGCCGCCAACGAGCCGCGTCGAACGAAGTACGCGATCAGCAGGAAGATGCCTCCCTCGATCGCCGAGTACCAGTTAAAGATGCCTTGCAAGGCGGTGAGGTCCGCCAGCTCGGCGAGCAAGCCTAAGCCGATGTTGATGACCCCGATGATGGCGTAGATCCGAAAGGCCCGGCGCATCCCCTTGGTGGCCTTGTCCAGGTCCGTCTTCCGAATTGCCCCGGGGCTGGTCGCCCAGCTCGCCGCCGACGCGGTCAGCTCCGCGGCACCGGCTACCTCTTTCGGAGGCGTCCAGACAGTCTGGGCCGGCGCGATCGCCCCCATCGTGGCGCACATGTCGCAGGTCTTGCTGCCCAGTGGCATGGCGCAACCGCACTGCTTGCAGACTGCCATTGCGGTATATCGAGCCGCGCCGCCGGATCTTCTGTGACGATCGTGCAACAAAAACCAGTCGCGACCACTGCCGGGCGTGGCGCCGGAGCAAAGTGGATCAGATGACGCAGAGCGCGAAGTGGCGGCTGGCCCATATCCTGGCCGCCATCCTTGGCGCCATCTTGCTGGCGCTGAGCGCCCGGCACGCCCTGATCCTCACCAGTCCCGACCTGCGCACCGGGGCGTTCACGACGTCGAGCACGGCCGCCATGATGGTCGGCGTCATCCTGCTGGTTCGTT
>VBHO01000143.1 GCA_005882045.1 Chloroflexota bacterium | reverse complement strand
GGAGATCGCCTTCTGCAGCAGCCGCAGCGGCGCGACCGAGATCTGGAAGATGAAGCAGAACGGCACCGAGCAGGAGCAGGTCACGCACCTGAACGGCGTGAACGGCAGCGCGATCTTCCCCGATTTCTCGCCAGACGGAAGCATGATCGTTTTCGGCACCCAGCTATCAGGCGATATCTGGGTCGTAAACAGCGACGGCAGCGGTGCCACACAGCTGACGTCGGGCCCCAACGTCGACCTTTTCCCGGCCTGGTCGCCGGACGGGAGCAAGATCGTCTTCATCAGGAACGGCCAGGTCTGGACGATCAACACCAACGGCGGCGGGGCGACTCAATTGACCTTCGACCCAGCGCCGAAGGGGCAGGTTCCCGACTGGTCGCCAGATGGCGGCAAGATCGCCTACTCGAGCGGCACCGGCATCTGGGTGATGAACGCGAACGGCAGCGACCAGCACCCCGTCTTCGCCGATCCGAGCACGGGAGACCAGATCGCCTTCGTCTCGTTCCCGGCCCCTCCTTCCCCGGCCAACCTGGGCGCACGAACGATCTACGTGATCAACGCGGGCGGAACTGGAAAGCACGCCGTGCACCCAGGACCGGGACCGCAAATCGTGCCGGCCTGGCAGCCGCGCGGGAACAGGATCAACTAGGGCGTTCTAGAAGGTTGAGGGGCGGCCCCGCCACCGCGGGCGGCGCAAGGCCGACCCCTCGACGGCGGCGACGGTGGGGCTGGAAGTCCCACGGTTACCTAGTGTCGCAAGGTATGCTCGGACCACTGTCGCACATTCGTAGCTATGGTGAAGGCCTATAGGAGGGCAAAAGTCGATCTAATTCCAGCGGGCACACCGGTACATACTGGAGACCACCCTCGACTTAGCATCGACTCTAGTCGCCCCTTGGAGACGCTCTAACCAACCGCCGTTCGTCGGCCCGAGCTGGGCGCGAGCCAATCCTATACATGTGCGTGGCCAAGGGCCCCTTATTAGACGCGGCGACTCTGAACCTGAAAGGCCAAAGCAAGCCCGCCCAAAGGCCGGGATGACCTCATGCCGCCCTACACCACGAGCCGCGCCAGTAGAGTCGATGAAATGTGGCGAATTGCACCCGCCGGCGATCGGGCTCTGCTGATCACCATCGGCACTGTCATTGATCCGGCGCTACTGGGCCAGGTCCTCGCGCTTGACCGCGCCCTCCAAGACCAGCGGCCCAGGGGACTGCTCAGTACCGTGCCCGCCTACGCCTCGCTGCTCTGCCGCTTCGACCCCGGGGTCACGGACGTCGCTCGCTTGGCGGACGCCGTTCGACAGTTCGAGGGAGCTGAAGAGGTGTCGATCCCGTCCACGCCGGTGGTCGAGATCCCGACACGGTACGACGGACCCGACTTACCCGAGGTCGCGCTTAAGACCCTTCTGACACCGGCGGGCCTGATCGAGCTGCACGCCGGGCGCGAATACCTTGTGTATTGCGTCGGCTTCGCGCCGGGCTTCACCTACTGCGGCGCGCTGCCCGACGAGATCGCAGTGCCTCGGCTGGCTTCGCCGCGCCTTCGGGTCCCCGCGGGTTCGATAGGGATCGCGGGTCGTCAAACGGGGATCTATGCGGTCGAGAGTCCGGGCGGATGGAATTTGATCGGCCGAACCGCCCTGCGACTCTTCGACCCGTCGGCCGATCCGTCCACGCGCTTCAAGCCCGGCGACCGGCTGCGCTTCGTCCCCATCCCGTGATCGAGGTAATCGCTGGCGGGCGCTGGACCACGATCCAGGATCGCGGACGGCCCGGCCTCGAACGCTTCGGCATTCCACCCGGCGGTGCCGCGGATTGGTTCGCGGCTCGCATCGCGAACGAACTGGTCGGGAATCTGCCGGACGCCGCATTGCTCGAATGCACCGCCACCGGCCCTACCCTCCGATTCGACGTCGACCGTATCGTCGCGGTCACTGGTGGTCAGGTCGACTCGGCCGCAGACTGGCAAGCGGTCCGTGTCGCGCGCGGCTCGAGCCTCGCCATCGGCATGATTGCTCCCGGCCTTCGAACCTACGTCGCCGTACGGGGTGGGATCGATGTTCCAGTGGTGCTCGGCAGCCGGTCCTTCTGCCAGCTCGGGACATTCGGCGGAGGCTTCGGCCGGCCTCTCGCCGCCGGTGATCGACTCCCTATCGGCCGGATGTTCGGGCATGAACTGGTAGTTGAGCCATGGCCACCATCGCATCGCCTCCCGTTGCAAGGTCCGTGGGAGGTCCACGTCATCGCTGGCCCGCAGATTGATGCCTTCACGGGCGACGCGCTCGAGCGATTAGCCGCGACCGCCTGTCGCGTCACGCCCGAGATCGACCGCATGGGCTTGCGCTTGAAGTCCCCCGGTTTGCGGTTGCAGTCGCAGGAGATCCTGACCGTGCCGATGACCGCGGGCGCGATCCAGGTCACCCCGTCAGGCGGATTGATCGTCCTGCATGTCGATCACCAGACGACGGGCGGCTATCCGGTGATCGCGACCGTCGTCGGCGCCGATCTTGCGTTGCTCGCCCAAGCCCGCCCCGGCGACACCGTTCGCTTCCGCGCGGTGGATCCGGCAGAGGCGGCTCGCGCCGCCCGCCGGCTGACGGACTGGCTCCACCGGGAGTCGTAAACACATACTATTTCCGAGGGCCTCACCCGGGGAAAGGAGGGCGGACTTGCTAAATCACGTCGTCAATCGTTTCATCGACCGGCAGCGTTGGCTCGAGCCGGTGGCCGATTTCCTGCAGAAGGTTGTCGGTGGCGCGTACAAGCTGCTCGGCAAACCCGGGCATGATCTCAAGACCTTTGTTCACGGCACCTGGTTGGGCCATCCGCTCCACCCGGTCATCACCGATATTCCGCTTGGCGCCTGGACGCTCGCCGTGATCTTCGACATCATCTATCTATTCAAGGGCACGCACGGATGGATCTCGGCGGCCGACCTGACGATTTTCGTCGGCCTCCTGGCCGCGCTCGGCGCTGCAGTCACCGGCTACACCGACTGGAATGAAACCGTTGATCGCGAGCGCCGGGTCGGCATCGCCCACGGTCTGCTCAACACGGTTGTCATCGTCATCTACCTGGTCTCACTGATCATCCGGGTTACGGGCGGCAGTCGCGGCCTGGCCATCGTGCTCGCTCTGGTTGGTTACGTGCTGGTGCTGACCGCTGCCTTCCTCGGCGGTGAGCTGGTGTTTTCAATCGGGACCGGCGTCAACCACCATGCCTGGCAGGAGGTGCCAACCAAGTTCACCAGGGTGATGCTCGAGGGGCAGTTGACGGACAACATGCTGGTCAAGGCCATGGCCGGCGATACCCCGATCCTGCTCTATAAGCGAGGCGACGCGATCTGTGCCATCAGCGAGACCTGCTCGCACGCCGGGGGTCCACTGTCCGAGGGCGAGCTGGACGGGAACCTGGTGCAGTGTCCGTGGCACGCCTCGCGATTCGATGTCTGTACCGGGCAGGTCAAAGGAGGGCCGGCCACCATCAGCCAGGTCCGCTACGAAACCCGAATCCAGAACGGACAGATCGAGGTGCGGCGGTCGGAAGATACGCTGCAACCGAACTGATGGCTGAGCGCGAGTTGGATCCAACCGTGGGTGGCCTCCGTGATGAGGACGTCGAGGGTCGCGACTGGGAACGGGTTCAACCCCGACGGATCAGTGACGCCGACTGGAAACGCTTCGAGGGTTACATCGGCGAGATCCTCTCGGCGCTGGGGATGCCGCGCAACACGCCGGGAACGCTTAAGACGCCCGAGCGATACTTGCGGGCGATGTTCGATTCGACGGAGGGCTACGAAGGCGACGCGAAGCTGGTGACGGCGTTTCCGACCGAGTGCAACGGCGGACCGGATTGTGACCTCAGCCAGGTGGTCGAAGGCCCGATTCCCTTCTATTCGCTCTGCGAGCACCACGCCTTCCCCTTCTTCGGTCACGCCTATCTGGGCTACGTCGCCCACGAGCACATCATCGGCATCTCCAAGCTCACCCGGCTGGTGCGGCTCTTCGCTCGCCGTTTTACCGTTCAGGAACGGCTCGGGGAGACTCTCTCGCGCATCTTGCAGGCCCACGGTGTTGCCGTCTACCTCGACGCGATTCACCTCTGCACCCAGATGCGCGGCGTTCGCGAGTCCGAGTCGACGACGCGGACGACCTTCTGGCGCGGGAACTACGAGTCGAATCCGCAGCTGCGAGACGAGTTCTTGAACATCGCGCGCTCGCGTGGAAACGGGCATCTCAGCTGAATCGGCTCATGCGCCTCTTCGAAGCCGATGACTTGCCTGCCGGCGACTTACCGGCGCAGCTAACCAAAATCTACGATGGTGGACTGAGGATCCCGGATGGTGCCGTCTACGCCAACTTCGTCAGCTCGATCGATGGCGTCGTCGCGCTCGAAGGCGGCACCGCCGCCTCAGGCGGAATCATCAGTGGGCGCAATGAGATGGACCGCTTCGTCATGGGGCTGTTGCGTGCGTTCGCCGATGCCGTATTAGTGGGCGCGGGCACCGTTCGCGCGGAAGGTGGCAAAGCGCTCTGGACACCCGAGTACATCTTTCCGGCCGCCGCCGAAGCCTTTGCGGCGCTGCGGCGGTCGCTCAAGAGACAGAAAGCGCCGCGGCTCGTGGTCGTGACCGCGCGCGGCGAGCTGAATCCTTCTGAGAGGGCGCTCCAGGTCGGGGCACTGGTCCTGACCACAACGGCGGCGGCTCCTCACCTGCGCAAGGCGCTCCCGAAGGCCACCGAGGTCCGCGCCGTATCAGAGAAAGAACGCATCGGCGTCGATGAGATCTTCGCGGTGCTGAAGGCAGAGGGCCATCAGACCATCCTCACCGAAGGCGGACCGCACCTGTTCGGGCAGCTGGTCGCCCGCAACCGCGTCGATGAGCTGTTCCTGACCGTGTCCCCCAAGCTCGTCGGCCACCACGATCGGTCCTTCGGAATCATCCGAGGGCTCGATTTCGGCCGGACCTTCAAGGGCGGCCGCTTGCTGAGCGTCCGTCGCGCCGATTCCTATCTCTTTCTCCGCTATGCGTTGGAGGATGCTGCCTGACGATGGCGGACCTGACCATCATCATGGGAGCGACTGGTGGACTGGGGACGGCCGTCGTCGATGCCTTCGCGAAGCGCGGCGACCGCATCATCGCCGTGGCTCGCTCGCGTTCAGGAGTATCCGAACTGGCGGCGAAATATCCGCTATCCCCATCCGCCTCTGGGGGAGGGCAGGGTGGGGGCGTCACCGGTGAGACCGCCGACATGACCTCGCGCCAGGATGTCGATGATCTGTGGGAACGGATCGACCGTGTCGGCGTACCGCGCTGGGTCGTGAATACGACAGGCGGTTATCGCGCTGGCAAGGTCGTGGACAGCACGCCTGACGACTTCAGCGCCATGATGGACCTCAATCTCGGGACGGCCTGGTGGTCCTGTCGGGCCGCCGCCCGCCGGATGGCTTCCTCACCCTCTCCGTCGGCTTCATCTCCATCCCCCCTTGCGGGGGAGGGTCGGGGTGGGGGGTCTGGCTGCATCGTCAATGTTTCGTCCCGCTCGGCCTTGGTGGCCGACCCAGGCGCCGCCGCCTACGCCATCGCCAAGGCGGGCGTCATCAAACTCACCGAGGTGCTGGCCGCCGAGCTCAAGTTATCGGGGGTGCGAGTCAACGTCGTAGTTCCCGCCGTCATCGACACGGCGGAGAACCGGAAATCACTGCCGGAAAAGCTCATGCAGAAGGCGGTGGCTCCGGCTGAGATCGCCGCCGTCATCCTCTATCTCTGCAGCGATGCCGCCGCCGCGATCACCGGCGCCGCGGTTCCCGTCTACGGCAAGTTCTGACTGTCGATCCGCCTCCTTGTCGTTCGTCGTACTGACAGAGCGGCACACACCGCGGACATCCTAAGGAGAACGACATGCTTGGCATCAACTATCTGGCGGTGGTCGTCGCGGCGGTGGTCGCGTTTGTCATGGGCGGACTCTGGTATTCGCCGTTACTGTTCGGCAAGGCTTGGGCGAAGCTGCGCGGTATTGATTCGCCCGGCGCCGCTGGCGCCCAAATGCGGCCGCCGGAGATTCTCGCCGAGTTCGTTCGCGGCCTCATTGTTGCGGTCGTACTCGCCGGGTTTGTGGCCCATCTTGGGATCGCCAACTGGGTGGACGCCATCTACCTCGGCCTCGCGGTGTGGATCGGGTTTCAGGCCACGAGCATCGTGGGCGCTGTCATCCACGAGCACTATCCGTTGAAGCTTTACGCGATCCATACCGGTGACGCACTGGCGAAGACACTCGTCATGGCCGTAATCCTCGGCGTGTGGCGCTAGGCCCGGACACGGTGCCCTGGCACCGCGGGCAGAAATAAGTGAGGCGTCCCTGGTGCCCCTGGGCTCGGATTCGAATCGGCGTTCCGCACCGTGGACAGGATCGTCCGCCGCGACCGTGTACGGCATGGTGCTGGCGGGCCATTGGCGTCACCAGGTTGCGGCGCATCAGGTTGCGGGCGGTGGCGTAAAGCTGGCGAAGGCGCTCGTCATCCAGCTCGGCGGGGTGCATCCACGGATCCAGGCGATGGGCCCACAGCGATTCGCACTTATAGATGTTGCCGATGCCGGCGCAGACACGTTGCTCCAACAGCAGCTCCCCCAAGGTAGGTGCCTCCAATTGGCGGGCCCGGCGGAGGACCTCCTCGAGGTCGAACCGGTCGACCAGGATATCCGGTCCCAGGTGCGCCACCGGTTGTCGGGCATCGCGAACCAACTCCATGACGGGTGCGGCGAAGCAGACCGCGACGACGTCATCGAAACGCAGCACCGCGGTGGCACGGCGCTCCGGCTGGCGCCAGCGCTCGCCCACCTGGTAGAGGTGCCAGGCGCCGGTCATGCGCATGTGCGAATGAAGGGCGATCCCTCCTTCGAATTGCATCACGAGGTGTTTGCCGTTCGGTTCGACCGACTCGACCCGCCGGCCTTTCAGTCGCCCGATCGAGTCCGGACGGGCCTCACTGACCACCTTGCCGCCGATGCGGCGCCGCAGGGCGGCGGCCGTTCGCCAGATCGTGTCGCCTTCAGGCAAGTACCGGCCGCCGCTCCGGCCAGAGGACGACCCCCTTCGGCGTGGTGCCGAATCCGGCTTTGCGCAGCAACCCGTCCAGTGGTGAGTCCTTGATCGCTGCGCCGTCGATGCTCTGGATCTCCAGCTTGTCAACGCGGGCCGCCACCGCGGCCAGCGCCTGCAGATGGGCAGCGTGTACCTCACCGACGGTGAGCAACGACCGTCCGCCGCGCTCCAGGTACAGACGGAGCTCGCCGCTGTCGAGCACGACGTAGGCACCCGCCGCCCGCGCCATCCGCGATTCGTGCTCCGGCCAGGGAATTGTGGTGCCGTAAGGGCTCGCGGGGTCGGTGGCGGCAAGGGCTACCACTTTCGACTCCTCATCGCGGGCTCCGCGCAGCCGGTCGACGGCGCCGGGCAGTGCGAACTGCAGGCCGCCGAGGCCATCGATGAAGTAGCCGCGCCGGATCTTTCCCGCTTCTTCCATTGCGCGCAGCACCGGATAAAGCGCGGCGAAGCCGCCCGTGATGTTCTCGCCGAGCGCCGCCTCACGGGTCAGGACGCCGTATCGCTGCAACAGCGCGCCCGCCATCGCGTGCAGATGCTCCGTCGTCGAGACGGCCGGATGCAGCAGGTCGGAGACCAGGGACCAGCGGCCGGCGGCCGCCGGCGGCCCAAGACGCATCATCGGCCGGCGTGGGTTGCGCCGCGCGCGCGGCCCGAGCATCCGCAGCGGAAGGAAGGTGTCGTTGGTGACTTCACCTGCCCACACCAGGTCCCATAGCGCGTCCAGCACCGTGTCCTCGTCGCCCGAGCCGGTCGCGTAATAGAGGTCGCGGAAAAATGAGGCGCCGCGACTCTGCAGGTGCTCGCGCAGGCGCTCGTGAACCTCGCCGCTTGGCCGCTCGTCCGTCTCACGAATCAGCCGCGGCGCATCGGAGCGGAGATACAACGCCACTCGTCCATCCGAGCTGCCGAGCGAACCGCGACCCGCCCAGACCACCTCGCCCATCGAGATCAGCTGATCGAGCAGCTGCGGCCGGTAGTCTCGCATCCTCACCGCGAGCACGTCCCGCTCCAACACCGAGGCGGGAATGGCGCAACCCTGCAGTTGGAAGACGATCTCGGCAAGCCGATCCAATCCGCTCGCCTGAAGGCCGACGCCGTGCCACGCTGGAAGGAATCGGCCGAGGGTTTCGACCGGCACTGGCTCGACTTCGCGCCGCAGCGCCGCCAGCGACTTCCTCCGCAGCGACCTGAGCACATCAGGATGGCAGTACTCGCGACCCGCCTTGCCCGGGCGGAATTCACCGGCGACGATTTCGCCGCGCCCCGCAAGCTGTCGCAGGGCGTCCTCGACCTCCCGGAGCGGGAGCCGCCAGCGGGCCGCGGGGTCGGCGCTGAAGAACGGCACGTGCGTCCGTGCCCAGCGAACGAGCAGCGATGACAATGGTGCGTCGACAGGCTGCAGGAAGACGTCGGGAAGTCCGACTGGCAGCGTCACGCCGAGAGCCTCGCGATACCGCCCGGCGTCCTCGGCGGCGATCCATCGCTCCTCGTCGGCGATGCGCACCCGGATGGCGCGGCGCTGGCGTTCCAGCTGGTCGAGCCATTCGCTGCGCATCCCGCGCGCCTCGGCTTCTGCGGCGGTCAGGTCGCCGAGCCGCCGCAGGAGGTCGGCGGCCTCATCGGGGTCGCGCGGCCACCGTTCCTTGAGTAGACCTTGCAATTCCAGCTCGAGGGCTTCGATCGCCCGCGGATCGAGCAGTTCACGAAGCTCTTCGGTGCCGAGCAGTTCGGCGAGCAATTCCTTGTCCAGCGTCAGCGCCTGGGCCCGGCGCTCCGCGAGCGGCGCATCGCCGTCGTACATGTACTGGCCGATGTAGTCGAAGACCAGCGTGGACGCGAAGGGCGAGGCGCGCTCCGTATCGACCACGACCGTGCGTACCTGCCGGGCACGTATTGATGTCATCAGCTCGCGCAGCCCATCCATGTCGAAGACATCGCTCAGGCATTCGCGGTAGGTCTCGATCAAGATCGGGAACTCCGCGTGCTTGCTGGCCACCTGCAGCAGGTCGTGGCTGCGCTGACGCTGCTGCCAGAGCGGCGTGCGCTCGCCGGGCCGACGCCGCGGCAGCAACAGCGCTCGGGCGGCGTTTTCTCGGAACCGTGAAGCGAAAAGGGCGGACCCATGCAGTTGCGAGGTCACCAGCTCGCGCACTTCTTCCGGATCGAGGAGCAGGTCGTCGATATCCGGCGCGCGGTCGGCCTCCGGCAGCCGCAGCGCGAAGCCGTCGTCGGTGTAGATCATCTGGACCTCGAGGTCCAGTCGCTCCTGCATCCGGGCTCGCGCCGCCAACGCCCACGGGGCATGCACGCGGGCACCGAAGGGCGTCAGCACTGATAGCCGCCAATCGCCGAGCTGGTCGCGAAATCGCTCGATCACGATCGTCCGGTCTGTCGGCACGGTGCCGGTGGCCTGGGCCTGATCGGACAGATAGTTCATCAGGTTGGACGCCGCCCGATCATCAAAGCGCGATCGGTCCTGAAGTCGGGCGATCGCTGCGTCGGGCTCCATCGCGGTGAGCTCGCGCATCGCCTGCCCCATCGCGCGTCCGACCTCGACCGGCCGTCCCAACGCATCGCCGTGCCAGAACGCGATTCGTCCCGGTTCCCCGGGCGCAGGCGTGACCATGACTTGCGAAGGCGTGATGTCGGCGACGCGCCAGCTGGTCGCGCCGAGGATGAAGACTTCGCCCGGCCGCATCTCGTAGACCATTTCCTCGTCCAGCTCGCCGACCTTCTTACCGTCATCCAGTAGGTTCACGGAGAAGAGACCACGGTCCGGAATGGTGCCGCCGCTGACGACAGCCAGTCGCTGCGCACCGGCGCGTCCACGGATCTTGCCCTCCAACCGGTCCCAGACGATGCGGGGACGCAACTCCGCAAACTCATCGGACGGATACCGCCCGCTCAGCATGTCGAGCGTCGACTCCAGGGCGCGCGGGCCAAGGTCGCTGAAGGGATAGGCGCGATGGACCAGCTCGGACAGCGCGGACACACTCCACTCTTCCATTGCCGTCATCGCCACGATCTGCTGGGCGAGCACGTCGAGCGGGTTGCGCGGCACCCGCGTCGTCTCGATCTCGCCTCGCAGCATGCGATCGACAACCACCGCCGTCTCGAGGAGGTCGCCGCGGTACTTCGGGAAGATCGTGCCCTTCGACGGCTCGCCCACCGAGTGGCCGGCCCGTCCGATTCGCTGGATGCCGCTGGCGACGCTCGTGGGCGCCTCCACCTGGATCACGAGATCGACCGCGCCCATGTCGATGCCGAGCTCGAGGCTCGAAGTCGCCACAAGTCCGGGCAGTCGGCCGGCCTTGAGGGCATCTTCGATGAGAAGGCGCTGCTCCTTGGCAATCGAGCCGTGATGTGCTCGGACTAAGTCTTCGCCGGCAAGCTCGTTGATGGCGGCTGCCAGCCGTTCCGCTAACCGGCGCGAGTTGACGAAGATGATGGTCGAGCGGTGCTGGCGAACCAGCTCGAGGATGCGTGGGTGGATCGCCGGCCAGATGCTGCGCCGCGGCCCCTCCTGCTCAGGCCCGATCACCGCCGCCGGCCCGCTGTAGACCTCCGTGCCGCGCTCCAGGTCGGCCATATCTTCGACCGGAACCTCGACCGTGATCTCCAACTGCTTGACGCGGCCGGCGTCGATGATGTTCACGGCGCGGTTGGTGCCACCCAGGAAACGCGCCGTCTCACTTAGCGGGCGCTGCGTCGCAGAGAGCCCGATCCGCTGGGGTTCTACATCCCCTCCCCCCTTGCGGGGGAGGGTCAGGGTGGGGGGTCTGTTGCGGACGAGCTCCGTTAGCCGTTCGAGGCTCAGCGCGAGGTGCGCTCCGCGCTTGGTCTCGGCCATGGAATGGATTTCATCCACGATCACCCAGCGGACGGACGGCAGGATCTGGCGCGCCGCGCTGGTCAGCAGCAGGAAGAGCGATTCCGGGGTGGTAATCAGAATGTCCGGCGGGTGCCGTTCGATCTGTCGGCGCTCGCGAGGCGGCGTATCGCCGGTTCGAATTGCCACGGTGATCGGCGACTGCGTCAGGCCCAGCCGCTCAGTCTCGAGGGCGATGCCACGCAGCGGCGCCTGCAGGTTGCGTTCGATGTCGACGGTGAGCGCCTTGAGGGGCGAGACATACAGGACGCGACAGCGCTCCGCCTCTGGCGGTACCGGCTGGTTCGCCAGCTGGTCGATGCACCAGAAGAAGGCCGCGAGCGTCTTGCCACTGCCGGTGGGCGCCGACATCAGCGTGTGCTGGCCGGCGGCGACCGAGCGCCAGCCGCCCTCCTGGACCTCGGTCGGAGCCGGGAAGGCGCCCGAAAACCACGCTCGGGCCGCAGGCGAAAAGAGGTCCAGAACAGTGGGCATAGGCTCCAGTTTATTGCCTTGCGGCGGCCCCTCAAAACCTGAAGTGTTCCAGCAGCTCCTTCGGGCTCAGGTGGCGCCCGCTTGCGAAGACCGCGCGCCCTTGCTCCAGCAATCCGGCGTTGAACGGCGTGGGGCGTCCGATCCGGTCTCCGAGCGTCACGATCTCGCCGTTGAGGTAATCGAGCTCGCTGCTCGAGTGTCGCTGGAAGCTCTGCAGCGTCGAGGGGCCGTAGGTGCTGTCCGGTGGAAAGTTGCCCGCAAGCCGACCTCTGAAAATCGGGTAGCTGAGCGGCATGGGAAGTGTCGACATCAGACGAAAGGTGCGCGCCCGGCGGGTCTGATCCAAACCGTGCCCTCCAAGCTGGGCGGTCTTGACACCTTCGCGAATCGTCGCGATCGATAGCCGGGTCAGGCCTGGGTGGCGCAGGGCCTTGCCGATCGGCCAACCGGTGATCGCCATGATGGCGTTGTTCAGGTTCGCCATCAGCTTCGTCCAGCGGGAGCGGGCGATATCCGGGACTTGCTCCGTCTTGATCGCCAGGCTGAGCAGCGCGAGGACGGCGTCGACCCGTGCCTTCGACTCCAGGAAGGGAGCGCCCACCTGGAATAGGCCACTGGTGTTCTGCTCGACCACCCCGGGCTCGAGATAGGTGGCGCTGATATTCAGCACGCAACCGACGATGCGGGCGCGTCCCAGGATGTCGGCCGCCTCACGGTCGGACCGGACGCCGTTCTGCATGGTGACGACCGTGGCGTCTGACCGCAGCGCCGCGATGGTGCGGCAGGCGTCCTGCACGTCCTGCGATTTGACCGTCAACAGAATGATGTCGGCAGTCCCATCCAACGACGTGGTCGCGGGAACCCGGACCAATCGGGATCCGTTTTTACCTTTGACCAGCAGCCCCCTGGCCCGGATTGCGTCGACCTGCGTCTGGCGGCCGACCAGGCGTACGTTGATACCGGACTCATGGAGTCGCGCCCCAACCAGACTCCCGATCGCCCCGGCGCCGAATACCGCGATCGCCTGGGGCATTCCGTACAACTTACAGAGAGCCGTATGCGCGGCCGGTAATGAGCGTACACGTTGCTATAAAACCTGCTATCATGTCTGTAGCGTTTGAGCCACGCCCCGTACCCATTTGCGGGCTCATGAGGAGAACATCATGGCGGATTCATACGACCGCGAAGTCGTCCGACAGGAGACGACGACAGGCGAGCCGGTGCGGCCGGTCACCCCAGTCACACCAGTCACGCCCGTAACGACCTCGTCGACCTCACGGACCGCGGTCCACAGCGAGGGCGGCTACAACACGCGTGCCATCCAGGCGATATGGTGGATCGTCGGTTTCATCGATGTCCTGATCGCGATTCGCTTCGTGCTGAAGTTGTTCGGCGCGAATCCGGCGCCCTTTGTCCGCTTCATGTACGACGTGACCTGGCCGCTGGTCGCGCCTTTTCACGGCATCTTCAACACAGCCCAGGAAGGCCGCTCGGTCCTCGAGCCGGAGTCGCTCGTCGCAATGGCGATCTATGCCTTGATCGGATGGGGCATCGTCTCGCTCATCCGGCTCATGTCCCGTCCGCGTTCGAGCACGACCGTCGTCGAGTAACGTCTCTCGGCAGTCCAGGTAGAGCCGCCCGCTGGCGGCTCTTTCCCTTTAGGAAGAAAAGGGTCCCTTAAAGCGTCGTTCCACCGTATGGCACTCCCGTAGCCATCCGACCCGGATGAATGCCGCAGGTTTACCTGGCCTCAGCGACGCGCAACTCGGGTCGGTGGCGGGGGACGGGCTGGCCGCCGCGATGCAGCCCAACCAAACATCGGTAGTGTCGGCGTCAGGGCTCGGGGACAACCTCGCCGAGGGCTCGCCGAACCGCGCGCAGGACAGCATCGACAACCGGTCGGGCTAGACGCGGTCCAAGGGGGCCGCGGTAGAGGAAGTCACGGTCGATCGTCGTTATCTCCTCACAGAACAGCACGCCGGGGTTACGAAGACCACCAGTTCGGGCGGGCACGGAAACCCTTGTGGGCCCCAATCTGCCCAACGAGAAGAGCGGGATAACGACCAGATCATCGCGAAGGCGATTACGCACGTCTTCGGAGACCACTAGCGCCGAGCGGGGCTGGTGCGGATCGTCAGGCTGACCGGGGGTGTAGACCATCCAGAGCTCACCGCGTCTGGGCGCCCGACCGGGATCCCTAACGCGCAGGGCGCTTCAACTTGCGTCCAGCCGCGGCTCGACGGATCCGTTGCCAGCTCTGTTGCTCGCTCTTTTCGGGCTGCGGCTCACTGAACTGCTCGATCATGGCCTCATCCTGGCGAGCGCTGTACCAGCTCTGGAGGGCGGACTCCATGACCTTACTGCGGTCTGTGTCGGCGTGCCGTTGAACATAACGGTCGACGGCGTTCAGCAGGGCCGGATCAACGGTAATGCTTACTTTGGAACGCCGGCGGCTGGTCGCGGGCTTTGGCATCGCCTTCAGCGTACTACTTTTTGTCCTACGGTCTTGCCGCGAGCCGTGATTAGCCTGCTCGGCTAACCGCCTCCACCAGCGCGCCGATCCCCTCGTCAAGCTGGGCATCCTCGATCAGGATCGAGGGCAGGAACCGGATCACGGTGCCGCCGGCCGGAAGGACCAGTACACCGCGCTCCTGCATCGCCTTGATGACCGGCGTCGCCGGTTTCTTTAGCTCGACTGCCAGCAACAGGCCGCGCCCGCGTACCTCGCGGATCTGACTGAGACCGAGCTCGCGGACCCGCTGCTGGAAGCGCTCGCCCTTCTCGGCGGCCTGGGAATGGAGATGTTCATCGGCGAGGACTTGAAGCGTCGCTACACCGGCCGCGCAGACCAGCGGGTTGCCGGAGAACGTGCCCCCGTGGCTTCCTTTTGGGACTCGCTCGCTGACCGCCTCGGTCACAATGGTCACGCCAATCGGCAACCCATTCGCGATCGACTTCGAAAGGCACAGGATGTCGGGCACGATCCCTTCGCGGGTGACCGCGAGGGGCGCTCCCGTCCGGAAGCCGGTCTGGATCTCATCGCAAATCAGCAAGGCGCCGTTCGCCGTACACAGCTCGCGGAGGCCTTGAAGGTAGCCGTCGGCGGGCACGCGGATTCCACCTTCGCCCTGGATCGGCTCGATGATGACGGCTGCCGTCGATTCGTCGATTGCCTCAGCCATCGCGGGAAGATTGTCGAACGGGACATGCCGCGTACCCTCGAGCATCGGCATGAAGGGCTCGCGGTATTTCGCATCGGACGTCGCGGAGAGTGCGCCGAAGGTCCGCCCGTGATAGGCGCGATGGGTCGCAATGATGCCCGTTCGGCCCGTTGCGACCCGCGTGTACTTCATGGCGGCCTCGATGGCTTCCGCCCCGGAGTTCGCGAATGAGATCCGGCTCAGTGATGGTGGGAGGAACCCGGCGAGCGCGTCGAGAAACTCCTGGCGAGCCGGCGTATCGAAGCTCTGGTGGGCGTTGGTCAGCAGTGACGCCTGCCGGTCGATGGCCGCGGTCACCTGCGGATGCGAGTGCCCCAGGAGATTGACGCCGTAGTTCGTCATCAGGTCGAGATATCGGCGTCCGCCGTCGTCCCAGAGGTAGCAGCCTTCACCCCGCGCCAGGCTGATGCCGCGATCGGCGTGCAGTGGAATTGCCTGGAGTCGTGTCTCCACCCTCACGCCGTCACCCATGTCCCGGCTCCCTCAAATGCCCGTATCAGGGGATGCTCCCCACGACCGTCGAGCAGGCCGACCGCCTGGATGCCGCGCCGGATCGCCTGCGCCGCGGCCACCAATTTGACGCGGGCCCGGCCCTTGCCGAATTGAGCGACCTGCTCGACCTCGTCGAGGCGAATCACCGGGATGACGCTGCGCTCGTCGCTGATATCGCGCATGAAGCCCGGCGTGTCGGCAAAGATCAGCAACCGCTCGGCCCCGATGGCCGTCGCAATCTCCATCGCCAGCCGGTCACCGTCGACATTGATGGCAACGCCTTCATGGCTGATCGCGGGCGGCGTGATCACCGGCAGGTAGCCGTGGTCCAGCAGCAGGCGCAGGAGTTTTGGCTCCAGGTGCTCGATGCTGCCGCTGTGGTCGCCGTGCAGGACCTTGACCCTTTCACCCTCCTTGATGCGCAGGTTGGGCTTGCGCCGTCCGATCGCGATGCCGCCGTCCATCGCGGTCAGCCCCACCGCGTTGGCACCCAGGGCGCGAAGCCGCTCCACGATCCGCTTGTTCTGCTTCCCGGCATACGCCATCAGGAAATGATCCATGGTGATCGCGTCGGTAAAGCGGCTGATCTCACCCCGTTCGGAGGTGACCATTCGTGGTGGATGGTTCAAGCGCGCCGACAGCTCGTTGAGTTCCTTGTTGGCGCCGTGTACCAGGACGAGCGGCTCCTGGCAGGCCGCGACATCGCGCAGCAACGGATCGAAATCGGTCAGGCTGCCGCCGATCTTGATGACCAGCACGGCTAGATGGGGTACAGGCCGGGGAAGTCGAGGCCGGTCCGCTCATCCCATCCGAAGCGGACGTTGAGCGCTTGCACCGCCTGGCCGGCCGCTCCCTTCATCAAGTTGTCGAGGGCGCTCATCACCACCACGCGGCGCGAGTGTGGATCCCGCTCGAAGCCGACGTCGCAGTAGTTCGTGCCGGACAGGATCTTCGGATTGGGATAGCGATGGATGCCCTGCGACTCTTTGACGATCCGCATGAAGGGCTCGTCGGCATAGGCCGCCCGGTAGATCCTCCAGAGGTCCTTCTCGGACAGGTCGTCTTTGAGGAACACGTGGGCTGTGACCAGGATGCCGCGGACCGCCTCGACCGCGGTCGCCGAGAAGGCGATGCTGGGCCCGTGGCCGTTGGGCGACTGGAGGCCGAGCTCCTGGATGATCTCCGCGGTGTGCCGGTGCGCGGTGGGGGCAAAGGAGCGCATCTCGCCGCTGCGATGCGGATGGTGGGATGCTGGCCCCGACTCCGCGCCGCCCGCAGATGACCCCGTCTTACCTTCGATCACGATCGGCATCGAGTGATCCACGACGCCGGCGCGGGTCAGCGGATAGAGCCCGAGAATGGCCGTCGTCGCCAGGCAACCGCCCGCGGCGAGCCGGTTGGCGGTGCGGATCTGCTCGCGGTGCAGCTCGGGAAGCGCGTACACGAAGTCGTTCAGCAGCGCCGGTTGCGGATGCTCCCATCCATACCACGTTGGGTAAGCGGCCGGATCGCGTAAGCGAAAGTCGGCCGAGAGATCGATGATGGTCGGCGCCAGTGATTGCAGCTGGTCGATCTCGCGGCTGGTCTGGCCGTGCGGCAATGCCAGAAAGAGGACATCGGCCGGCTGCAAGGCGGCCCGTGCTTGGAATTTCAGTTCCGTCCGGCGCCGCAGGTGCGGGTGGACGGTATGCACGAACTTCCCACCGAGACGCTCCGACGTCACCTGCGTGACCTCGATCTCGGGATGCGAGAGGAGGAGACGGAGCAGCTCACCGCCGGCGTATCCGGCGCCGCCAATGACCGCGGCCTTCATCGCGCCAGGTGGCTGAGCGCCGCGGTCAGCACGTCGACCCCGCGCGCGAAGTCCTCGAGATCCATGGCCTCGTCCGGAGTGTGGTCGAGCTTTGAATCGCCAGGGCCGTAGGCAAGCGTCGGGCAGCCCCAGACCGGGGCCAGGATGTTCATGTCGGAGGTTCCCGTCTTCATCTTGAACCTCGGCGTGCCGCCCATGTCGCGGATGCCTTTGAGAAAGGCCCGGACAACCGGCGTGTTCTTCTCCGCCCGCACCGCCGCGTCGGCGTACTCGAAGCGCAGCTCGGCCCCTTCGGCCCAGTCTTCCAGCTGTTGCTGAAAGGACGGCACGTCGAAATTCGGCGGCAGGCGGAAACCGACCGTCATGGCGGCGGTGTCCTTGAAGCCGTCGTGATCGGCATGGAATCGCAGGATGCGGGCGTCGAGCCGCTCAAAGCTGCCGAGACCGTTCCCTTGCGCGGCGGCGTGGTCCTGCACGTGGCGCACGAACGCTATCGCCCGGTCGGCCGCACTCTCGTTGGGCCCGGCGCCGTGGCCCATCCGCTGCGCCAGCCGGTAGCGGAGCTTGAGGCTGCCCTTGTATCCAAGCGTGACGGCATCCCAGCCGCTCGGTTCCAGGATCACCAGCTGGTCGGGTGGCCGGCGGTTCACAAGGTGGCGCGCTCCGCGCGAACTGCCTTCCTCCTCGACCGCGCCAATGATGGTGAAGCGACAGTTGGCTCCAGCGGGTTGCCGTGCCACCGCCGTGATGGCGGCGGCCAGCGGGCCCTTGGCGTCGACGGAGCCGCGACCGAAAATGCGTTGGCCCTCGCGGCGCACGGGAATGAAACCAGGAACCGTGTCCATGTGCCCGAGGAGCAATACCTCACGCGGTCCGCTGCCCCAGAAGGCGACGACGTTGCCAACCTCGTCGCGCTTCGCGGCAAACCCCATGGCACGCAGTCGGGTAACGAGCCACTGGCCGAGCTCGCGCTCCTGCGTCGAGGGACTGGGGATCGACACCATCTCCTCCAGCAGCTCGATGCCGGTCTCGGTCACGGGCTCGGTCTCGGCGCGCACGGCGGTGATCACGCGGGCACCGCCTCCAACTCGCCAACCCGCAGCACGTAATCGATGATGCGGCCGGGGATGTCGACCCCGGTGGTGTCGATGCTGTTGCGGAATTCCATGGTGTAGTTGACCTCGCTCACGACCATGCCGTCGGGGTGCTCGAGGAGGTCGATCGCGAGCACGCCGCCGCCCACGGCTTTCGCCGCTGCGCGCGAGAGGCGGTCGATCTCCGGCGTCACCGGGCAATTGCGGGCCTGGCCGCCGCGAGCGGTATTCGTGATCCAGTGGGAGGACTCACGATAGATCGCGCAGATGGTCTCATCGCCGACGACGAAGCTGCGGATGTCGCGCGACGGCTTATCGACGTACTCCTGGACATAGAAGATCGCGTGCTGGTAGGAGCCGAGCGTGTCCTTGTGTTCGAGTAGCGCTTCGGCGGCGTCGCGATCCGAGATCTTCGCCAGCAAGCGCCCCCAGGAGCCGACCGCCGGCTTGAGCACGACCGGGTACCCGAGGGTCTCGATCGCCTCGAGCGCGGATTCCGGTGTGAAGGCGATCAGCGTGCGAGGACTGGGGACCCCGGCGGCGATCAGGGCCGTCGTGGTGTTGATCTTGTCGCCGCAAGTCAGTGCTACCTCGTAGGTGTTGACGGTCGGCACGCCCCACTGATTGAGGATGCGCAGCGCGTAGAGCGCCCGCGAGTGATGCAGGCAGCGCTCCAGCACCACATCGAAGCGAGCCGGCTCCGTCGCCAGATCGAAGACCAGCTCGCGATCGTCGATCTTTTCGAATTCGAGACCGCGGCGAACAAAGCTCTCGAAGAGCAATTTCTCCTCGGCCCGGATGCGTGAGCAGAGAACGCCGATCCTCATTCGCCCCAGTCTTCCTCTTCTTCCGGCGCCAGGCGCAGCTCGACCGGGTCGCGCTCGACCACCTCGAGCTCCGCGCCGCAGTCGGCGCAGGGAACGATTTCGCCCTTCTCCACGTCGGCCGCGAGCTTGACGTCGGCCGCGCATTCGGGGCACTTTGCGGTTACAGCGGTTGCCATCATGACACCTCCTCGATCGCGGCCCAGCCGCGCGTTTTGATCAGGTCGACGAGCGTCCCGGCCTCCATGATGGCGACCGCCACCGGGCCGGGAGTTTCCCCCTGGAACATCTTGCCATCGACGTCGATGCCACCGGAACGGATGTCGATCGAAATGGGATCGCCGTCGCCCACCGCGTCGTAGATCGCGTCGCACTGGATCACCGGCAAGCCGATGTTGATGGCGTTGCGGTAGAAGATCCGGGCGAAGCTGCGGGCCACGACCGCCTGGACGCCGGCGGCCTTGATCGCCATCGGGGCGTGCTCGCGCGAACTGCCGCAGCCGAAATTGCGTCCGCCAACGATGACATCGCCCGACTGGACGCCGGTCGCGAAGTCAGGCCGGGCCTCGATAAAGCAGGCCTTGCCGAGCGCCGCCGGATCCGTTGTGACGTTGTAGCGGCCCGGGATGATGGCATCGGTCGAGATGCCGTCGCCGAACTTGAAGATCCTGGCCATCAGTTGATGCCTCGTGGATCCGCGATCATCCCGGCCAGCGCCGACGCCGCCGCGACCGCCGGGTTCGCGAGGTAGATCTCGGCCTGCGCGCTGCCCATCCGGCCGGCGTAATTCCGGTTGCTGGTGGAGAGGGCGCGCTCACCGGGTCCGAGCACGCCGTGCTGGCGGCCAAGGCAGGGGCCGCAGCCCGCATTCATCACCAGCGCGCCAGATTCCATGAAGGTCTGGATGTAGCCGCGCGCCAGGGCCTCCATGTAGATCTGCTTGGAGGCGGGCACCACGATCGTCCGGGTCCGGGGGTGGACCTGGCGGCCGCGGAAGTAGTCGGCGACGATGGCCAGGTCTTCGATCCGGCCGTTGGCGCAACTGCCGACGAACACCTCGTCGAGCAGCGTGCCTTCGACCATGCTCAAGTCCTGGACGTTGTCGATCGCCGGCGGGCAGGCGATCTGCGGCTCGAGCGACTCGGCATCGACCTCGATCACGCTGCGATATTCGGGTCTAACTGGATGCAGGTCGACCACGTCGGCGTCGCCCAGATAGCGGCGGGTCTGCTCATCCGGCTCGCAGAGTCCGGCCTTGCCCCCGAAGTCGACCGTCAGGTTGGCAAGCGTGAGGCGTTCGTCGACGCGCATGGCCTCGACCGCCTCGCCTCCCCATTCCACGGCCAGGTAGTTGGCGCCCTCTGCACCCAGCATGCGGATCACCTTCAGGGCCAGGTCCTTGGGGAAGATGCCGGGGGGCAGCGCCCCGCGCAGGTTGATCCGGATCGTCTCCGGGATCCGAAACCACGTCCGGCCGGTGGCGAAGGTGACGGCGATATCCGTCGATCCAAAGCCTGCCGAGAAGCAGCCGAGCGCGCCGTAGGTGGTGCTGTGCGAGTCGGCGCCGACCACGATGCCGCCGGGCCGGATGAATCCCTTCTCCACCATCAACTGGTGGCAGATCCCCTCCTGGAAGACGTGGGTCACGCCGTACTCATCAGCGAAGTCGCGCACGATTTTGTGCAGGCCGGCCGAGGCCACGGTGTTCGCCGGCAGGATGTGATCGAACACCATGATGACGCGCTCCGGATCCCAGAGCGGGACCTCGAGCTTGCGAAAGGCCTCGATGGCGAGTGGGCCCGTCACATCGTGCGCCATCGCATAGTCGACAGGCGCGACGACAATCTCGCCGGCGTGCACCGGCCGGCCGAGCCGTCGCGAGAAGATTTCTTCAGTCAGCGTGCCCATTACTCTCCTCCAATTTCCCTTCCCCTCTGGGGGAGGGCAGGGTGGGGGCTTCGCCCCGCAGCAGGTCGTCGAGTTCCTCGTTGGTCAAGGGGGCGGCATCGGCGCGCCGCTTGACCTCGGCGGTCAGCAACCGCAATTCCTGCTCGGTCAAGGTCAAACCAAGCGTGCTGGCGCGATGTGCGACGGCGTGCCGCCCGGTCAGGCGATGGCCGGTCATGACCGTCCGTTCCAGTCCGAAGCGCGCCGGATCGAAGATCTCGTAGCTCGAGGGGTCGCGCAACACCGCATTGGTGTGCATCCCAGCCTTGTGGTGGAAGGCGGTGTCGCTGGTGATCGAGGCGTTGAAGGGCACCGCGATCCCCACCATGTCGGCGACCATCCGGTCGAGCGCCGGCAGGATATCGAGCCGGTAGTGCGCGACCAGGTCGGGCCGGACGCTGAGCAAGCGGGCGATCATGCCGCCGAGCGGCACGATGCCGTTGCGCTCGCCGATCCCGAGCACCGTGGTGTCGATGTGGGTGGCACCGGCCTCGAGGGCGGCGAAGGCGTTGGCGATGGCGCAACCGGTGTCGTTGTGGGCGTGGAACTCGATATCGCAGTCGACCGCCTTGCGGACCATCGAGACCAGCTCGAAGACCTGGTTGGGGGTGGCGATGCCAACCGTGTCGGCAAGCCCGACTCGCTGCGGGTGCAGTCGGTCGATCGCCTGGTAGACGCGCAGCAGGTCGCGCGGTTCCGAGCGGAAGGAATCCTCGCTGCTGAATCGCACCTCCAGCCCCTGGGCCTGGATGTACTGCACCACCTCGGTGCCGGTTTCGATGATCTGATCGACGGTCTTCCCATGCGAAAAGGTGCGCATGGTGGAAGAGGTGCCGAACAAGACGTCGATTCCGTCCGGGCCGGTGTCGACGGCAACGCGTGCGTCATCCAGGTGGCAGCGGACGTGGGTCAGCACCTTGGCCCGCAGCGGCAGGGCGGCGATGATTCGCAAGTCGGCTTCGGACTGGGGGGACGCGCAGGGCGAAGTCAGCTCCAGGTACTCGACGCCAAACTCATCGAGCATCTCCGCGATCGCAATCTTCTGCGCGGGGGTGAAATGGGCCGGGGCGAACTGCTCGCCTTCCCGAAGCGTCGACTCGATGATCTTGAACGCTTGTATGGTCATGGCACCTCCGAAAAATAAAAAGCCTTCGTCCACCGGGACGAGAGGCCTTCTCTCGTGGTACCACCCGACTTTGCCGTTCTCTCGCGAGAACAGCCTCTTTGAGTCCGCGGCCCGCTGCCTGAAGACTCCAGCCCGATCACGGAGGCCATCCGGCTCGGCCTACTAGGGACCATTCCCTTTCGACCTGCGGCTCCGAGGCCTTTTTCGGCGGTGCCCTGGACTCTCCTTCTCAGCTGCCGGAGACTCTCTGTAATCCCAGCGTCCGCGTACTCGCCCTCATCGACGCCTTTACGTATGTACTTGTTGGCCGGAACGATACGCGCCATCGGGGTCCGCTGTCAAGCTCAGGTAGCCTTCGTCATGCCACGGCTTGCCGTTCGCCCACCTGCTGCACGTAATCGATGACGTGGTCAGCGATGGGAATGCCGGTCGCGTCCATGAAGCCGTGGAACTCGGGCGTGTAATTGAGCTCGTTGACCATCAAGCCGTCCTCGTGCTCCAGCAAGTCGACGGAGAGAAAGCCACCGCCGACCGCGGCGGCCGCTTTCTGGCAGAGCTGGTCGATCTCAGGCGTGACCTCACAGATGGAGGCCCGACCGTTGCGCGCGGTGTTCGTGATCCAGTGGTCGGAACTGCGGTAGATCGCGCCGATCGTCTGTTCCCCCACCACGATCGCCCGGATGTCGCGCTGGGGCTTGTTGACGTACTCCTGAATGTAAAAAATGCCGTGTTGGTAGGAGCCGAGCGTCTCCTTGTGCTCCAGCACCGCCTCCGCGGCGTCCCGATCGTTGATCTTTGCCAGAAGGCGCCCCCAGGAGCCAACCATCGGCTTGAGCACCACCGGGTACCCCATCGCTTCGATGGCTTCCAGTGCGGACTCCCGCGTAAAGGTGACCACCGTCTTCGGCACGGGCAGACCGGCGCGAGCCAGCGCGGCCGTGGTGAGGATCTTGTCGCCGCAGATGCGGGCAACCTTCGCCCGGTTGACGGTCGGCACGCGGGCGGCGTTCAGCAAGGTCAGCGCGTAGAGCGAGCGGCCGTGGTGGATGGACCGGTCCAGGACCACACCCGGATGGGGAAACGGGCTGCCGATCGCGAACTTGATGCGGTCTTCATCCAGGCGCTCGAAGGGAATGGCACGACGGCGGAGCGCCTCGAACAAGGCCTTCTCTTCGACGCGGACGCGGGAGCAGAGGATGCCGACCATCAGTGGTTGTGTAATCATACCGTTTTTCGTATACTTATGCGACCACACCCGGGTAGGAGGCTGCGCAATGCTGGCATTGAAGAGCAAGTTACTGGAGAAGATCGACGCGACGCCGGTCAAGACCGCCAAGAAAGTCGCGCTAGCGTATTCCGGCGGATTGGACTCATCCCTCTGCGCCGTCCTGGCGAAAGAGAAGTACCAGGTCGAGGAACTGTTCGCGATCACGGTGGACGTGGGCCAGGGCCAGGATGAGATGGAGGCCGCCATTCAGAAGGCGAAGGTCCTCGGCATCACGCCGATCGTGGTGAACGTCAAGGACGAGTTCGCCAACAACTGGTTGGCGAAGGCGATCCAGGCCAACTCCAACTACGAAGGCTATCCGGTCTCGACCTCGATGACCCGCCAGCTGATCGCCTCCAAGATTGCCGCGCTCGCGCTCAAGCTGGGCTGCGACGCGATCATGGAAGGCTCGAGCGGCAAAGGGAACGACCAGTACCGGATGCACAATGTCTTCAAGCTCTTTGCACCGCAGCTCGAGGTCCTGGTACCGGTTCGTGACTTCGACCTCACCCGCGGCGACGAAGAGGAGCTGTCGAAGGAGCTCGGCATCCCGATCACCGAGGTGATGCAGGGCGGCGACGACAAGACGCTGTGGTGTCGCAGCCTGGCCTCCGGCGCCGTCGGGCTCAATCAGCCGATCCCGGACAATGCCTGGCTATGGTTGAAGCCGTCATCAAAGCAGAACTCGACACCAACGCAAGTTTCGGTGACCTTCGTTCACGGCGTACCCGTGGCGCTCGACGGCACGGAGATGTCCCTGCCGGAGATCGTGGCGAAGCTCAACGTGATCGCGGGCAGCCACGGCATCGGCAAGATCGACATCTTCGAGGACGGGATCATGGGCCTCAAGTCTCGCGAACTGTATGAGGCGCCGGCCGCCGCCGTGCTGTTGAAGCTGCACCACGATCTCGAACAGTTCACTCTTACCAAGGAAGAAGTGGACTTCAAGGCCGGGGTCGACCAGAAGTGGGCCTACCTCGTCTATCACGGCGCCTGGTTTAGCCCGCTGAAGTCAGCGCTGGACGCTTTCATCGAGACCACTCAGGCCCAGGTCAGCGGCACGGTCACTGCCAACCTGTTCCACGGCACCATCGACCTGGTGTCGCGCCAGAGCGACCATTCGCTCTTCTTCCCGGAAATCCGGGGCCTGCAGAGTCGCAGCTTCAACCAGCAGTTGTGCGGGCCGGCGGCACAGATCGGCGGGTTGCCATGGGAGGTGCTGGCGAAGCGGATGGCGAAGGTGGCGAACTGAGCGATCAACCCTGGGGCGGGCGGTTTGGCGAAGAGCCGGACCCACTGATCGACCGCTTTACGCGCTCGCTAGCGGTTGACAGCCGGCTCTATCGCGAGGACATCGCCGGCAGCCGCGCCTACGCGAAGGCGTTGGTCGGCGCCGGGGTCCTGACGGCGGAAGAGCAGCTGCGCATCGACCTGGCCCTCCAGGAAATCGAATCGGAGTTCCAGTTGGAGAGTAACCCTCCCCCCTCAGGGGGGAGGGTCGGGGTGGGGGGTGAAGAGGACATCCACATGGCCGTCGAGGCCCGCTTACGGCAGAAGCTCGGCCCGCTCGGCGGCAAGCTGCACACCGGCCGCAGCCGCAATGACCAGGTCGCGGTTGACCTCCGCCTCTACGTGAAGAGCGCGGGCGCGGAGCTCCTCAATTCTGTCGATGCTCTCGAAGCGGCGTTGATCGCCCGGGCGGAGGAGCATCTCGACACGGTGATGCCGGGCTATACGCACACGCAGCGGGCGCAGCCGGTCCTCCTCGCCCATCATCTGCTCGCCTACGTCGAGATGCTGCACCGTGACCGCGGTCGCATCCAGGACGCGCTTAACCGGGCGGATGTCTCACCGCTGGGCGCCGGGGCGCTGGCCGGCAGCGGTTTCCCCATCGATCGGACGGCGCTGGCGCACGAGCTTGGCTTTGCTGCGGCCGCCGCCAACTCGCTCGATGCGGTGGCCGACCGTGACTTCGCGCTCGAGCTGCTGGCGGCGTGCAGCATTGCCATGGTGCACCTCTCGCGCCTCTGCGGCGAGATCGTCCTCTGGACCAGTGTCGAGTTCTCGTTCGCCTCGCTCCCCGATGCGCTGGCCAGCGGCAGCTCGATGATGCCGAACAAGAAGAACCCCTGCGCCGCCGAACTCGTGCGGGCGAAGAGCGGTCGGGTCGCGGGTGACCTGATGAACCTATTGATGGTGCTGAAGGGGTTGCCGCTTGCCTATAACCGCGACCTCCAGGAAGACAAGGAAGCACTCTTCGATGGGGTCGACACCACCATCGTTTGCCTGCAGGTCGCAGCGCGCTTGGTGCTGGGGCTGCAATTCGATCGCGACTTGATGCGCACCGCGGCGCTCTCCGGCTACACGCTGGCGACC
>VBHO01000004.1 GCA_005882045.1 Chloroflexota bacterium | reverse complement strand
CGCGATGGCCATCGGCATCGGCCTCGCTTATGTCCTGGCGATCGAGGGCATTCTCTTCCGGCTGCTCGGCGGCTTCGACGCCGGCTGGGTGACGACGATCGAAAAGTTCTTCCTTGGTCAGAACGCAGCGGCTCTGATCAGGTCGTTCGGCCAGCCGTTCCCGAACCCTGGCCAGGCGGCGCCAATTGTCACGGCCGGCGTCGCAGTGCTGGTCCTTGTGATCTACTCCCTGGTCTTCACCGGCGTGACCTCATTGGTCGTGCGAGCCCGCGACGTCAACTGACCCTCCCGGTTCCCGGAGGAGCGCTCTTCGCCGCGCTCCTCTTTTTTTCCCTCTTTATTGCCCCGGAGGTGCTCCAAGCGCATCGAGGCCCGTAAAGACCAGCGCGGCCTCCTCCTGCTTAGCTGCTAAAGACACACAGCGGCACCAGTTGCTCGGCGCGCGTCAAGGCGCCGTGGTGGCCGTTGAGGCGCGCCTGGGCCGGGTCGACATCCCGCTGGACGATCCCTACCTGGCCGTACGCCACGGCCACCACATCGCCGATCCGCTCGCTGACCTGGTCGCTGACCCGCGGGCCGAAGATGCCGGTCGCGATCGCTTCGTCGCGGGTCCAGACCCACATCCGGTCACCCAGGATCGATCGCCAGGCGTCGACCACGTCCCCGGCTGCGCCGGGAGCCGTTCGCAGGTAGCGGGCGCGAGCCTCTCCTGCCAGCAAGGTGACGCCGGCGGCCAGGTCGGGATGGTCCGCGAGATCGAGCCGCTGGTTGGGCCGCAGGTCCATCATCCCGTGATCGCCCGTGACCACGAGCACGGTGTCGCCGGGCAGCTGCTCGGCGAGGGTCCGAACGCCGTGGTCGACGCTGACCAGCTCATCACGCCAGGCCTGTGAGGCGACTCCGTTGACGTGGCCGACGGCGTCCAGCCGCGGGTGGTAGCCGTAGACCAGGCCGGGTCGAGCGTCGAGCCACCGCAGCGCCGCCTCCCGGATCGCCTCCAGCGACTCCGCGGTGTGGAACCGCTGCCCTCGGCCGATGGCGCGGCTCAGCCCGGAACCCCGGTGAAAGGCGGGCCCGAGGTAGTGGATCGGCACACCCGCCGCCGCAGCCCGCTCGGCGAGCGTGGGCACCGGCTGGAACGCTTCGGGCACCACCTCCTCCCGCAGATCCACCCGTGGACCGAGGCCGTAGAGCGACCAGGTCAGCGTATTGATGGCCCGGTCGTACCCCGGAAGCGCCATGGTGTAGCCGACCAGGCCGTGCTCGCCGGGCGGCAGCCCGGTCGCCAGCGAACTCAGGCTGGCGGCCGTGGTCGCCGGGAAGCCGGCGGTCAGAGGCTCGCTGGTGATCGAGTTCAGGAACGGCGCGGCCTCAGAGTTCGTCCGCAGCAGCTCCCACCCGAGCCCGTCGACCAGGAGCAGGCAGACACGACCTGCCGGCTCGATCCCAAGCGGATTCGCAAAACCGGCAATTCCGAGGCAGCTAAGGACCGATGGCACCAGCTCGCCGAGCGAGCGGGTCCCGTAACGTGGAAGCGGGGGCCCCGGAGCCCTTGGCGTCACCGAATGGACCTTGCCGGGCTTCGAGGTGATTGGTAAGCTAGGGTGAACTTGGTCACCGTGGGTACCATGATTTGTTTGACTTTGGCACAACCGTTTTGTATACGGGTGCTCAGTGCCCAAGACTAGCCAGCCGCGGCGCCCCAAGCTCGACATAACGGAGCGCCAGACCTCCGGCGTGGGCACGAACGGGCCCAATGGCTCGCGGGCCAACGGGCCTGAGCGGCGGCACGCTCAGGGCATCGCCCCGAAGGACGCCGAGCTCATCCTCACCGTCCTGCGCGAGCTGCGAAAGGGCAATTTCTCCGTCCGGATGCCCCTGACTACGAACGGGGCCATGGGCAAGATCGCCTCCGAGCTCAACGGCATCATCGAGCTCAATGAGCGGAATGCCAAGAACCTGTCCGGCGTCGCCCGCGTCATCGGCGCGGTCGCCGAGGGCGATCTGTTCCAGACCATGGACCTGGAGCTGGACGGCCGGCCGCTCGAGGGCCAGTTTCTGCGAACGGCGCGCACCGTCAACGCGATGGTCCATCAGCTTCGATCCTTCACCTCCGAGGTCACCCGCGTCGCCGAGGAGGTGGGGACCCAGGGCAAACTCGGCGGCCAGGCCCAGGTCAAAGGCGCAGCTGGCGTGTGGAAGGACCTGACCGACAACGTCAACCTGATGGCGGCCAACCTGACCGCCCAGGTGCGCAATATCGCCGACGTCACCACCGCCGTCGCCAATGGCGACCTGTCGAAAAAGATCACGGTCGACGTCCGCGGCGAGATCCTGGAACTGAAGAACACCATCAACGTCATGGTTGACCAGCTCAACGCCTTCGCCTCGGAAGTCACCCGCGTCGCCCGCGAGGTCGGGACCGAGGGCAAGCTCGGTGGCCAGGCCCAGGTGCGCGGCATCGGCGGCGTCTGGAAAGACCTGACCGACAACGTCAACTTCATGGCGAGCAACCTCACGGCGCAGGTGCGCAACATCGCCGACGTGACCACGGCGGTCCAGAAAGGCGACCTCTCCAAGAAGATCACCGTCGAGGTCCAGGGCGAGATCCTCGAACTGAAGAACACCATCAACGTCATGGTCGACCAGCTCAACGCCTTCGCCCGAGAGGTCACCCGCGTCGCGCGCGAGGTCGGGACCGAGGGCAAGCTGGGTGGCCAGGCCGAGGTGCAAGGCGTAGCCGGTGTTTGGAAGGATCTCACCGACAACGTTAACTACATGGCGGGCAACCTCACCGCCCAGGTACGCAACATCGCCGAGGTCACGACCGCCGTCGCCGAGGGCGATCTCTCGAAGAAGATCACGGTCGACGTCCGCGGCGAGATCCTCCAGCTGAAGAACACGATCAACTCGATGGTGGATCAGCTGAACGCCTTCGCCGGTGAGGTCACCCGTGTGGCACGCGAGGTCGGCACCGAGGGCCGGCTCGGCGGACAGGCCAGCGTGCCGGGGGCGTCCGGGACCTGGAAGGACCTCACGCAGCAGGTCAACCAGCTCGCAGCGAATCTCACGACCCAGGTCCGCAACATCGCCGAGGTCACCACCGCCGTGCAGAAAGGTAACCTCTCGAAGAAAATCACCGTCGAGGTCCGCGGCGAGATCCTCGAGCTGAAGGACACCATCAACGTGATGGTTGACCAGCTCAACGCCTTCGCCTCGGAAGTCACCCGCGTCGCCCGCGAGGTGGGCACCGAGGGCCGCCTGGGCGGCCAGGCGCACGTTCCGGGCGCCTCCGGGACCTGGCGTGACCTGACCGACAACGTCAACTCGATGGCCGGCAACCTCACCGCCCAGGTGCGCAACATCGCCGACGTCACCACCGCCGTCGCCCGGGGGGATCTCTCCAAAAAGATCACGGTTGATGTCCATGGCGAGATCCGCGAACTGAAGGACACGATCAACGTCATGGTCGATCAACTCAACGCTTTCGCCTCGGAAGTCACCCGCGTCGCGCGTGAGGTCGGTACCGAGGGCAAGCTGGGCGGCCAGGCCCAGGTTCGAGGCGTCGTCGGTATCTGGAAGGACCTCACCGACAACGTCAACTTCATGGCCGGCAACCTCACAACCAATGTGCGCAACATCGCCGAGGTGACGACCGCGGTCGCGAATGGCGACCTGTCGAAGAAGATCACGGTTGACGTCCGGGGCGAGATCCTCGACCTGAAGAACACCATCAACGGCATGGTCGACCAGCTGAACGCCTTCGCCTCTGAGGTCACGCGCGTGGCGCGCGAGGTCGGTACTGAAGGCCGCCTGGGCGGCCAGGCCTACGTCCTGGGCGCCTCTGGCACCTGGAGAGACCTCACCGTCAACGTGAACCAGCTCGCCGCCAACCTGACGACCCAGGTGCGCAACATCGCCGACGTCACCTCCGCCGTGCAGAAGGGCGACCTCTCCAAGAAGATCACGGTCGAGGTCAAAGGCGAGATCCTCGAGCTGAAGGACACCATCAACGTGATGGTCGATCAGCTCAACGCTTTCGCTTCGGAAGTCACCCGCGTCGCCCGCGAGGTTGGTACCGAGGGCAAGCTGGGCGGCCAGGCGCAGGTGAAGGGTGTTGCCGGTACCTGGAAAGGCCTGACCGATAGCGTCAACTTGATGGCCGGCAACCTCACCGACCAGGTCCGCGGCATCGCCCGGGTCGTGACCGCCGTCGCAAACGGCGACCTGCGCCGCAAAGTCGTTTTCGAAGCCAAGGGCGAGATCGCGGCCCTCGCCGACACCATCAACGAAATGACCGATACCCTGGCAATCTTTGCCGAGCAGGTCACAACTGTAGCCCGGAAAGTCGGCGTCGAGGGCGAGCTGGGCGGGCAGGCGAGTGTGCCCGGCGCGGCGGGCACCTGGAAGGACCTCACCGACAACGTCAATCAGCTGGCGGCCAACCTGACTGGCCAGGTGCGGGCCATCGCCGAAGTGACGACCGCGGTCACCGAGGGAGATCTCACCCGCTCGATCCGGGTGGAGGCCAGCGGTGAAGTGGCCCTGCTCAGCGACAAGATCAACGAAATGATTCGCAACCTCAAAGAGACTACCCAGAAGAACATGGAGCAGGACTGGCTCAAGACGAACATCGCCAAGCACACGACGATGCTGCAGGGCCAACGGGACCTGCGCACCGTCGCCGACCTGATCCTGACCGAGGCCGCCCCGTTGGTCTCGGCACAGTACGGCGCGTTCTATATCGTCGAGAACCCCGACGGCGAGGAGCCGGTGCTTCGCATGACGGCCGGCTACGCCATCAGCCCGAGCGAAACCGCGGGCAAGGCCTTCCGCTGGGGTGACGGGCTGGTCGGCCAATGCGCCCGGGATGCGCGCCGGATTCTGCTCACCACGGTGCCGGCCGGGTACATCGGGATCCGCTCAGGATTGGGCGAGGCGCCGCCGAGCAGCATCGTTGTGCTTCCCGTCCTATTCGAGGGGCGCATCAAGGCGGTGGTCGAGCTAGCGTCGGTCGGGCCCTTCAGTGAGACGCACCTCGACTTTCTCGATCAGTTGACCGATGGCATCGGCGTCGTCCTCAACACGATCGAGGCCAATATGCGCACCGAAGAGCTGCTCAAGCAGTCGCAGATCCTCTTCGCCGAGGCCCAGGAGGCGAGCAAGAGCAAGAGCGCTTTCCTCAGCATGGCGGCCCACGAATTGCGCACGCCGCTCTCGGTGATCACGGGCTACCTGTCGATGCTCCAGGATGGAACCCTCACGCCCGACAAGTGGGAGCGCCCGCTGCGTGTCCTGATGGGCAAGGCAACCGAGCTCAACAGCATCGTCGATGATCTGCTGACCGCCGCCCGCATCGAGGGCGGCACGGTGCCGACCGATACCAAGACGCTGGACCTCCGCGAGATGGCTCGACAGGCACTCGCCCGCGCGGAGGCCCGTGCCGGCTTGCTCCGGGCGGAGATGAGCTACAGCGAGCCGGACGAGCCGGTCGCGGTCAACGCCGACCGCGAGCAGCTGGCTCGCATCATCGACAATCTCATCAACAATGCGCTCACCTACAGCGCGGGGCGGCCATGGGTCAACCTGACCGTTGTCAACGAAGACGGCCCGGCGCTGATCGTCGAGGACCACGGGGTCGGCATCCCGCGGGACAAGCACGACAAGGTTTTCGAGCGCTTTTTCCGCATTGACGATCCCGGACTCGGACCTCAGCCAGGCACCGGTCTCGGCCTCTTCATCAGCCGCGAGCTGGCCGACCGCCACGGCGGCTCACTCACACTCGAGCAGAGCGAGGTCGGCAAGGGCAGCACGTTCGTCGTTCGCCTTCCTGCCGCGTCCGGCGTGCATGCCGCCAGCCTGTTGTCGGTCGCGCCGGCGCTGGAAGGCAGCACTACCTAACTATTTCCCTCCCCCGTTTACGGGGAGGGCAGGGTGGGGGCCCTAGTAAGACTTCGGCGGGGCTGCGGAGAAGAGCGAGATCGCCTGCTTGACGTCCGTACTGCCGCACTTCGGGCAGGCATGGTCCTTCTCACGCTCCGCGTAACTGCCCATCACTTCGAAGAGATCGCCGCAGTTCGAGCACTTGAACTCATAAATCGGCATGGCACTAATCCTCCTGGAACCTGGCACCGTTCGGTCGCCTACAAGACCACTCTATTCCCCTCCCCCGCTTGCGGGGGAGGGCCAGGGTGGGGGCCGTTATTCCCCTCCCCCTCCGGGGGAGGGCAGGGTGGGGCTGCGCTTGCGAAGGCGAGCGCGAGCGCGAATACCCCGAGTGCACCTCCAACGATCGGTCGCAACCCTCCGACGCCAGCTTTCAAGTGGATGGCGGTCAGACCAACATTCCCGGCGGCCACCAGTCCTGCGAGCCCGAGCGTGGCTGCGCGTGCTCCCTGTCGCTCGCCTCGCGCATAGTAGCGCAGCGTTGCCACGCCGAGAAGTGCGGCCCACGCGACCAGCCCGATGACTGAACCCGCCGCACGGCCAGGCGCGTCGGTGAACATCGCACTTCGCGTGGCCAGGAATTCTGCGACGTCAGCTGTCCCCGCCAGTGAGACGCCGATCAAGGCAACCAGCGCGGCCTTTGCCGACGGGCGCGTGAGCGGCCACCACCGTGGTAACCGCCCGGCCACCCTGGCCCTTACCTTCCGGCTATCGATACTGCCGCCGTGTAATCGTCGAGCTGGTGCAGAGTCCCATCAGGATTCGTGCCCGTGCTGTTCGAATTGTCCGCCCACACCGGGTGCGCGATGCCGCCGTAGAACGATAGGCCCGTGTAGTCGCCGTAGTCGATGCCGTTCATAGCGTCGCGCGAATTCGACGTTCCCGCGCTGATCTGGAAATTCTTCGTAAAGGTCTGCCCGCCGTCGGTACTGAAGGCGCCCCAGAATTGCGCATCAGTGTTCGGCACACCATCCGTGTCACCTGTTCCGCCCAGGCCGAGATCGTTGCGCGAGTCGTACCAGACCACTGCCAGGTTGCCGGTCGTCGGATCGAGCGAGATCTTGGGCAGGAACTGACTGTTCTTCGTCGCGTCGTCGTTCACCCGTACCGGAGCGCTCCAGGTCACGCCCTGGTCGTCCGAGTAGCGAACGAAGATGTCGGTGTTGTCGCTCTCATTCTGGACCTCGAACGTATAGACGAGATAGACGCGGCCATTGTGCGGCCCGCCCGTCCGGTCCCATGCCAATCCCGGCTCCGCGTCGATCGACCGGTCGGGCTGCGGCGGAATGAAGTCGAAGCCGCCGACGTGGGTGTCGACCACGAAGGTGCGGCTGCTGCCGAAGGGCTGCGGACCCAAACCGTCTGGATCGACGTTTACGAATAGTTTGCCGCCTCCCTGGCCGCTCTCGGTCAGCGTGCAAACATTCATCACCGCGCCGGTTGGCCCGATGGCGACGTCGCCATAAGTGCAGTTGTTGGTTCCCGGCACGACGACCACGGGTGGCAATGGCTTTTTGGCAAGGAAATCGGCCGTGCTGGTGCCGGTGGCCACGATTGGACCGCCCGCGTTGAACACCACCCAGACCTCGCCATGCCCGGTGGTGATCGTCGGCTGGTCGGTGAATCGGAAGAGGCCCTTGCGCTCATTCGCGGTCACCGAGGCCGAGCCGGCTGGCTTCGCAATGTCCGGGATCCTGGTGAACGTCACCCCGCCGTCGGTGCTATACGCGACCGGCACCGTTGCCCCGACGTTGAGCAGGTAGGCCATAAAGAGGTTCCCCGAGCTGTCGAAGGATAGGGTCGGGTCACAGCAGGCGTCGCCCAGGTTGTCGCCGTTGCCAATCAAGGCCCGGCTCCACGTCTTCCCACTATCGAAACTCACGCCCTCGAACATCCCGGCCGCCGGGAAGTCGACGTTGGTCACGATCACGATGTTGTTCGGGTTCGTCGGGTTGACGGCGATGGCTCCCTCCGACTCATTGTGATGCCACTGGCTAGCATCGACATTCGTCGGGATCCCGCTCCCGGTCGGCTTCCCCGACGCCGCGGCCGAGCTCGTTACCAATCCAACCGTGGCCAGAGCTGCAATCAGACCGCCCGCAAGCGTACCCCTCGACATACCTTTCCCGCCTCCTTCTTGGTCGCCCGTTGATCTGACTTAACAGCGTACCCCCTTGAGCAGGAGGCTGCAAAACCGGCCGTTGAGCTGGTATGACGCGCCAACGTCGGGTCACCGACCCGCCCACCCGGGGCTGGCGTCCGAGCGACGCCGAGCTCGGGTGGATTATCGAAAACCGGGTCGATGAGGCGTACATCCTCTCGTGGCCCGGGCCGCTCGAGATCTACGTTCCGGTCCACGACACCGGCGGCTACGACCGCGCCCGCGCGCCGATGGGCAGCTACGACTTTCGCCTGGATCAGATCAAGGGCACGGCGAGCCTGCACTCCGGCAACCAGGTCCACCTCTCGTTCGAGACGCCCGCTCTTCACCCGCGAGCGAATATCGACTTTACGTTTGTCTACTTCGACCTGGCAACGCGCGGACCCGCCGATCCGGCCTGGAAGGTCCCGAGCCTGGACCTCGATCGAGTCTGCACTCCGGTTCCCGGCCACCGCGCGCGCTGGGTGTTCTCCGCCAGCCGGTCAGGCGTGGCGCGCGACCGGGCCTCGAAATACCAGATCGCGATGTCGGACCTGGCCGGCTCGCACGGCTGGTCCGTCCTGCCTCCAAAAGCCTCGTTGCCAACTGTCTCCGCCCAGCCCCTCGAGGCCAGCGCCTTCTTCAAGCGCGCGTTCGACGCTCCTCCAGGCGGCGACCGGCGACGAGGTCCTGATGGCCGCCCAGCCCGACGTGTTCGGCCGTCACCGGGTCGCCTTCTCGAAGTTGACCCGTGCCTGGGCGTCCATCGCCATCCACGGAGGCACAGCCACCCCTTCCAGGGACTTGATCCAGGCGAACATTCACGTGGCAACCTTCGTCCCGCACCCACGGCATTTCAACCTGGTGCAGCATTTCGATGCGCAAGCCGTCCAGTGGTATCCATGGAGCTGGCTGATTCCGTCGACGGACTTCGCCAGGCTGGCGGCTGGCAAAGGCGCCTACCTCCTCTTCACCACCACCCTGAATCCAACGCACGCGAACCGCTGGACGCCATTCCGGATTCTGACCGCTGATGCGGCCACAGCATTCCAAGCCCAGCTGCATCGCCGCTCTGGCCGGCGGGCCGCCTGAGGAATCCATGAGGATGG
>VBHO01000142.1:25519-62719 GCA_005882045.1 Chloroflexota bacterium | reverse complement strand
GGCGGGTCCCTTTTCACTTATGCATCTGCGCATGGTCAATGCGAATACCGGCTGGGCGGTTGCCGTCCCCGGCGACGGGAGGGGTTCGGTCCACCTCGTCCGGACGAGCGACGCCGGGGGTCACTGGAGCGCGATCGGGCTGCCGTCCAGTCTGAACAGCCCGAACATCGATGCCGTCGATTTCCATGACGAGTGGCACGCCTGGGTGCTCGTCATGCTTGGGGCCGAGAGCACGGCCAGCCACGAGTCGGCCATCGTCGCATCGACCGCGGACGGCGGCGCTCACTGGGACACGACGCCGAAATTCGTCATCGACGGAAGCGGATCAGGTATCCAGTTCATCGATGCCGGCCACGGCTGGGTGTTCGGCACTCCGAGCGCGGGTGGAGTGATCGGCGCCGCTGACACGACGCTTTATCGAACGACCGACGGCGGCGCCCACTGGCTGGCCATCAAACCGGCGAGCGAAGTCCGCGGGGATCCGGCGGTGGTCCCCGGCCTGCCCGAGGCCTGCCCAATGGGTGGACCGATTGGACAGCCCACGTTTGCCGACGTGCAGACCGGGTGGCTTGGCGCCTTTTGTGCTCGGCCCTTCTTGTACGTGACGCACGACGGCGGTCGAACCTGGTCACCGCAGAACATTCCGGCCTTCCCCGGACCGGGTTCGCCAGCGCCGCTGTACAACGTCGACTCGATTGCACGGCTGTCGGGAACCGACGTCGTCTTCGTCCTCCATCGTGGCGTCACAACCGGTGCGAACGCGCTGCAGGAGTCCGCGATCTACCTGACGCGTGACGCGGGAGGCTCCTGGACCACCCGTCGGCTGCCCGCAGCGGAGCTTGCGGCCGACTTTGTCGATCCTATGCACGGGTGGATGATTGGCGCAGGACCGGGCGGCGACACCGGCGTGCGCTCCCTTTACGTGACCGCGGACGGTTGGCGGACCTGGCGATTGGCCAATGGGCCGGCAGAATTCTTCGCGCGCGAGGTGAGCTTCGGCGATCTATCGACCGGCTTGGTCGCCGTCCCCGCCATCAGGGACCAACTCCCGGAGCTTCACCGAACGACCGACGGCGGGTTTACCTGGGCCCGCATCGCTACCGTCGTCAGCTGACGCCGGCCTGACGACGCGCGCAGGCTGCGGACCGCCCGTATGATGGTGGCCGTGCAGGTCCTGGGCAGCATCCTGGAGGCCGTCGGGCACACGCCGCTGGTGCGGCTCTCGCGCATCACCGCCGGGCTTCGCCCGACCATTCTGGCCAAGGTCGAGACGCTCAACCCGGGAGGAAGCGTCAAGGACCGGATCGGGCTGCGGATGATCGAGGACGCCGAACGGAGCGGCCAGCTGAAGCCCGGTGGCACCATCGTCGAGCCCACCTCCGGCAACACCGGTCACGCGCTGGCGATCGCGGCCGCGATCCGCGGCTACCGCATGATCTTCGTGATGGCCGACAAACAATCGCCGGAAAAGATCGCGTTGCTGCGCGCCTACGGAGCGGAAGTCGTGGTCTGCCCGACCGCGGTGCCGCGCGACTCGCCGGAGAGCTACTACTCCGTGGCTGAACGGCTCAGCCGCGAAATCCCAGGCGCCTTCCAGCCGAATCAATATTTCAACCAGGCGAATCCGCGCTCGCACTACGAAACGACCGGCCCCGAAATCTGGGAGCAAACCGATGGAACAGTCGACGTCGTAGTGGGCGGACTGGGGACGGGCGGCACCATGACCGGCATCGCCCGCTTCCTCAAGGAGAAGAAAAAGTCGGTGATGATCGTCGGCGCCGACCCGGAGGGATCGCTCTACTCGGGCGACACCATCAAGCCATACAAGGTGGAGGGGATTGGCGAAGACTTCATTCCCGGCACCATCGACCTGAAGCTGATCGACCGCATCGTCCAGGTCAACGACCGCGATTCCTTCCTCACGGCGCGCCGGATCACGCGCGAGGAAGGGATCCTGGTGGGCGGTTCGTCCGGGACCGCTATGAAAGCGGCGATGGACGTGGCGCGCGGCCTCGACGAGAAGACCTTGATGGTCGTCATCCTGCCCGACACCGGCCGCAACAACCTGAGCAAGATCTACAACGACGAGTGGATGCGGCAAAACGGCTTCTTCGAGCGCTTTCCGCGCCAGCTCGTGCATGACGTGGTGGTCCGCGAACGCGAGATGCCTGAATTGATCACGGTGTCGTCGAAAGAGAAGGTCGGGCGCGCCATCGACCTTCTGCAGGAGCACGGCATCTCGCAGATGCCGGTGACGGAGGACGGCGGCGGGCCGGGCCAGCGGCTGGTGGGCAGCATCCAGGAACGCACGCTGCTCGACCGCGTCTACCGTGACCCGGGTCTGATCGAGACCACGGTCGGTGCCGCGATGGATGGACCATTCCCGACGATTGCTGCCGGCGCGCACGTCGATGAGGCCTTCAGTACGCTGCTCGCCGGCGCCACCGCGCTGGTGGTGATGGACGCCGAGCGGCCGGTGGGGATCATCACCCGTCTCGATCTCCTCGAGTTCATGGCGCACACGCGCGCGTCCAGGTGAGCGTCGAGGGTACGCCCGGGTTCTCCACCCGGGCGATTCACGCCGGGCAGAAACCGGATCCGACCACTGGCGCCGTCGTGGTGCCGATCTACCAGACCTCGACCTTCGCCCAGGATGGAGTCGGCCGGCATCGCGGCTATGAGTACGCGCGGACCGGGAACCCGACCCGCGCCGCCCTCGAGCAGTGCATCGCCGCCCTCGAGGGCGCCCGGCACGGCCTGGCGTTTAGCTCAGGCATGGCCGCCGAGTCGACCGTCATGCAGCTGCTCAAGCCGGGTGATCACACGATCGCGATGGATGACCTTTACGGCGGCACCTACCGGATCTTTCGACGTGTCCTGGAGCCGATGGGCCTCAGCTTCTCCTTCGTCGACGGCTCGGACACAAAGGCGGTCGAAGCCGCGATGACGGACCGCACCCGCCTCGTCTGGATCGAATCGCCGACCAACCCGCTCCTCAAACTGGTCGACATCGCCGCCGTGAGCAAGCTGGCTCACGCGCATCAGGCCCTGGTCGTGGTCGACAACACCTTCATGAGCCCCTACTTCCAGCGTCCACTATCGCTGGGCGCGGACATCGTGGTGCACAGCGCTACCAAGTATCTCGGCGGGCACAGCGACGTGATCGGCGGAACGCTGGTGGTCGACCGGGAGGATCTATTCGAGCACCTGGCCTTTCTGCAAAACGCCGTCGGGGGTGTCCCTGGACCGATGGATGCCTGGCTCGTGCTTCGGGGGCTGAAGACGCTCGCCATCCGGATGCGCGAACACGACCGCAATGCGCGGCTGGTCGCGGCCTTCTTGAACGACCATCCGAAAGTGGCGCGCGTCTTCTATCCAGGTCTGTCCAGCAATCCGCAGCGGGAGCTGGCGCAGCGCCAGATGTCGGGCTTCGGCGGCATGATCTCCTTCGAGGTCAAAGGCGGGCTGGAGCCGGCCCGCCGCGTCGTCGAGCGGACCCAGCTGTTCACGCTGGCGGAGAGCCTGGGCGGCGTCGAGTCGTTGATCGAGCTGCCGGCCGCCATGACGCACGCCTCGATTCCAGCTGAGACGCGGCGCGCACACGGGGTCGCGGACGGGCTGGTCAGGATCTCGGTGGGTATCGAAGACGTCGCCGACCTGATCTCAGACCTTGACCGGGCACTGGCCGAGGCGTGAAGCTCAACAATAGGAATTAGGAGGTAAGCATTGAAAGTCGACATCAACTTCTCGAATATCCTCGTCGCCATCGTTCTCTTACTCCTGGGTGCGGCGGTCTTCACCCGGCACCGCCTTGCGTCGTACCTTGTCGGTGGATTCCTCGTGGTCCTCGCGGCGTTGAGCATCCTCGCCTTCGCCCACATCCTCGCCGTATCGGGTGGCCCTATCGTCATTGGTTAGGGAACCCCCGCCGGCGCCTGAGCCCGTTCCCGGAACCAAACCGCCGCCTCCGCCGCCAACACCGGAACGGCCGCCGCCGGTGCCCAAGCCGATCCGCCAAACCTAACCGCCCGAGGCGTCACGCGCTCGTCACCGATCGCGAGCTTGACGCATCTGACCCACGGGTAGACTCGAATCGATGGACGTGCTGAAGATCACGCCGCGCGGCTACTGCCACGGCGTCGTCGAAGCGATCCGCGCGGCCAAGCAGACGGCGAAGGCGCATCCGGGCGAGAAGATCCGGATGCTGGGCTACCTCGTCCACAACACCCACGTCACCGACGAGCTGCAGGAAAACGGGATCGAGCTGGTCGACAGTGACAACCGGCTCGAGGGCCTGGACCAGATCGACGGCGGAACCGTGATCTTCACCGCGCACGGCGTCTCGCCGGCGGTCAAAGACAAGGCCGCGGCGCGCGGTCTGACCCTGGTCGACGCGACCTGCTCGGATGTCGTTGTCACGCACGACCTCGTCAAAGACCTGGCCGAGCGCGGCTACGACGTCGTCTACGTCGGCCGCCGAGGACACCCGGAGCCGGAGGGCGTCATCGGCGAGGCACCGGGGAAAGTTCACCTGGTGCAGGAACCGGAAGACGTCGACGCGCTCGACATCAAAAACGACAAGATCGCGGTCACCTGCCAGACCACGTTGAGCATCTGGGACACAGCAGCCATGATCAAGCGGGTGCGCGAGAAGTACCCGCAGACGGAGGCCTACAACGAAATCTGTCGGGCGACGCAGGACCGCCAGGAGGCGGCCGTCGAGGCGGCGAAGGACTGCGACGTCGTCATCGTCGTCGGGAGCGAGCGCAGCTCCAACTCCAAGCGCCTGGTACAGGTCGTCAAGGAGCTGGCGCACAAGCCCGCCTATCTCGTGGATACGGCCAAGGACATCAAACCCGAGTGGCTGCAGGGCAAACAACGCGTGGGCGTCACCTCCGGCGCCTCCACGCCGACCCAGCTCACTCGCCAGGTGATCGAGTACCTCGAAACGCTCTAGTCGAACCGCGCTAGGCTAGCCCTGATTTGACGTTCTAGTTCCATACCTCAAGGGGTGAACCATGCGCCTGTACCCCGACCTATACGGTCGCCGCTTCGCCTGGATGCTCGCCGACCTGCTGATCCTGGCCTGGATATACCTCTCCGTGAAGGCTGGGCTCTGGGTGAACAACCTCGTCCTCCAGCTTGATGCGCTCGCCCAGGGCGTGATCAATGCCGGCAAGACCTTCGACAGCTGGATCCTGTCGTTTGACCAGGGAATCCCCAACGGCGTTCCCTACCTGTCCGACTTCCTGCACCGGACCGCGGCGGCGCTCAAGATCCACTCCGGCGACTCACTGATCTCCGCCGGGCAGGCGGGCTCCCACGGCGTCCACCTGCTGGCGTTGATTCTCGGGATCATGGTGACCGCCATCCCGCTGTTCTTTGGCCTATGGATCTATGTACCACGCCGGGTGCGCCTGATCTACGACATGCGCGGGGTGCATGTGACGCTCCGGCGGGCCCTTGCGCGTCCAGGACTTGAGCCGCAGATGCTGGCGATCCTGGCCGGCCGAGCGATCTACACCATGCCCTACAACCGCCTGCTCGAGTACTCGAGAAACCCCGCCGAGGACTGGTACCTCCACCGGTTCGAACCGCTCGCCCGGGCCGAGCTGGAGCGCCACGGCCTGAGCGTCGAACGCTATTTCGGAGAGCGCCCCGCGCTCGAAGCCTGAGTTCGGGCCAGCAAGAAACTCCGCCAACGGCAGGTTGCTCTGGAGAGCCGCCTCGGCGGATCTCCTGTCTATGACCATTCATCCGGCGCCGCAAGCGACCACCCCGGAATTCGTGCCTATCGCCCCGGCCCGGATCGAGGATTCTGGACTACCAGTGGCGCGCCTGGCCGACCTCCTCCTGAAGCACATTTACTTCAAGTCGCCCCTGTCGGCCAAGGACTGGGCGGCGGCGACCTGCCTGCCCTACCAGACGGTGACCCCGGCCATCCAGAGCCTGGTCGAGCAGGGCTGGGTCCAGACCATCGGCCGGATGGCGGGTCCGGCGATGAGCCACGACTTCGGGGAGTCGCTCGGCTACCTGATCAGCGATCCGGGTCGCCTGCGAGCCCGCGACGTCCTGGCGCGCGACCACTACATCGGTGCGGCGCCGGTGCCGTTCGCACAGTACGAGGAGTCGGTGCGCGCCCAGGTGAGCCAGGCAGACGTGACGGCCGCCTGGTTGACCCGCGCCCTCCAGCACCTGACGTTGAGCCCGGACCTGCTGGTGCAGCTCGGGCCGCCTGTCAATGCCCGCGCGCCGCTCTTTCTCTACGGGGCGCCGGGAAATGGCAAGACGACGATTGCCGAGGCTTGCGCCGAACTGCTCGGCGAGCCGATCTACATCCCCTACGCGATCGACATCGAGGGCCAGGTGATGCGGCTCTACGATCCGCTCCACCATCAGCGCGTGCAGCGACAACTGCCGATGAACTTCGACACCCGGTGGGTCTGTGTCAAGCGGCCTTTCGTCAAGGCCGGCGGCGAACTGACGACATCGCAGCTGTCGCCATCCTTCGATCCGTTGATGCGCTACTACGAGGCGCCCATCCACCTCAAAGCCAATGGCGGGATCTTCCTGCTCGATGACTTCGGCCGGCAGGACTCCTCGCCGCGTGCCCTCTTGAACCGCCTGATCGTCGCCCTCGAGCGTCGCATCGACTACCTGACCCTGGCCGGCGCCGGCATGGCGGTCGGCGCGCCCTTCGAGGCGATGGTCGTCTTCAGCACCAACCTCGAGCCCGGCTCACTGGTCGACGAGGCCTTCCTGCGGCGCGTCCGCTACAAGATCCACGTGCCCGACCCGACCCCGATCGAATTCCGCCAGATCTTCGAGCGGGCGTGCAAAGAGTTCGAGATCGTCTTCAACGAGACGGGCTACAACTACGTCCTGGACCGGTACTACAAGCCGTTCAAGCGACCATACCGCGGCTGCCAGCCGCGTGACATCCTCAACCAGCTGGACGAGGTGGCGTACTTCCTGGGGCGACCGTCACGGCTCGACCCCGATCTCATCGACCTGGCGTGCCGCTCCTACTTCGTCCAGGCGTAGTCTCCCTTGTACGCGCAGTGAGCCATTTCCCGACCTGGTGAACCTGGCCGGATCCAGGACCGGACACTTTCGCCTGGAGTCTGGTCATCACACCGAGCTGTGGCTGGACCTCGACCAGCTGTTTGCGCGGCCGGCCGTGTTGCGGCCGCATGTGGCGGAGCTCGGGCGGAGGGTATCAGCCCGGCGAATCGACGCCGTCTGCGGGCCCCTCAGCGGAGGAGCTTTTCTGGCACAGCTGATCGCGGCGGACCTCGGCGTCGAGTTTGCTTTTGCGGAGCGGATCGTCACGGACCGCACCGGGCTCTTTCCAGTCGATTACCGGATTGTGCCGGCGTTGCGGGGAGTGCTCCTGGGCAAGCGGGTCGCGATCGTCGATGACGCCATCAGCGCCGGGTCGGCCGTCCGAGGGACCCTGGCGGACGTCAAGGCCTGTGGTGCGCTACCGCTCGTGCTCGGTGCTCTGATTTCGTTTGGGTCCCGAGCGCGGGAGATTGCCGCCGATGAGCGGATCCCCCTCGAGTCTCTGGTGCAGCTGCCCGACCCGATCTGGGTGCCGACGGAGTGTCCGATGTGCGCGCTTGGCGCGCCGCTGCAGACTCCTTAGGTTCGGATCTGGTTGTAGAACTCGACCTGCCAGCGCCATTCCTTGCGGTCGTCGGCGTTCCACCAGCTCGTCAAGATTCCGGCCTCGCCGCCGGGGAGTAGCACCACCCGGCCGATGTCGGCTTGCGTCGGCCAGCCATCCTCCAGCGTGATGGTTGCCCCGTGCCGTAACAGGAAGCTCATCGGGCCGGGCTGATGGCGCTCCAAGCGGTCGCTCCTGGCGACCACCTGGCCGGCCGCATCGGTGACGGTGACCTGCAGTCTCTGGGGCGCGGCATGAACCAGGAGGCGATCGCCCGCATCCTTGGCATTGATCCGCGAGCGGGCGAATGATAAGCCCGTGGCGCCCGGGCCTGGGAGCCAAAGGTCCCAGGTCTCAAGCCTGTCGGCCATGAATGTATTTAACCCTTCTCGCGAGGGTAGGGAAAAATGGTCCAGACGCAATGACACCCGGGACAACTCCCGGGCGTCACTGCAGGAGGCGAGGCGTTCGAGGTTAGGAAGCTGTCTAGGTGCGGACCTGCTTGATGAGGCGGTCCTGCGCCTCGAAGATGATGTCCTGGATGTCGAGGGCACTCGGGCCCGATTGGTCCATGCGGTAGGCGAGCTGGGAGTCGACGGCCTCAACGATTTGGCGGAGGCGGGCTTGCATCTCGATCGGGACTTCCATCATGTCGCTCTCGAGTAAGCGTTCCACCTGCTCGAGCGCCTGGTAGAGCGAATAGCGAAGGGTTCGGCGCGCGGACTCCTCGCGACGCAACTGGTTGAACCACTGGTCCTGCTGGTTGATCATCCTGAGCGTGTTCCTGAGCATGGTCTCCCCCTAGCTCACAAGCGAGCGCCGGCACACTGCGCGCCGTCCGGCGTCTGCCGCCGCCGGTATTTCCCCTTTCCGCGTGAGCCTTGGTTCGCCTACCTCCCCCTAAATATGGGGCTTGACGATCCGATCCAGCACTATATGTAGGTTTGCCGCATCATACCGCCGCCCTGCGGCGGTGTCAAGACGGTTGTTCAACAAACGATTGCAATTTGGATGCCTTTTCCCCGTGCAATCCGGGCTGAAGGTGAGAGGGACATAAAATACGACCCATCGCCCAACTCGTCCAGACGGAACATTTGTTGCGGGTCTTTATCCACCAGCTGCTAACAGGCGGTGCATAACTCCTGTGGATAAGCGGTGTAGCATCTCACTTTTGCGGCCGATGCTCGTACTTTTTGAGCGTTGCGCCGAGCGCCTCGACCAGGTCGATGCCCAGGTCGTTGGCCAGCAGCACCACAATAAACAGGACGTCACCGAGCTCATCTGTAACGGAGCCGCCGGCGTCTTTGGCGGCGCGCGGCTTGTCGCCGAATTCGAAGTTGAGCTCGCGACCAAGCTCGCCGACCTCTTCGGCGAGCCGGGCGTACTGTGACAGGGGCGACCAGTACCCTCCCCGTTGCTTGATCCAGCCGTCGAGAAACTGCTGGAGGGCGGGGAGGTCTGCTGGTACCGCCGGACCTTCTGCCATCGGTCAGAGCGCGGGCAGGCGTTGCCGCACGGTCAGGGCGTCATGGAAGAGGTCGCCGACCTCGAGCAGGCGATCGCCAAGCGTTTGGATCGTCCACTTGTCGGGGCGGAGCCGCGGATCATCGAGCTCTTTCCACGCGATGGGGGTTGAAACCGGCGCCCGCAGCGCGGGGCGGACCGAGTACGGGCCCGCGAGGGTCTTGTTCATCACATTCTGCGTGTAATCGATTCGGATCTTGCCGGTGCGGCGCTTGACCTCCCAGACCTCCGTCACCTTGTCGGGCATCAGCTCCGCGATCGTGTGCGACAGCTTGGCGACGAAGCCACGGCTTTCGTCCAGGGTGTAGCGGCGCTCGATCGGGATGTAAATGTGCAACCCACTCTGCCCGGTCGTCTTCAGCAGGGCGGTTAGCTTCAGATGGTCGAGCGCGGTTTTCACCACCTTTGCCACGGCAATGACGTCCTTGAAGGTCGCGCCTTCGGCCGGATCGAGGTCGACCACGGACCAATCGGGGTATTCCGGTTTGTCCACCCGCGAGTACCAGGGGTGCATGTCGATCACGGCGTGGTTGGCGAGCCAGGCAAGCGTCGCAACTTCCTCGATGAGGATCCAGTCCTTGAGGCTTTTCTGGTCCTGGTAGCGGAAGGTGGGGATCCACTCGGGAGCGTAACCGGGCTTGTCCTTCACCCAATAACTCTTGCCGTGGATGCCGTCGGGGTGCGGGTTCATGGAGAGCGGCCGGTCTTTGTAGTGGGGGATCATGACCGGCGCAACCTGGACGTAATAACGGATCAGGTCGCGCTTGGAGAAGCGGTCTTCCGGGAACAGCAGTTTGTCGAGGTTGGTCAGGTGGACGGTCCGGCCGCCGATCTGCCAGTCACCCTCCTTCGGGATCGCATCGAGCGCCTCGAGCTCCGCGGCCGTGGCGCCGCGGATGTCGGTCTTGAGTTGCTGGGCGATTCGAGCCGCGGCGCGGCTGAGCGGTGTGTCGGGGATATCAGCCGGCGTGGATGCTCGCTTGGCTCTTGTCGGGGCGGTCTTCGTCCTCGCGGAGGGCCTCGCCGGCGCCCGGACGGCCTTCAGCGCGACCGTCGGCGGCGGCTTTCGGGTGGTGGTCGACGTCGTGGCGCGCGAACGAGCCGCGGGGGCGGCGGTTTTCTTTGCTCGACTGGTTTCCTTCTCCGTTGTCAGCGCTTGTTCGTGGCGAACCTCGCGCGGGTCGATGTCGTCACGCAGCCCGAGGAAGACCGGCTGGCGCATCACGCCGTCGCGCGTCCATTCGGCGAACTTGACCTCGGCCACCAGCACGGGTTTCACCCAGGTCGGTTTCTCGTTACCTCGAGGGGGCGTTCCGCTAAAGGGTGGTTGCTTGACGATCAGCGGCTTCATCAGCTTGTACAGCTCGGCGAGCGTCCTTTCGTCGAACCCCCCGCCGACATGGCCGGTGTAGACCAGCTTGCCGTCCTCGTAGACGCCGACAATGAGCGCGCCGAAATACTTGCGGCTGGCCCGAGGGGCCGTGAAGCCGCCGATGACCACCTCTTGCTGAAGGTGCGCCTTGATCTTGAGCCAGGCGCTGCTCCGCACCCCCGGCTGATAGGGACTGTCGCGGAGCTTGGCGACGATGCCTTCGAGGCGTTTCTGCTGCGCCGCCTTGAAGAAGGCCTGGCCCTGGCCGAGGACGTGGTCCGAATACTTGAGAATGCCGCCATCGCGGACGATGTCGCGGAGCAGGCGCTTGCGGTCCTCGAGCGGCACTTTGAACAGCCGCTGGCCGTCGAAGTAGACAATGTCGAAGACCACGTATTGCATCGGGTGTTCTTCCGTGCCGCGGTTCTGCAGCAGCTGAAAGGACGGCCGGCCCTCCTCATCGAGGGCAACGATCTCGCCGTCGAGGATCGCCTGGCGCGCATTGACCAGCCGGCTGATGGCCTGCAGCTGCGGGTACTCCGCATCGACGATGCGGCCGGCGCGCGTCTGCAACGTGACCTTGCCCTCATCGATGAAGCTCACCAACCGGATCCCATCCCACTTGACCTCGAACAGCCAGCGGTCGTCGTCGAAAGCCTTGTCGACCATCTGGGCTTTCATCGGTTCCAGGGTCTTTGGCATGGGACCTTTCTCGGCGCTGGCCAGGTTGATCAACCCGCCCTGGCCCTCCTCGCGGCGGCTGGACCAGACGGCGTCCTTCCCCTGCTCGATCTCTTCCTTGGTGCGTCCGGTCTTCACCGAGGTGTCGAATTTCTCGATGTTGAAATTCGGGTCGGCGGCCTCGTCCTTCTTCTTGATGAGCAGCCAGTCTTTGTCCGACCGGGTGCGCACCAGTGCATAGCGGCCGCGCAGCCGGACCCCGTTCAGGCGGAACTTGACCTCGCCTCGCTTGAGCGACTCGGCCGGCGTCGACTCCTCCAGCTCGAAGGTGCCCCAGTCCCAGATCATCACCGTGCCGCCGCCGTACTCGCCCTTCGGGATGGTGCCCTCGAAGTCGTAGTAGCTGACCGGGTGGTCCTCCACGTGGGCGGCCAGCCGCTTCTCGGCCGGGTTGAGGGTGGGGCCTTTCGGGATCGCCCAGCTGACCAGGACGCCGTCCATCTCCAACCGGAAGTCGTAGTGGAGTCGCGTCGCCCAGTGTTTCTGTACGACGAAGCGGTTCTGACCCTGGGGGTCGGGCGATCCCTTGGGCTCCGGCGTCTTGCTGAAGTCGCGTTTCCGCTGGTATTCCGCAAGGGAGCGCGGCATCAAACCCAGTTTGCCAGAATGTTCGGATGTCCTCCGAGCGGCGCGATCGCGTGCTCGAGGTCGATGAAGCCACCAGCCAGCACCTGCTGACTCATCGGCGCGAGCTGCACGCCGTGCCGGAGTTGGCCTTCAAGGAAAACGAAACCGCCACCTACCTCATTGAGCGTCTCGATGCGCTGTCGGTTGACCGGCTGCAGATCGGCGTAGCCGGCACCGGCATCGTCGCCGACATCAAGGGCGGCCGGCCGGGCCGCGCGGTGATGGTCCGGGCCGACATGGACGGTCTGCCCATCACCGAAGCCGGCGAGCTGCCGTTCCGTTCGACCCGGCGCGGCGTGATGCACGCCTGCGGCCACGATGTGCACATGGCCGTCGCGCTGGAGGTCGCGCGGGTGATGGCCGACCATCGCGACCAGCTCGCCGGCATGGTGCGCTTTGTGTTCCAGCCGGCCGAGGAGATCGGCGGCGGTGCGAAACCGATGATCGAGGCCGGAGTCCTTAGCGGCATCGATCGCGTCGTCGGTCTCCACGTCTGGGCCGGACTGCCGACCGGCCAGGTCTCGGTGCGGTCCGGGGCCATGATGGCCAGCGTCGACGGGTTCTCGCTGATCGTCCGCGGCAAAGGGGGACATGGTGCGATGCCGGATATGACGGTAGATGCCGTGGTGATCGCGGCCCAGATCGTGACCGCCCTGCAGACGCTGGTCAGTCGCGAGACCTCGCCCCGGGCGCCCGTGGTGGTCACGCTGGGCACCATCCATGGTGGGAGCGCCTTCAACATCATTGCGGGCGAGGTCGTCATCCAGGGGACGTTGCGAACTTTCGACGCCGCCTTACGTGAGCGGCTGCTGCAACGCATCGCTGAGCTTGCCGGCGGGATGGCCGAGGCGATGCGAGGCTCGTGCGAGTTTCGACTCGAGTCGGCGGCCCCACCGGTGGTGAACGACGACGTCATCGCCGGGCTGGTCGCAGAGGCCGCTATACACGTGCTTGGAGCGGATGCGGTGGTGCCGTTCGAGCCACTGATGGTGGGGGAAGACGTCGCGTACTTTCTCGATGCGCGACCCGGGTGCTTCTTCCTCTTAGGCGGCGAACCGGACAGCGGGCCGGTCCTGCATCACACGGCCGAGTTCCGCGTCGACGAGCGATGCCTTGCGATCGGATACCGGGTGATGAGTGCGGCCGTGCTCCGGCTGCTCGAGCCGGAATAAGTTCTGTCTCCCTTGAAGGGAAGAAGGATGCAGCGCCGCTTGGCCGGAGCGCAGCGGAGGCTCGGCTCCGCCGACGGCGCGACGAAGGGAGGAACCGTAGGTTCTTCCCTTCGCTTTAAAACTTCGGCTTGCGCTGGCTGGGGCGGACGCTGAACCCGATCAGCACCAGGCTGACCAGCAGGGCGACCAGCATGCTCAGCCAGTTGAGCGGGAGGCCGGCGACAGCGGCCAGCAGTCCAAGGGATGAGGCGAGCAGGGTCAGCATGCCCAGGATGCGCACGAAGCGGTTGAATCCGCTGCGGAAGGGGAGATGGATCCGAGCGCGAAAGCCGCCCAGGTTGCGGGGCAGGTCCAGGTCAGGCGACGACGTGTGCGCGAGGTTCTTGGCCAACTCCGACTGGTATAACGAGCGACTGCCACGGTCCCCGTCACGCCATCGTTACAGTCGGCTGTCGTGCGAGTGACACCTATAATTTCGAGCGATGCCCACGGCGATTCGGGATGGACGCACCGTCGAGCAGGCGATGTCGAGCCAGTTTGCATTCTGCTTCCCGAATACCAGCCTTGCCCAGGCGGCCAGGATGATGGCGCAGAACCGGGTGACGGAGCTCCCCGTGATCGTCGATCAGCGCTGCCTCGGCTACGTTTCCTACCTCGACATCCTCCAGCGTTACGTCAAGGGGCTGCTCGCCGCCCGAGCCGCCGACATCGTGCGCACCCCACTCCCCGAGGTCCGGCCCGACGCGCCGGTGTCGGAGGCCGTTCGTCTCCTTCGTGAAAGCGGGCGGCAGCTCGTCCTCGTCACGACGTCGGCCGGCATGCCGGTCGGCGCCATCACGGCGCGCGATGTCAGCCGTCCCAGGGCCGCAGCCTGATGCCGTCGCTCAGCAAAGTCCTGCAGCCGATCGGTCAGACCTTTCCGTCTGATCGGACCGCCGCCGAGGCGCTGGCGCAACTGACGGCGTCGGGTGCGGAGGCCTTGCTGATCGAGAAGGACGGGAGCATCGTCGGACTGTTCGGTTACCGCGAGGCGTTGGCCGTCTACGCCGACGGCAGTGCACCCGTGGCGCAGTACATGCGCCGTCCACTACCGGGGCGCAACGTCGCCGATTCCCTCGAGTCGGGCGCCGACATCATGTATCGGGAAGACACGCCGGTCGTCCTGATGACCGAGGACGAGGGCCCGCTCTTCAGGAAAACGTCGAGGACAGTGGGCATCGTCAGCGCCTACGAGGTGCTGGAGGAAATTGGAAAAACGACCGCTGACACGGCGTCCAACAAGGTCTTCGCCGGCCGGAAGGACCTGGGGCTCAACGTCCCGGTGTCGCCCTGTCAGCGCGCCTGCCCGATCCATCAGGACATCGCCGCCTACGTCGATTACGTGTCGCAGGGTCGCTACCTCGATTCCTGGCTGGTCATCCACGAGACCAACCCCTTCCCCTCGATGTTGGGCCGCCTGTGCAACCATCCCTGCGAGACCGACTGCAAGCGCGGGTGGGTGCAGGGGCCGGAGAACGCGGTCTCGATCAAGTCGCTCAAGCGTTTCGCCACCGACTACGCCTGGGCCCGCCGCGTCAAGATCGATTGGCAGCGCGCGCCCGAGAACGGCAAGCGGGTGGCGGTGGTGGGCTCTGGCCCGGCCGGCATGACGGCGGCCCAGGACCTGCGGCTGATGGGATACGGTGTCGACCTCTACGAGCGTGAGGCCAAACTCGGCGGCCTGCTCTCAGCCAGCATCCCTCACTTCCGCTTTGACCACGACCAGCTGCTCTGGGAGATCCAGATGATCGTCGACATGGGGGTCAACGTCTTCCTCAGCAAGAACGTGGGCAAGGACATCAAGGTCGAGCAGCTGCTCACCGACTACGATGCCGTCTTCCTCTCCGTCGGCATGATGACCGGGCGCATCCTGCCGGTGCCCGGCTCCGACCTGCCGGAAGTGATCTCGGCGATGGAATTCCTGCGGGTGCGCTCCTACGACATCGTCCCGGACAACTTCCCGCGTGGCGGTGACGTGGTCGTCATCGGCGGTGGCGCCGTGGCCACCGATGCCGCGCAGACCTCGATCAAGAGCGGCGCCCGCAAGGTGTGGATGGTGTCGATCGAGCCGGCCGACCGCCTGCCCGCCTTCGGCAACGAGCTGGTGGAGGCACGCGAAATCGGGCTGACGCTGCACACTGGCGTGATCGTCAACGCCATCAAGGCCGACGCGAGCGGCCACGTGAGTGGCGTCGAGTTCATCCGAGTTGACGAGACCAAGCTCGAGTTCGATCCCGAAAGCGGCAAGCTGCTGATCAACACGGTGCAGAAATTGCCCGGCAGCGAGCATGTGATCCCCTGCCGTTACGCGATCTTCGCCTCCGGCCAGATCATGGACTTCCCCCAGGACCAGGGGGTGCCGCTCACGCCGCGCAAGCTCATGGAGGCGGATACCGGCGGACACACGAAGGTGGCGAAGCTGTTTGCCGGCGGCGACTGCGTCCAGGGTCCGTCGTTCATCGTCGATGCCGTGGCCTGGGGCCACCGGACGGCACGGTCGATCAACGAACTGCTTGGTGCCGCGGTCCCGCGCGACGCCAAGCCGCTGACCGTCATCGAAACCACGGACGACCATCGTGAGGCCGACTACTACCTTCGCCAGGAGCCGCCCATCCTCCCGGCCGAGAAGCGCATGGACATGACCCCGGTCGAGCTTCCCTGGAATGACGAGCAGGCGATCACGGCTGCGCTGCGCTGCTTCCAGTGCGACACGGTGCACCACGTCGACGAGTCGACCTGCATCCTCTGCGGCGCGTGCGACGACGTCTGCCCGGAGAAGGCGCTCGACGTCGTGGTCTACGGCGAAAGTCGCGACACCTCGAGCGGCGGATTCGTCGAGATCTGTAACACGGTGCTCGGTGAAGAGTTTGGCGGGAAGGCCGGCAAGATCCTGGTCAATTACGACCGCTGCACCAACTGCCGGATTTGCGAAGACCACTGCCCGGTGAACTGCATCACTTTTCAGCGCGTTCGGTTCCGCGACGATGCCATGCAGATGATCCCGCTGACCCCGGTCGCCAGGGTCGCGGCCAAGGCCGGCGTCTGAGATGGCGCGGGTCACCCTCAACGACCCGGTTGGTACAGTGACGGCCACTGGCCAGCGGCGTCTGCCGGCCCTCTGGCGAATCCTCCCGCTCGCCTTTTACCTGCTCGCTTTCAGCCTGGTGCGTGGCGACCTGGCTCGGCTACCCGGCAGCGTGACCGATCTCTCGCTCCACCTGTACTTCGGCGCGATGGCGCTCTACGTCGGCGGCATGTTTGCGTACTTCGCGTTCTTCGCCTACCGCGCCGAGGCCTTCCGCTGGCTTGGGGTGGCGCTGGTTGCTCCCGGCGCCGCGATCCATCTAACCGCCATCATCTCGCGCGGCTTTGCCGACGGGCACTATCCCCTGGCCAACATGTACGAGTACAGCTCCATGCTGGCGCTGGTCGCGGTCACCGTTTTCCTCCTGATGACGGTGCGCTGGCCGGTCGCGTCACTGGGCGGCGGCGTGGCGCTCTTCGTGGTGGTGGCCCTGATGGGGATCGGTTATGGCCTCTACCAATCGCCCGAGCCGCTCGTCCCGGCGCTGCAGAGCTACTGGCTGAAGATCCACGTGTCCAGCATGATGGCCTCCTCCGGCATCCTGGTTTCGAGCTTCGTGTTCGCTGCGCTCTATCTCGTCAAAGACCGGAGCGCGAGCGTGAAATCCTGGTTGAACGGCTCGGGCATCGCTGCCCGACTGCCTTCGCTGGAAACCCTCGACCGGCTGACCTTTCGCGCCATCCTGCTCGGCTTCCCAATCTGGACCTTCGGCACCATGGCGGGAGCCGTGTGGGGCGAGCACGCCTGGGGCCGCTGGTGGGGATGGGACCCAAAGGAAACCTGGGCGGCGATCACCTGGATCATTTACGCCATCTACCTGCATGCTCACAGCCTACGGGCCTGGCGCGGACGCCGCACGGCGCTGATCGCGACCGCCGGCTTCATCTCGATCATGATCACGCTCTACGCCGTCAACCTCTGGATCGTGGGGCTTCATAGCTACGCGAAAGGCGCCGGCTGAGATTTAGGCCGCGGCCTGCCCCGCCGAGTCATGTCTCAGCGGATGTAAGCCCCAGCTGGAGGACCAGCCTCACCGTCGTCTGCGTAGCACAGGCGACCGCCATGCTCGCCTTCGGGTTCGTGCTCCCCTTCCTGCCGCTCTATTTGAAAGAGATCGGCGTCCATCCCGACAGCGCCGTCGTCTTCTGGTCGGGAGCGCTGGTCACCAGCACCGGAATCTCGCTCGCCATCTTCAGCCCCATCTGGGGCGCGCTCGCCGACCGGCACGGCCGCAAAGTCATGGTGCTCCGCTCGATGCTCGTCGGCGGCCTGATCATCGCGCTGATGGGATTGGTGCAGAACGTGGAGCAGTTCCTCGTCCTGCGCATTTTGCAGGGCGTCTTCACCGGCACGATCGCGGCGGCTACCGCGCTGGTGGCGACCATCGTCCCGCGTGTCCGGCTCGCCGCCAGCATGGGGCAGCTGCAGACGAGTGTCTACGTCGGTATCGCCGCCGGGCCGGTCCTCGGTGGACTGATTGCGCAGGCGGTCGGGATCCGTGGGACGTTCTTCGTCGCGGGCGCCATGCTCGCGGTCTCCGGTCTCCTCGTCTGGCAATTCGTCCACGAGCATTACACGCCCCCCTCGACCGCACGACGGCCGGGATTCTTCGAGACGTTCGGGCGTGGACTCCGGTCACGGACGTTGATGCCGTTGATGGTGACGCTGTTCCTCGTGCAGCTCAGCACCGCCATCGTTTTCCCGATTCTTCCGCTCTACGTCGAGCGCATCTCGTCGGCCACTGACCCGGTGAAGCTCTACGCCGGGCTGGCCTTTGGTGCGACGGCGGTGTTCGCCGCCCTGGCGGCGGTTTTCTACAGCCGCCTGGTCGACCGGAGTGGCTACCGACGGATCCTCATCTTCGCCTGCTTCGGCGCGGCGGTCTTCTTCCTGCCGCAAGCCTTCGTCCAGAACATCGCGCAATTCCTGCTGCTGCGATCCGGGGTGGGCATCTTCTTTGGCGTGCTGATTCCAGCGACCAATGCCATCGTCGGCCTCTCGACGCCCATGGAATTGCGCGGGTCGGCCTATGGACTGACGAGCAGCGCCACCGCAGTCGGCAACGCGATCGGGCCACTGCTCGGATCAACGTTGGCGGCCAACTTTGGCTACGCGTCGGTCTTTATCGCCACCGCCGGAGTGCTGACGGTGCTGGGTCTGTGGGTCATCGGACTGGTGCGCGAACCGGCGTCGTGAACCCCCACCCTGACCCTCCGAACGTCTCAAACGCTCGCTTGGCACTAAAGCGCCGCTCGCGTGGGCCGACGGGCCCGCGCAAGCGGGGGAGGGGAAGATGGGTTGATGCGACTCCTGCCATCTGAAAAGCCTGTGCGACGAAAAAGGTCGGTACACTCAGCCTGATGCCTATCCTCGACCAATCCCTTGTGGACAGCGTCATCAAACACGCGCTGCGGTCTGGTGCCGATTTCGTGGAACTCTTCGTCGAGCGAAAGCGAAATCAGTCGATCAGCGTCGAGGAGAGCAAGGTGCAGCGCGTCAGCTCCGGGAACGACCTCGGAGCGGGCCTGCGCATCATCCATCAAGGCACGGTGAGTTACGTCTACACCGAGGACCTCTCCGAGGACGGACTGCTGAAGACCGCCGACCTCGCCGCGCAGGTGGGGCGCCGCGGCGGGGGACGCTTTGCCTTTGGCGAGCTGGTCGGCGCGCCGCGTCAGCCGCAGCGCATCGAGGTTCCGCCTGACACCATCGGACCGGCGGCGAAGATCGAGTTGCTGCTGGAGGCGGACCAGGCTGCCCGTGCCGTGAGCGGGGCGATCAGGCAGGTCGCGGTTGGCTACGGTCAGAGCTCGCAGGAGGTCCTGGTCGCGACCTCGGAGGGAACCCATCACACGGATTCGCGAACGCGCGTCCGGCTGATGGTGCACGCGGTCGCGGAGCGCAACGGCGAGATCCAGACCGCGATGGAGGCACCGGGCATGCAGCGCGGCTTCGAATTCTTCGACGAGACGTCGGCGGCGCAGTACGCTCGCGCCGCGGCCGAGCGGGCGGTCGCGCTGCTCGATGCTGCGCCGTCGCCGGCGGGTCCGATGGCGGTCGTCGTCGGCAACGAATTCGGCGGCGTGCTGTTCCACGAGGCCTGCGGCCACGGGCTGGAAGCGGACTTCGTCGGCAAGGGATCGACGGTCTTCGTCGGCAAGATCGGCCAGGCGGTGGCCAGCCCGATCGTGACCGCGATCGACGACGGGACGATGGCCAGCCGCTGGGGCACGCTGGCCGTCGACGATGAAGGCGTGCCCACCCGCCGCAACGTGCTGATCCAGGACGGTATCCTGGTCAGCTACATGTACGACCGGCTGCGTGCCGGCCAGCAGAACCACCCGGTCACCGGCAACGGCCGTCGCCAGTCGTACCAGCATCTGCCGATCCCGCGAATGACCAACACCTTCATCGCCGCCGGGGCACACTCGGTGGAAGACATCATCGCCGCCACCCCGCAAGGGCTTTATGCCAAGAAGTTGGGTGCCGGCCAGGTCGACGTCACGAGCGGCGACTTCGTGTTCGCCGTCACCGAGGGCTACATGATCGAGGGCGGGCGCATCGGCAGGCCGGTGCGGGGCGCCACCATCGTCGGCAACGGTCCGCGGGCCTTGCACAAGATCGACATGGTCGGTAATGACCTCAAGCTTGCCCCGGGCACCTGCGGCAAGGAAGGGCAGGGGGTCCCGGTGTCGGTCGGTCAGCCAACCATCCGGATCTCGGAACTGACGGTCGGCGGTACCGGCGTGATTCCCGGCGGCGCGATGCGCCAGTGAACCCGATCGGCGAGCGCGTGCTCGCGCGCTGCAAAGCGCGGGGCGCCGAGGATGCCGAGGTCTATATCTCGCGCGGGACCGAGTTCACGGTGCGCGTCTATAAGGGTGCGATCGAGTCGCTGGTTTCGGCCGAAAGCCGGGGGATCGGCGTGCGCACGTTTTTGGAGCACCGCGTCGGTTTTTCCTACACCTCCGACACCGAGCCCGCGGCGCTCGACGGCCTGGTCGATGAGGCGCTGGAGAACGGCCGCTTCAACCATGACGACGAGGCCAACGTCCTGCCCGAGACGATGACCGCACAGCCGCTCCCCGGCCTGGCCTCGCCGGCGCTCAGTCGCGTCGAGCCGCAGCGAAAGATCGACTTCGCCCTCGAGATGGAGCGCCGCGCGACATCGCTCGATCCACGCGTCCGCCGGGTGAGCGACGCGGTCTACAGCGATGGCACCGGCCACGTCGAGATCTACAACACGCGTGGACTCGAGGCGTCTTTCGAGCGTACCGTCGCCTACGGCGTGCTCGAGACCATCGCCGAACAGGATTCGGAGATGCAGTCGGGCTTCGCCTTCACGCATGGCCGCGATATGGAGGAACTGGACCTGGCCGGCGTCGTGCAGGAGGCGGTCGAAAACGCGGCCGGGTTGCTGGGAGCCAAGCCGGTGCCGACGGCGGTCGTACCGGTGGTGCTGCATCCGCACGCGGCGGCGATGATCCTCGGCGTCCTTGCCAGCTCCTTCAGCGCCGATGCCGTGATCAAGCGGCGTTCGCTGCTCGCGGGGAAAGTTGGCGAAAAAGTGGGCGCCCCGATCGTCACCATCACCGACGACGCCCGACTCCCGGAAGGCCTGGCCAGCCGGCCCTTCGACGGCGAGGGTGTGCCGGCGCGCCGCACCGAGTTGATCGCCGGCGGCGTCCTCAAGGGTTACCTGCACAACACCTACACCGCCAAGCGAAGCAACAGCGCCTCGACCGGGAGCGCCGTCCGCTCCTACAAGAGCGTGCCCGAGGTCGGGGTCTCGAACCTGGTGCTCACGCCGGGCGATCTCTCCCGCGACGCCCTGCTCGCGCGCGTCGATAACGGCGTGCACGTTTCCCAGCTCTCCGGTCTCAACACCGTCAACCCGGTCTCGGGCGAGTTTTCTCTCGGATTGACGGGGCACTGGATCGAGCACGGACAGTTGACCAGGCCGGTAAAGGAGTTGACGGTGGCCGGCAACGTGATCGCCCTGCTACAAAAGGTGGTCGCGGTCGCCGACGATCTGCGCTTCATGTTCGCCGGCGGTTTCTGTGGCAGCCCTACGGTGCTGATCGAGGAGTTGACCGTCGGCGGCTTGTAGCCGAACGTCTCAAACGCTCGTATGGCACTAAAGCGCCACTCGCGTCGGGCGACGCCCGGTCTGATCCTGGTCCTGCTCTGGCTGGTCGGCATCAACCTGCGCACGGTGGTCCTGAGTGTCCCGCCGACCCTGCCCGCACTCCACCATGCGCTGGCACTTTCCTACAGTGCCGCCGGTCTGCTGACGTCCCTGCCAGTCTTGATCATGGCCGTCGGCGCGATCCCGGGGGCCTACCTGGTGAGCCGGGTTGGAGCGCGCCAGGCGGTGACCTATGGATTGGCACTGCTTGCCGTTGGTGCCGCACTTCGTGGCGCATTTCCCAGCGCCGCGGCGCTGTTCATCTTCACGGTGGTGTTGTCGCTGGGGATCGCGGTCAGCCAACCGGCGGTTCCGAGCCTGGTGCAGGCCTGGTTGCCCGAGCGCATCGGCCGGGGGATCGCCATCTACACGAACGGCATTTTCGTGGGCGAGGTCATCGCGGCGACCGTGACGCTGCCATTCCTGCTCAATCCCCTTGGTTGGCAGGGTGCGCTCGCCATCTGGCTGGTGCTCTGGTTAGCGTTCACGCCAACGATGAAAACGAGTCCCCAAATTGGTGCGGCCTGGTTTCCCGATTGGCGTAGTGGCCCCATGGTGCGCATTGGGCTCTTGATGGGTACCGCGAGCATCGTCTACTTCGGCATGAATACCTGGATCCCTGACACGCTCGACGCGCGTCACGCCCATAACCTGATTCCGCTCACGCTCGGCGTGCTCAACTTCGTGCAACTGCCGATCAGCCTGCTGTTGACGATCGCTGCGGATGCGATGGTCGGACGGCGATGGCCTTTCCTTCTGGCTGGACTCGGATCCGTCGTCGGCGTCGCCGGCTACATCCTGGCGCCTGTGGAGACCGCGCCCATCTGGGCCGGGATGGCGGGAGCCGGCAGCAGCATGGCGTTCATCCTCAACCTGGGTCTACCCGCGCTGATGGCTCCCTCGGAGGTCGCCCGCACCACCGGTCTGATGTTGACGATTGGCTACGGAGCGGCATTTTTTGGGCCGGCCCTCGGCGGTTTTGCCTGGGACTGGAGCGGCCACTTCCGGTTCGCGCTGCTCCCGATGGCCCTCGGGGCGCTGGCGATGATCGGCCTCGGGGCGACGCTCCCCCGGCTCTCGGTCAGCCGGCCAATGCAGCCGGCGGCGTCGCCAGCAGGGTCGTGATCGCCCGCAGCCCGCTGAGGACGTCGCTGCGGTCGATCGCGTCGCGCTCGGCGCGCAGCGCACGCGCCATGGCGATCACCTGCGCGCTGAACGTCACGTAGCTGGTCAACATGGTGCCTCGCACCGCGTGCAGCCTCTCCTGTGTGATCTCTGCCTCCACCGCACCCAGCAGGCGGCCGGCCCGCCGCAGCATCGGATAGGCGTTGTCGCGCGTGAGCCGGACCCGTCGCAGACGGTGGAAGTATTCGATGTCGGGCTCCACCTTCGGTGGTGCGGTTGCAAGGAACGCGTCGGCGCCGGCCAGCAGCCGCTGCAACGCGTTGTAAGTCGCATCGAGCCTCGCGCTGCCGGTGCGTTCCTGGGTGTGGCCGTAGTGCCAGAGGATGACGGCGTCCGCGAACGAAAAAAAGACATTCCGGTAGAGGCTGTCACCGGTGAGCGTGGACATCAGGGCATTACGCAGGCCCGCCTTCGCATTTTTCAACAGGGGTCGCTCGAAGAGGTCGTCGACGAGCCCCGCCCACTGCGGCCGCGCCGCCAGCGAGGCGGAGGCCATCACCTGGAAGGCTGGCTCCGATGCCAGGCCCTCGATCGCAGCGGCAACGCTGGTCGACTCGCGGCCGCCCACCTCGAGCAGCGCCCCCCGTGCGTCGGCCACCGGTGCGGCCACGAGTGTCGGGCTCAGCTCGCCCGCTCCATCGCCGGCCACTCGACCCGAGAGCCCAGCTTTTCCAAATAGCGGATATCGATCACCCTTTTCGGAGCCACGTAGTCGTCACCGTTGAAGCCGTGATAATCGGTGCCAACCGTCATCAGCAGCCCGTGCTGGCGGGCCAGCTCCTCGTAGACGGGGATCTGCGCCGGTGTGTGCCGGCGGGTATACACCTCGAGACCGTCGAGCATCGGCAACACTTCCTTCATCAGGTCCTGGTCCGGAACCGAGCCGGGATGGGCGTGCACCGCCAGACCGCCCGCGGCGTGGATCGCATCGATCGCCTCGCGCGGGGAGGGGAGGGGGGCGTAGAAATCGGGCGCCATGAAATCGACGGCTTTGCGCACGCTGGCCCAGGCATCCCGCTCGGTCATCAAGCCGTGCTGCAGGACGAGCTTGAGCACGGCGCCGGGCATCACGGTGGGCTTGTAGGCAAAGGCGGAAAGGCCCAGCTCTCGACCGATCCCCCGCTCGTTCAGGACCTTGATCCAGGCCTCCGTCTGCTTGCGGAAGACGCTCTGGGTGCGATCGAGGATGGCGAGCAGCCGGGGATGGTTGGGGTCGACGCCGTGACCGAGGATGTGGCGCATCTGATTGGGCGGGAAGGTGGTGACCTCGAGGGCGGTCACATAGCCCAGGCCGCGACGGTGCGCCACCGCGCGGGCCCGGCCCACGCCATGGAAGGTGTCGTGGTCCGTGAGCGCCATCACCCGGACGCCGTGGTCGGCGGCCAGGTGGGCCACCTCGTCGGGATCGCGCCAGCCGTCACTGACCGTGGAATGCATGTGGAGATCGGCCAGCACGACCTCAGTCTACCGGGCGTCTTTAAGCGTCCGGCGACGGCCTGATTTCAAAGAGCGACGGATTTGCGGGGAATCCTCGTTGGGTACGAATAAGAGCCGTCGGAAACGTGTTTTCGTCGAGGTGGATGGAAATGCTCGGAGAGCTTGAGCTGATTCGGTTGATCGAAGAGAACGATTACCCCGCGCGCCTGGTTTCGTCCGGAGTCGTCTGGGTGGAACTGGAGATCACGGACCCGAAGACCAATGCCGTTCGCCGGGAGCGGATGTCGAAGTCGGCCTTTGCCGACCTCATCCTCGACTGGCGGGAACGCCACAAGCGCGACCTGCGCGAACTCGGTCCCGCCCTCCGCAAGATAGGCATCGCCGCCTAGGCACGTCAGCGGGCCCCGCCGAGGGAGCGCCGGTTAGTTTCGGCGGCCGCCGAAGATGCGGAGCAGGATGAGGAAGAGGTTGATGAAGTCCAGGTAGAGGCTGAGCGCCAACAGCAGCGAGTTGTTGTCGCCCGCGCGCTCCGCCTTGACCCGCCAGAAGTCGAAGAACGTTAGCCCGATGAAGACGACCCCGAGGAAGGCGCTGATCGCCAGCTGGCTCACCGGCAAGTGGAAGAACAGCGTGGCGAGGCTCACGAGAATGCCGAGGAGTAGGGCCCCGAGCAGGTACCGGCCCCAGGCCGCCATGTTGATGCTGGTCAGATAGACGACGGCGGCCGCCACCAGGAAGATTCCAACCGTACCCAGCAGCGCGTTGACCACCGCGTCGCTTGGATAGAACGAAAGCACCGGCGCGATGAAGAGGCCCTCCACCACGGAAAAGACCGCGAGCAAACCGGCCGCCAGCGTGTGATTTCGCCGGGCGGCCGCCTGGATGCCAAAGATCAAGCCAATCGCGATCAGGAAGTAGATAAAGGGGTTCAACGACGGTGCCACGCCGGCGTAGTAGGCGTAGACTCCGCCGGCGGTCAGGGCCAGCGACAGCGCCAGCCAACCCATCGTGCGGCTGAGCAGCGAGCGCTCGACCTGTGTCTGGCTCTGGAGCATTTCGTGCGGCAGCATCGCTTGGAACCTACCACACGGTGACGCGGGCTACACTATCGCCTCTTCTTATACTGATGCTGCCAATGACGAATCTGAATCGACGTTTCTCCGTGCTCGCCAGCAGCCTGGCCTTGAGCCTGCTGGCCGCCTGTGGCACGACAGCCGCGCCGGTCGCGACCCCGACACCAACGCCGAGCCGTCCCGGCCCTGCCATGGTGCAAATCGAGAACTCGATCCTGGCCCGGCCCCAGGCCGGACTGCAGCAGGCTGACCTGGTCTACGAATACCTCGCCGAAGGCGGGATCACCCGCATGACCGTGATCTACTTCAGGCCGTCGGGCAACCAGCGGATCGAACCCGTGCGCAGCGCCCGCCCGGTCACGATCCGCCTTTGGCATGCCTACCATGGCGTGATCTTCTTTTCGGGCGCCAATCAAAAGGTCTTGGACATGATCGCCGCGGAGCACATCCCGGCGCTCAGCGAGAGCAGCGATGGCGGCATTTATTTCGCTCGCGACCCGGCCCGCCGTGCGCCGCACAACCTCTATACCGACGGGGACCGCCTGGCCCAGGGCCTGAAGAAGTTCGCGCCGCGCGTTACCTATCTGTTGCCGACAGCGGGCACGCCGCCCGCGAGCCCGGCCCCCGCGGTGGCCAACCGCGTCGTCTTCGACCAGACGAATTTCCATCGTGTCACGTACACCTACTCCGCCGCGGATAACGCCTACGCCTATGGAACCGAGCTGGGACCGCTGATCGACAAGAACACCGGCCAGCCGATCAAGCCCGTGAACGTGATCCTGATCCAGGTGGCGCACCACGACGCCGGCTTCACCGACGTGCTGGGCGCACCGGCCGTCGACTTCGACCTGCAGGGGACCGGCCCGGCCGATGTCTTCACCCAGGGCCACCGCTACACGGCGAAGTGGGATCTCACCGATACCGAGCAACCGTTGAAGATCCTCGGGGCCGACGGCAAGCCGGTGCCCCTCCCGCCCGGGCTCACCTGGATCCACCTGGTGGACCCGGGCACGCCGATCACCGTGTCCTGACGTAGACTCGGCTCAACAGGCGCTCGAAGGCCGGCTACCGCAAGGTGCCGGCCGTCTTATCTCTCCCGCTGGCACCAGGCCAACGAAATCGGTAGGCTACAGGCATGGTGATCACGACGCGATTCGAGCTCGGAGCCCCGGTTGAGGCCGCTTGGGCCTACCTCCTGGATGTGCCGAAGATCGCGCATTGTGTCCCGGGCGCATCCCTCACCCAGGTGATCGATGACAAGACCTACGAGGGCAAGGTCGAGGTCAAATTGGGTCCGATCGGCGTTTCGTACAAAGGTCAGATCACCATCGAAAGCAAGGACGAGACGACGCACACGGTAAGCGTGAAGGCAGCGGGCAATGAAACCCGCGGACGGGGCGGCGCCTCCGCGACCATGACGGCACAACTCGAGCCGAGCGAGAAGGGGACCAGCGTCGTGATGAACACCGACCTGGCGGTGAGCGGCGTAGTGGCGCAGTTCGGACGCACCGGCATCGTGCAAGAAGTGGCGCAGCGGATGGCCCAGCGGTTTGCGAGTTGCGTCGACCAGGAGCTGAAGGCCGCGGCCCTCGCCTGATCGGCGGGATCCTGCTCGCCGCGGGATTATCGACTCGATTCGGTCGCCAAAAACTGCTCCAGCCGTACCGGGGTGAGCTGCTCGTCCGGAAAACCGCGCGCTGTTTTCTGGACGCCGGCCTGCAACCGGTCGTCGCCGTTGTGTCGAACGCCCCGGCGTTCGGTGATGCGCTCGCTGGGCTGCCCGTGACGATGGTCGAGAACCCGAATCCCGAAGACGGCGTCAGCAGCTCGATCGCAATTGGACTGCGCGCGCTACCTGACACGTCGAGCGCCGCATTGATCGGCGTGGCGGACCAACCTTACCTCACAGCGGACGCGATCCAGGAGCTGCTCGATGCGTTCTTGCCCGGTCTGATCGTCGTCCCTCGTTTCGGTGACCACCGCGGGAACCCGCCGGTGTTCGACCGCCGATTTTTCGCTGACCTGATGGAGTTACGAGGCGATCGTGGAGGTCAGGTTGTCGTGAACGCACACCCGGAAGCCGTCATCGAGGTCAGCCTCGCGGAGGAGATCGGCGCCGATGTCGACCGGCCCGAAGATTGGCCCGACTAGTGGCTAATCACCAGCCGGAGGTGTGCCGAGCCGGCGGTCAGGGCCCAGAGCATGCTGCCGAGCAGGATCGCGTCCATCCGCCAGCCATAGAGGCTGCCCGCCGCCGCCACGTTCTCGAGGACCGAATGCAGAGTGCTCATTTCCGTTTGATTTCAGGATCGCGCCCCTGGATGAGCGCCGACGCTGAGCCGGATGAGAGGAGCCTGAGAAAGTGGCGACCAGCCTGACAGCCCGGCTGGCGGAGCTCCGAGACGCCCCCGCCATCTTCCCCGAGAACTTGGCGAGCCGGCGGCTATGCGCCGCGCTAGGGTTTCGCGAAGTCGGAACCTATCGCCGGCATGCGCAACTCGATGGAAGATGGATGGACTGCGTGATCGTCGAGCGCCTGCTGGGGGCCGCCGCGCGCGGCTAGCTCAGAGATTCTTGGTCGACCCACTAATTACGACATACAGCTGTCGTAACCGTGCCTCAGGATGGAAATATGGCCGCGTCAGGCGATCGACGCCCGAGCCCACTTGCGCAGCTGAAGGCCCTGATTGGAGGGCTCCCGGCCTGGCTCAGCGAAGTCGACGACAGCGACCTGGGGGAAGAACTGGTCGGGATCCGGGAGTCGGTCGTGCAGCTGGAGGCCGCGTTTGCGGGAGGGCTGCGACGGTTCGACAAGTCCGGCGAGTACAAGGCCGACGGTGCCGTCTCGCTGATCGACTGGTTGCGCTGGAAGGCGAAGCTCTCGGGCGGGGCCGCGATGGAGCGGGTCACGATAGCGCGCCAGCTGGAGCAACTGCCGCAGACCCTTCAGGCCTTCGCCAGCGGGGACGTCGGCTACCAGCACGTGGCCTTGTTGGCGCGCACCGCCGAGAAAGTGGGCGCGGCGACCGTCAAGGACGAAGAGGCGAGTCTCTTGAAGGCCGCGGGTACGATGGACCCGGGTCGCTTCGCCGACGTCGCCCGGGCGTTCGAGTATCGCGTCGATCACGCGGCGGCGCTGGCCGAGGCGAACCGCGCCTTTGCGCGTCGCTACCTGCACATCAGCGACGTCAAAGATGGGCTGGTCCACCTGGAAGGCCTGCTCGACGCCGAGGGTGGCGCGACGCTCAAGACTGCGCTCGACGCGCTGATGCCACCGCCCAAGATAGATGACGACCGCACCCCGGGGCAGCGCCGCGCGGACGCGATGGTTGAGCTCGCCCGCCGGCCCCTCGATGGCAGCAAACTTGGCACCGTCGGTGGCCAGCGGCCGCACCTGGTCATCACCGCCAGCGCCGAGACGCTCGCCGGACTTCCCAGCGCGCCGCCCGCACAGCTGGAAGGCGTCGGAGCGATTCCCATGGAGACCGCGCAGCGCCACGCCTGCGACGCCTCGGTGAGCTGGCTACTCGGACAGGCGGAGCTGGAGAGCGAGACGAGCCATGCGCACCAGCGGATCCCCGCGCCCACCCGCCGCGCGCTGGTGGCTCGCGATCATGGCTGTGTCGTCAACCACTGCGGCCGGCCGGCGAGCTGGTGTGACGGGCATCACCTGACCTGGTGGACGCGGGGCGGTAAGACGGCGCTGCCCAACCTCGCACTGGTGTGCGGCCGCCACCATCGGATGCTGCATGAAGAGGGGTGGACGCTCGAGCGAAGAGATGGGCGCTGGCTGGCAAAGCCGCCGAGTCAACGGGTTCCTGCCAATGCCCGATCGGCCTGACGGTCCGGCCCGAGATGACGACCTTTAGCCGGCGGTGCGCGCCTCGGGAAGCGCCGGGTCGGACTCCTCGACGAGCCGGAGGAACCGTTCGACGAGCGCGGCGTCCCACTGCTTCCCCTCACCCTGCCGCAGGGTGCGGATCACCTCGTCGCGCGATCGCCGCGCGCGGTAGGGGCGATCGTTGCTCATCGCCACGAAGGCATCGGCAATTGCGATGATGCGAGCGAACAGGGGGATGTCTTCACCGCCCAGTCCATCCGGATAGCCGGCGCCGTCGACCCGTTCATGATGGTGTCGGACTGCCGGCAGTACCTGCTCGGCACTCGGCAGCGCGGCGAGAATCTCCTCACCAACGATCGGATGGCGTTTCACCTGGCTGAATTCTCCGGGATCGAGGCTACCCTGCTTCGAGAGGACGCCGACCGGGACGCCCACGGTTCCCACGTCATGGAGGAGCGCAGCCCGATACAAGAGAGTCAGCTGGTCGTCCGGTAGTTCGAGGGCGGTGCCCAGCTGCATCGCCCAGTGGGCGACTTTTTCGGAGAGGCCTACGCTGGTGTGGTCACGATCCTCGACCGCGCGAGCAAGGGTGACAACCGCGCTCTCGAGCTTGTTGAGCTGCCGGTTCAGCCCGGCAATGCGGAGCTGCACGCGCGCCAGGGTCAGTAGCCGGGCGCGGTCCACTGGCTTGACCGCGACGTCATCGGCGCCCGCCTGAATGGCCCGCTCGCGCTGGACCTCGTCATCGCTGGACATCAGCAGCACCACCGGGATGTCGTGGGTGGCGGGCGCTTGCTTGATCGCGCGGCAGACCTCGAAGCCATCCATATCCGGGAGCACCGCCTCGCAAAGCACGAGGTCGCATTCGTGCGCGGCCAGGTTGCGCAACGCCGCGGCCCCGTCGCCGGCGGTGATGACGCGGTATCCGCCACGCTCGAGCAAGGTGCGCAGCTCTCGCTGGCTGGTGTCCTCGTCGTCGGCCACCAGCACCGTCGCCATGAAACCTTGCGCCTGGAGGTCCCTCACGTCCCCGTCTTGAGGAGCGCGGACAGCTTGCTGAAGTCACGCTCCGCCGCCATGCGCATCACGGCGAAGGCGCGTTCCTGCTCACCGCGGTGATGAAGCACCTCCGCATACATGGCGCAAACCTCACTGAGCTTTCCGGCGGCCTCGCGGTCGCGGAGCATGCTGGTCGCGGTCCTAAAGCGCCGATCGGCGACCACCGGGTGACCGAGCCGCTCAGCGGCGGCTCCCTCGATCGCAGCCGCGAGGGCCCGGTGCAGATGATCCTGTGACCGTTCGGCGGCGCGCTGGCTCTCTCGAGCGAGTTGCATCGCGTCCGCGTCCTTTCCCGCGTCCAGCGCGTAGCGGGCCAGCGCGCTGGCGGCGACGCCGATTTCGAAGTCATCGCCGAGTTCGCGGGCCCGCGCAAGGCATCGCGACTGGGCTTCCCAGGCTTGCGTCTTCCGTCCGGCGGCGTAATGCACATCGCCGATGTTGTTCAGAACCCGATTGGCTGCGCGCTCCTGCCCGATTCGGGCGTGGATCTCGAGGGCGCGATTGCAGTGCTCGATCGCCTGGTCGAAAAGGCCCTTGGCCCGCGCGGTGACGCCGAGGGACATATGCGCATTCGCGATTCGGAACAGGCTCTCGGCGTCGGTCGCCGCCTCGAGCGCCTGAAGTGAAAATTGGTGCGCCTGCTCTAGCTGTCCCAGGCCCCAGCAGGAGCGGCTGAGGTTGGTCAACACCCGGGCTCGGATTGCGGGATCGGCGTGCTTAGCACGGTCCAGCCAATACAGGGCGCGCCGACCGGCCTCGACGCCGAAGTTGAACTGCTCTTGTTCATTGAGCACCGTCGCAATCTCCGTGTAGATGGCGCCGTTCAGCTCGGGATCGTCGGGCGGCGCATCGGCGGCGGCCGTCTGGAGCGCGACGAGCGCCTCCGGCAAGCGCTCGAGCGTGTCGAGCGCCATGCCCCTGATCCGCTGGAGGTCGGCGCGTTCGTTGGCCGTCCGAGCAAGCGGGCCGGCTTCGTCGACGAGGGCGAGGGCGTGCGCCGGTTCCTTGGCCTTGATCGCGAGCTCGGCGCTCTTGCGCAGGTAGGTGAGCTCCATCGGTGACGGATCCCCGGTGAAGTGGCCGAGCGGCATACCCAGGCGCTGCGCGATGAGGCGGAGCTTGGCGAGGGAGGGCGTGGCTCGGTTGCACTCGACCTGGCTGATGAACCCCTTGGTCGCCACCCCACGCGCCAGCTGCTCCTGCGTCAGTCCCCGAGCCAGGCGCGCCTGTCGGAGACGCTCACCGACCGAGTTCATAAAGCCACTAAGGAGTATAGCTCCACTACACCACTTACCGAAAGTATATTGACACCGCGTGCAATCGGGTGTTAAATTCCGCCCAATCGGTCGGAGCATCCGCTGCCGTCAAGGAGCCTGCTCATGAACCGATTCGTCGCCCTGCTCGTTGCCGTCGCCGCCGTCGTTCTCGCCGTTGCCGACACGCTGCCGGGAGGCCACTAACGAAGGTTCCGGGGGGTTTGGATGGGGCGCTTGCCATCGCGCAAGCGCCCTCTTTTCACTCAGGCGAGCGACCTGACGGCTGCGTCTAGGGAGAGGCTTTAGGGGAGGCGCTCGGCGAGGGGGTGGCCGGCTGGAGCGCAGCCAACTGCTGCAGGATCTGCCCCACGGTCTGGATCTCCTGGGCGTAGCCGGTGAAGTCGCCGTTCTTCAGGTCGTTCTGCGCCTGGTCGTAGTGGGTCTTGGCCGACGCGATCAACTGCGCCACCGTGCCGCTGGGTGGCGTGGTGGGACCGCCCGGCGGGGTTGTCGGCGTCGCCTGGCCAAGGAGGGCGGCCAGTGCCTTGTCGAGGGTGTCTTCCATCACCACGTTCTGCCCGGTGGCGGCGATCACTTTCTTCAGCTGCGGTTTGGCGACGTTGGTTGCTTCGAGGTAGACCGGCTCGATGTAGAGCAGGGACGTCTCGATAGGAAGGACGAGCAGGTTGCCGCGGATCACACTTGAACCGGGAGCATTCAGCAGCGCGAATTGCGACTTGATCAGCGGTGCCTGGTCGATGTTGGCCTCGACCTGCTGCGGGCCGACGACCAGGCTGTCTTTGGGGAAACGGAAATCGAAGAGCGTGCCATAGTCCGGCTGATCGGAGCGCGCCGCCAGGTAGGCGATCATGTTGGTTTTGCCGTTGGGCGTGTAAGGCAAGATGGTGAGGAACTCTTCCTTGGGCTCGCCGGGAAGCCGGCTGATGACGTAGAAGGGCCGTATCGGTGAGGCGCCGCCGCCCTGGGACAAATTCTCTTTGGCGATGTTCCAGAGATCCGAGCGAAGGTAGAACACTGTGGGATCCGTCATGTGGTAGTAGGTGAAGCGCTCGGCCTGCCGGTTGAAAAGGTCGCGCGGATAACGGATGTGGGCCTGCAGCCCGGCGGGCATCGCGCTGAACGGCTTGAAGAGGCCAGGAAAGATGGAACCATAGGTGTTGGCGATCGCGTCTTTGGTATCGATCTGATAGAAGGTCGTGGTGCCGTCGTAGGCATCGACCACCGCCTTGACGGAGTTGCGCGCATAGTTGACGCCCGTCAACGGACCGCCATCGTCGGCCGGCATCTCGCTATATGGGTAGTGGTCGGTGGTGGTGAACCCATCCAGGATCCAGTAGATGCGGCCAGCGACCACGACGACGTACGGATCCTGGTCGAACTGGAGGAAGGGCGCGAGTGCGCTGACGCGGTCCAGGACGGCGCGGTTGAAAAGCACCTGGGTCTGGCTTGTCAACTGGGGGCTGATCAGCAGGTTGACGTCGCCAAAGCGAATGGCGAAGGCGAGGCTCCTCAGCGCCGACGACAGCGGCACGCCCGTTGTGCCCTTCCACTCCGTGTACTGGTCGGTGGTGAACGGGTAATCGAATTCGGGTTGCTTGGAGTCGGTCAACACGTAGTTCGAGGTGTGGCGGCCAAAGTAGATGCCGGACTGCGTCACCGGCGGCACGCCGGCCGGCGGAATGTCCTGGAGCGTCAGGACGGGATCGCCCTGGGGGGTGGCCTCGTTGGCGCGCGCCGCGACCACGCCGTAGCCGTGGGTGTACTGCAACTTGAGGGCGACCCAGGTGTTTGCCGGCACCTTGTCCGGGTTCAGCTCACGGGCGGCGAGCAGGAGCTGCAAATACTGGTCACCGAGCTGGTAGCGATCGACCGCCACCTCGTTCGGGTAGAACTGGTAATAGGTCCGCAGGCTCTGGAGGTTCTCCAGCGTGTAGGGCAGCGCCAGCTGGGGATCCCAGAGGCGCGCATTCTGAACCGTTTGCGGGTTGTTCGCCACCTTATCGGCGGTCAGCGTGTCCTGGGGCGTAAACGGCCGGTCGGCGATCGTGGTGAGTCCGAACGCCTGCCGCGTGAAGTCGATTTCATTCTTGATGTACGGCGTCTCCCGCTGGAGCTGGCTGGGCGCCACCTGGAATCGCTCGATGATGCCGGGAAAGACCACGACCAAGATGAAAGCAGCGCCCAGCCAGGCGACCAGAGCAGCGGGGAGCGCCGCAAGACGTGCCCCGGCGGCGTTGATCAGCAAGCCGATGGCGATCAGCACCATCAGCACCGTCATGATCCAGTAGGCCGGAATGCGGGCCGCGAGGTCCGTGTAGCCGATGCCGTAGACGAAGCCGCGCTTGCTAAGCAATAGCTCATACAGATCGAGCCGGTAGTGGATCGCAAGCAGTGCGGCAAACGCCGCCGCCAGCACCGTCAGATGCCGAATCGCCCGGGCTGGCAAGGCGAAGCTCTGCAGATTGGTCCGTGATGCGTAGAGGCCGCCTACGACCAGCATCATCAGGATCACGACCCACAACAGCCAGCCCCACACGAACCGGTAGAAGGGGAGGGTGAAGACGTAGAAGGAGACGTCGTTGTGCCAGATCGGGTCCTGGACGTTGAAGGGCTTCTGATTAAAGAACGCCAGAATCGTTTCCCACTGGCTGGCGGCCACCCGGCCGAAGATCAGGCCGAGCAGGAATACGGCGAGCAGGGCCAGGATGGTCGACGGCGCGGTCAGCGGCCGCTGGCGGATGCCGATCGACGACAGGCGCCGGCCGGCATTGGAGTTGAGCGCCACCACGACATTTGCTCCGGCGATCACCCAGAAGATGACGGCGAAGATGAAGAAGGACCAGATCTGGGCGGCAAAGCGTACGCCGAAGACGCTGCCGTAGTTGAGGGCGCGGAACCACAGGAAATCGGTGTAGAGCGTCGCGAACGGCTTCAGCAGGAACAGGATCAGCAGCGCCAGCGCGATGCCGATGATCCAGAAGACCGCGCGACGCGAGACGCGGATGGTGGGGAAGCTCGGCTCGGTTGGGAGGCGCCCGAAGGGTGACTCCCCGCCCTCGAAGAATCCGCGCGGAGGGACGCGCCTAGACACCGGAGACCCGCGATCCAGACATGCCGACAAAAGCGGCGCGCCCCGGATACTGTGCGGTAATACCCACCTCTTCCTCGATCTGTAAGAGCCGATTGTACTTCGCGACTCGCTCCGACCGTGACGGCGCACCCGTTTTGATCTGGCCGGCGCCGGTGGCCACGGCAAGATCCGCGATGAAGGTGTCCTCGGTCTCGCCGGATCGGTGCGATATCACGGTCGAGTACCCGGCGCGCGCCGCGGTCGCCATGGTTTCCAGCGTCTCGGTCAGTGTGCCAATCTGGTTGACCTTGATCAAAATGCTGTTGGCGATCCCTTCCTCGATGCCGTGGCGAAGGCGCACGACATTGGTGACGAAGATGTCGTCGCCCACGAGCTGGACGCGTTTGCCGAGCCGCTGTGTGAGCTGGCGCCAGCCGTCCCAGTCGTCCTCGGCCAGTCCGTCCTCGATGGAGATCACCGGGTAGCGATCGACCCACGCCTCCCAGCGATCGATCAGCTCGCCGGGATCGAGGGTTCGCCCCTCGCCCTGCAGTTCGTACTGTCCGGCCCGGTAGAACTCGGAGGCAGCCGGATCGAGCGCGATGAAGACGTCCTCACCCGGGCGGTGGCCGCTTCGCTCGATGGCGTCGACCAGCAACGACATCGCTTTCTCGTTGGCATCGAGCTCCGGCGCGAATCCGCCCTCGTCGCCCTGGCCGGTGCTGAGTCCGGCCTGGTGCAGGCTCTCTTTGAGCGCGTGAAACACCTCCGCGCCCCAGCGAAGCCCCTCCCGATAGCTCGGCGCGCCGGCCGGCACCACCATGAATTCCTGGAAGTCGACTTTGGTCTGCGCGTGCTTGCCGCCGTTCAGGATGTTCATCATCGGCACCGGCATCACCAGCTGGCGATCGCCCGCCAGATAGCGATAGAGCGGCTGCCGTGCCGCCAGCGCCGCCGCCCGTGCCACCGCCAGCGAGGCACCGAGAATCGCATTGGCGCCCAGCCGTGACTTGTTGGCGGTGCCGTCGAGATTGATCAATCGTTCATCGATAGCGCGCTGGTCAGCGGGGTCGGCGCCACGCAGGGCCCCGGCGATCTCGTCATTGACGTGGCTAACGGCCTTGAGCACGCCCTTGCCGCCGTAGCGGCCCTTGTCGCCATCGCGCAACTCGACCGCCTCATGGGCCCCGGTGGATGCCCCTGACGGGACGGCCGCGCTTGCACGCTCACCGGAGTCGAGCAGCACGTCCACCTCGACGGTCGGGTTGCCGCGCGAGTCGAGGATCTCGCGGCCGTGGATGCGGTCGATGCGGGCCCGGGTCACAGCTCATCGTCCTCGAAGCCGCCCGAGCCGTTGGACTCGCCGTCTCCCATCTCGTCGACCACCTGGTCGAAGTCCTCGCCGAGCTCGTCTCCACCCATCTCCTGTCCCATTTTCTTCGCCCAGCGCGCCATGCTCTTGGGGTCGTTCTCGTCGACGTCGGACAGGTCGGCGCTATCGCTCAACCGATCGAGCCGGCTGTCCTCGGAAAGCACCTGGGCAGTACGCGAGATGAGGCGCGTCAGGTGCACGCCGCCGCAGAGCGGGCAGGCCGGTGCCGCTTCTACCGCCGCAAAGCTCCTGAAGAAGATGGACGGCCGCTTGCCGCAGTCGGCGCAGCGATATTCATAGATGGGCATGGCGTAGCCCTAAACTTAGCGCATGGCAGAGCATACCGATCCGCACGAGCATCAACACTCAGAAGGCAGCGAGCGCGTTCGCGAGGTCGTCCGCGACGGCTTCACCATCATGCTGGGCGCCGCGAGCTGGGCGTTCGAGCAGGGTGATCGGCTGGTCGATACCTGGCTGCACCAGGGGCACGTCAGCCGCGAGGAGGGGCGCCGGCGCTTCGAGGAGTTCGCATCCAACACCCGTCGTCGGGGCGAGGATCTCAGCCGCCGCGTCTCGGAGAGCATGCGCTCCTCGATGCCGGTGGCGACGCGCGATCAAATCGCCAGTCTGGAACGACAGGTCGCGGAACTGAAAACCGAAATCGAATCACTCAAGGCGAGCGGCGCGGCCTCGCCCTCAGGCAACAAAGTTACGCAGTGACTTAACCGCGCAGGTGTGCCGGCCAGCCGGCTCGCGGCGCACTCGCCCTTAAGAACGTGGGCTCGTCTGCTCGCACGAGCCGGCGGTCGGCACCTGCGCTAATTCGCGCGAAAGCGCGGCGGCGCCGCGGAGCCACGCTAGCCGTGCTTCTTGTGGCGGCCCTGGCCGCCGCCGCCGCCGCAGTCCCCATCGCACCCCGAAGGTTGTTGCGACTGCGCCACCTGCTCCGTCCCCGGCAGCAGGTAGACGGTGTATCCATTCATGTTGACCGCCTGCAGGCCGTCCGGAATTGCAAACCAGCTGTCGGGCTGCCCGCTCAATGCCTGCGTCATGAAGCCGTGAAAGATGGGGGCGGCGCCAACGATGCCGGAAACGTGGAGCATCGGGCTGTGATCGGCATTGCCGACCCAGACGGCGACCGCGAGGTTCGGCGTGAAGCCCACGGTCAGGTTGTCGCGAAAGTCATTGGTCGTGCCCGTCTTGGCTGCGACATGGTGCCCCGGGATGACCAGTTCGCTGTTGGATCCGAACGCGAGCCTCCGGTTTCGGTCATTGGACAGCATGTCCGCCATGATGAAGCTCACCTGCGGGCTGAGCGCCGCCTTCTGGTTGAGTCTCGGGTCGAATCGGTAGAGGGTCTGGCCCTGCGCGACGATGCTCAGGATGCCTTGCGGATGCCGGTAGGTTCCCTGGGCGGCGAGCGTGCTGGCACCGGCGGCCATGTCGATGAGCGGCACCTCGTAGCCGCC
>VBHO01000142.1:0-25390 GCA_005882045.1 Chloroflexota bacterium | reverse complement strand
CGGCTGCCAGCCGTGATAGGTGCCGTCGTAGTTGTGTGGCGTGTAGGTGCTGCCATCGCCGAGCCGAACCTTGATCGGCTGGTCGAGCACCCACGAGGCCATGGTGAACTTCTGTGACTCGATCGCGGCTGTGTAGGTGAAGATCTTGAATGACGACCCCGGTTGCCGGGGAATGATCGCCATGTTGTATTGACCGCCCGGCACATCGCCGCCCGCTGACCCGACCATCGCCAGCACCGCGCCGGTCGCCGGGTCGAGCGCGACCAGTGCGCCATCGGTCACGTGCTGGCCCTGGAGCGCCATGACTTTCTCACGAACCTGGCGTTCGGCCATCGCCTGGAGGTTCCAATCCAGCGAGGTGATCACCGTCAGCCCGCCGTTCTTGAGCAGTTCCTCGCCGTAGGTCTTCTCCAGCTGCGCCGCCACCCAGTGCACGAAGCCAGGGGCCTTGACGTCGTCGGACGTCGACGGCTTCTGCAGGGTGAGCGCCTGCGCGGACGCGGTTCGAGCCTGGGCCGGCGTGATGTCGTGTGTCCGAACCATGGCGTCGAGCACCACGCGCTGGCGGGCTTTGGCGCCGTTCAGATTGCTGAAGGGACCGAGCTCGGTCGGGGCTTGCGGCAAGCCGGCGAGAAACGCCGCTTCCCCGAGCGAGAGCTGGCTGGCAGGTTTCCCGAAGTAGGTCTGCGCCGCGGCCTCGACTCCATAGGACCGGTTTCCGTAGTAGACGCGGTTGAGGTAGGCCTCGAGGATCTGCGCCTTCGAGTACTGGTGCTCGATCTCGACGGCGAGGATGGCTTCGTCCACCTTGCGCAGGATCGAACGGTCTCCTGAAAGATAAATATTCTTGACCAGCTGCTGGGTGATGGTGCTGCCGCCTTGATTGAAGCGAAGATGCAGCAGGTCATCGACGCCGGCCTGCCCGGTCCGGAGCAGGTTGAGGCCGCCGTGCTGGTAGAACGTACGGTCTTCGACGGCGACCGTTGCCTTCTGCATTGCCGGTGCGACCTGCCGCAAGGGCACGATGTGGCGCAGCTCGGATCCCTGGTGGATCTCGGCCAACAGGATGGTTCCCGTCCGGTCGTAGATGCGGGTCGAGAGTGGCAGGCGGGCGGTACTGAGGTTCGCGGTGGAGGGAAGGCCGGCCCATACGTAGAGGACGCCCGGGAGCACCCCGAGGAGGAGCGCCAGCAGCACGGCCGGCAGCACCATCCAGGGCCGGAGCTGAAGCCGACGAGCCGGTCGAGCGACCCTTCGCCCGCAGTTCGAGCAGAAGCGGCTATCGGGCTTGAGCTGGGACCCACACGCGGGGCAACGCGATCCGGACGCCTCCGGGTATGTCCTATTCACGTTGAGAGGTTATATTATAACGCTAGGCTCAGGATAGCCCCTAGCTTGGATCGAAGCCTAGACGACACGGGCGCCAAGGACGCCCCTGATATGGGCCAGCGCCCAGTGCTGCACCTCGTCGCCCGGATGCCCCGGCCCGTCGAAGGTCTCGACCGCCGCGGCCGGCACGATGACCCGGTAGTCGCGGTTTCGCAGATCGGCCACCGTGTGAAGCACACAGATGTCGGTACAGACGCCGACTACCGTCACCTGCTCCGGCTGCGCCGCCCTGAGCCGTTCGTCGAGGTCGGTCTCAAAGAAACCGGAGTACCGCCGCTTGCGGATCAAGGTGGCGTCGTGGAGTAGTGGCTGGAGTTCGGGGACCACCTCGGACTCGATCGTCCCGCGCACGCAGTGCACCGGGAAAACCTCGAATTCGCGGTCGTTGGGGTCGTGCGTATCGGCGAGGAAGATCAGGTGGTCACCCGCCTGGCGGCGCTCCTCGATGACTTCGCGGATCTTCGGGATGGCGGCATCGCAGCGGGGGGAGGCGAGGTTGCCCCGCTTGCAAAAGCCGTTGAGGACGTCGACCACGATCGTGACGTTGGGCACGGCTATGAGACCAGCTCGAGCCGGGGGTTTGGCCGGAAGCGGCGACCGACCTTGGCGCACGGCCGTCCCTCGACCATCACCACGTCGGCGGTGAAGTCGAAGTTGCCCTGGAAGAAGGCGCTGCCGACGCCGTAGGCATCGACCGGTACATGCTCCCGTTCAAAGCGCGCGATCTTGTCGACGTTGAAGCCGCCGCTGGCCACGATCTTCACCTGCTGGAAGCCCTCGCGGTCGAGTGCGCGACGGACCAGCTGGCAGAGTTGCGGGTTGACACCTCGGGGGTCGAAGTCGCCCATCAGCTTCTGCACGCTGACGTCGACCATCGTCTCGGACGTATCCAGGCGCACGCCCCACAAGCGGTCCTTCAGCGCCCGCGCCACCTCGAGCGAAGTGCGGACGCAGTCGTTTTCGAAATCCACGAGGACCACCAGGTTCACGGAGGGGTCGACATACTCGGCGTACTTACGGGCCGCGAGCACGGTGTCGCCGTTATAGGCGGCGATCAACGAATGGGGGACCGTGCCGGTCCCCTTGCCGCCCCACCAGGCCGCTTGCGCATCGGTGGAGACGCCGATCGCGCCCGAGACGTAGGCGGCGTAGCCGTCCCCGGTCTGTACCAGGTGATGATCGTGGCGGGCGGGAAAGAAGATGATCTGCTTGCCCTTGGCGGCGTCGACCACGCGGCGCACGTTGGTGGCGACCTTGGTGCGGCGGGTGAGGACGCCCAGGTAGACGGTCTCGAGCCGGGCGAACAGGGAATAGTCGCCCTCGATCGTCATCACGGTCTCGCGGGGCCCCACCTCGTCGCCGTCGTAGAGTGCGTGCACGCGCAGTTGGGAGAAATCCTCGGAGCAGAGCTTGACGATGGCAATCGCTTCATCCATGCCGCCGATTACGGCCTGCTGCTTCTGGAAGACCTGCATCAGAACCTGCGGGTGCCGATTGTCCGCACGCAGCACGTCAACGGTGCGATTGAAATAGACGTCGCTGTAATAGCCCTCGCGGATTCGCTCGACCGGCAGCCGAAATACCGACGGGTCGAGGCGCTCGCGTTTGCGGGCGGGGGCCTGGGTTACCGCTTCCGTTGCCACGGCAGTGACTCTACGGTAGCAGTCTCAGGAGGTGGCGCCGATCCTCCGATACCGTTGATAACGTTCCTCGACCAGCCGGTCGGTCGCGATGGCTTCGAGGCTTTTGAGGTGACGGCGCAACGCGGCGCCCGCCGCGTCGGCCGCCTGCCCGTAATCGTTCTGCGCGCCGCCCGGCGGTTCGGGAATGATCTCATCAGCCAGGCCGAGCCGCTTCAGGTCAGCGGCGGTGAGCTTCAGGGCCTCGGCCGCCTCCACCTTGCGGGCGATATCACGCCAGAGGATCGAGGCGCAGGCCTCGGGCATGGCGACGCTGTAGATCGAATGTTCCATCATCAGGAGCCGATCTCCGACCCCGATGCCGAGCGCACCGCCGCTGCCACCCTCACCAATCACGAGCGTCAGGATGGGAACCCGCGCCGCCGAGAGTGCCACCAGGTTTTCCGCGATCGCCCAGGCGATGCCGCGCTCCTCGGCGCCGGCACCGGGAAAGGCGCCCGAGGTGTCGACGAAAGCCACGATCGGAAACTTGAAGCGTTCGGCCTGACGGACCAGCCGCAGCGCTTTGCGATAGCCCTCTGGGTTGGCCATGCCAAAGTTGCGCATCGCGCGTTCCGAGGTGCTGCGGCCCTTCTGCTGCGCGATCACCATGATGGTTCGCGAGTCGAAGCTGGCCGGCCCCCCGATGATGGCGTGGTCGTCGCCGAAGACGCGGTCGCCGTGGAGCTCTAAGAAGTTGCTGAAGATCGCATGGACGTAGTCGAGCGCGTAGGGACGGTCCGGATGGCGGGCGAGCTCGACCTGTTCCCAGGTGGCGGCGGCGACGCTGCCGTTGTCACTCACCGGGTAACGGCGGGCGCCGGGGCTGCGGTCTTCTTGGCCTGCCGCTGCAGTTGGAGGCCGGGGGCGGCCGCAGTCGGGGCATAGAGATCCAGCAGCTGGCGCAAGACGGCGGGCAACTCCTGACGCGGCACCACCAGGTCGATCATGCCGTGCGCCAGCAGGAACTCTGCCGTCTGGAAGCCATCGGGCAGCGTTTCGTAGGTGGCTTGCTGGATCACTCGCGCCCCGGCAAAGCCGATCATGGCGCCCGGCTCGGCAATGATGACGTCGCCCAGGGAAGCGAAACTGGCGGTCACCCCGCCCATCGTTGGATCGGTCAGGAGCGAGATGTAGGGAACCCCGGCCGCCGCCAGCCGTCCGAGCGCGGCGGAGGTCTTGGCCAATTGCATCAGGGCGAGCATGCCTTCCTGCATGCGGGCACCGCCCGAGGCCGAGACGATGAGCAGCGGCAGCCGGCTCTGCCCGGCGCGCTCGATGCCGTTGGTGATCTTTTCGCCCGTGGCCGCGCCCATGCTGCCCCCCATGAAGGCGAAGTCGAGGACGACCAGCACCAGGCGGTGTCCGGCGAGCGTGGCCTCACCCCAGGTCACGGCCTCATTGGCGCCTGTGGTGGCGCGGCTCTGCTCGATCCGCTTGGCATAGGGCTGTGAATCGGTGAAACCGAGGACGTCGGTCGCCGTGATCGCCTGGTCCTCTTCGCGAAAGGACCCGGGCTCCACCAGCATCGCGATGCGCTCAGGCGCACGAAGACGAAAGTGATAGCCGCATCGATAACAGACGCCCAGGGCTGCGGTCAGGCGCGCCGGCTCGAGCGAGGTGTCGCACTTCGGGCAGATGAGCCGGTCGATTTCCTCGCCGACGCCGGCTCGCGGCGACGGCAGAGCGACGTACCGCGTCTTGGGACGAAACATGGGTTAGGCCGCGACCCTGACGGGCGCGCCTTCCCATTCGATCACGCAGGCACCCCAGGTCAACCCGGCCCCGAAGCCGACCAGGACGAGATTGTCGCCGCGCTTCAGCCGGCCCGCCGCCAGCGCATCCTTGAGCGCCAGCGGGATGGAGGCGGTCGATGTGTTGCCGTAATTCGCGATGGCGTTGACCATGACGTCGGCGCTAACCCCGAGCCGCTTGCCGGCCGCCTCGATGATGCGGGCATTGGCCTGGTGGGGAACGATCAGCTTGACATCCTCCAACCGGACATTCGCTTTGTCGAGCGCCTCGAGTGTCGCCTGCGCCAGGATTTCGGTGGCAAAGCGAAAGACTCTCCGCCCGTCCATGCGGATCTCCGGGCGGCCGCGTCCCTCCGGACCGTCGGCGCCGGGTGCGACATAGATCAGATCGCCCCCCGAGCCGTCTGAACCGAGGACGCAGGACTTGATGCCGGCACCGTCGACGCCCGCTCCGAGAACGACCGCGCCGGCGCCGTCACCGAAGACCACGCAGGTGCCGCGATCTTTGAAGTTGAGGATCTTGGTCAGGGTCTCGCTGCCGATCACGATCGCCTGCTTCGACTCGCCGCTGCTGACGAAGCGATCGGCCACGCTCATCGCCACGAGAAAGCCGGTGCAGGCCGCCTGCACGTCGAACGCCGGGCCGTGGGCGCCCAGGCGTTCTTGGACCCGCGACGCAACCGAGGGGTACATCGAGTCGGGGGTGGACGTGCTGCACACGATCAGGTCGGTGTCCTCCGGGCGTAAGCCGGCGGCCCGCAGCGCATCCTTTGCCGCCTCGGCGGCCAGGTCCGTCGCGGTTTCGTTGACGGCCGCAATCCGCCGCTCCAGGATGCCAGTCCGATCGCGGATCCAGGTATCGGAGGTTTCGACCATTTTTTCGAGATCGGCGTTGGTCAGGATGCCGGACGGAACATAGCTGCCGACCGACTTGATGCTGGTAAGCATGCGTCTCCCCGGCTAAAGAATCTAGCCAGTATATACCGGCATCTTCGGCCTGGTTACGGCTTTTCACCCACCGTCAACAGGACCGTTTCTAGGCGAGAACCGTGACCTGGCAGTGCCGCTCGCGTGGGCCGTCGAAGTCGGCGAAGTAGATGCCCTGCCAGCGTCCCAGCATAAGTCGCCCGTTGCGGACCGGCACCGTCTGCGAGGTGCCGACCAGCGACGCCTTGATATGCGCCGCCGCGTTGCCCTCCGCGTGCCGGTAGCCGTTCTCCCAGGGCACGAGCGCCTCGAGCGTGTCGAGGATGTCGGTGAGGGCGTCGGGGTCGGCGTTCTCATTGATGAAGACGCCCGCGGTCGTATGCGGCACGTAGACCTGGCAGAGGCCGGTTTCCACCCCGCTCTCGCGGACCACGCGTTGCACGCGCTCGGTGATCTCGATCGCATCTGCCCGCTTGCCCGTTTGGATCGTCAGGGTGTCGGTTTTGGCCGCGCTCGGCACGCATGACATCGTAACAACGGGTCTCGCGATCGCCCAAGTTGGTGACCGGCACCCGATAATGGGCCGACGTGTCTCGCGACCTGCCGATCGGCAACGGATCCCTGCTGGTTACTTTCGATCGCAATTACCAGCTGCGCGACATCTATTATCCGCGGGTCGGTCAGGAGAACCACACCAGCGGCGAACCGTGCCGCTTCGGGATCTGGGTGGACGGACGGTTTACCTGGCTGGACGACCCCGCGTGGTCCCGCAACCTCGTGTACATGGCGGACACGCTGGTCACCAACGTGACCCTGCGACACCCTGACCTCCTGGTCAGCCTGACCTTCAATGATGCCGTCGACCTGGGCCGCGACCTGTTGCTTCGGCGGGTGCGAGTCCTCAATGAGGGGCCGGAGCGAGAGGTCCGACTCTTCTTTCATTTCGACTGGCACATCTACGGCACCGAGGTCGGCGACACCGTCATGTACTACCCAGCGGTCAAGGGTCTGGTCGCCTACAAGGGCCAGCGTTGCTTCGCCGCCTGCGGCCAGGTGGGCGATCGGATCGGACTGGACGGTTATGCCTGTGGCAAGAAGGATGTCGGCGGCGCCCAGGGAACCTGGCGCGACGCCGAAGATGGCGAGCTCGGCAACAATCCCATCGAGCAAGGCTCGGTCGACATGACGCTGGCGCTCAACCTGGGTCGGATTCCGCAGGGGCAGGCGGGGACGGCGTATCAGTGGTTAATCGCCGCCCGCAATCTTGCTGAGCTGCAGACGGTCGCCGACGTCGTCACCTTGCGCGGACCCGAAGCCTTTCTCGAGCGGACGCGTTCCTACTGGACCGCCTGGGTCAACAAGGAGGAGCGCGGCTTCGCCGATCTCTCCCCGCAGATCGCCGACCTCTACCGACGCTGTCTGCTGGTGGTGCGCACCCAGATCGACAGCGGTGGCGCGGTGCTCGCCGCCAACGACACCGACATCATCAAGTTCGCCCGCGATACCTATAGCTATATGTGGCCCCGGGACGCCGCGCTGGCCGTTTACGCCATGGACCAGGCCGGTTACGTCGATATTCCTCGGCGGTTCTTCGAACTCTGCGCGAAGATTGTGACCAAGGAGGGCTACTTCCGCCACAAGTACACCCCGGCGGGCGATCCGGGGAGCAGCTGGCACCCCTGGGTCGATGCCACCGGAAAGCCGCAGTACCCGATCCAGGAGGACGAGACCGGACTGGTCCTCTTTGCCCTCTGGCAGCACTACGACCGCCATCGCGACTTCGAATTCTTCAAGGCGTACTACCGGCCGCTGATCATCCTGGTGGGCGACTTCCTCGCCAGCTACATCGACCCGCTAACCGGCCTGCCACAGCCCAGCTACGACCTATGGGAAGAGCGTCGCGGGGTGATGAGCTTCACGGTGGCCACGGTCTGGGCCGGACTGCAGGCCGCCGCCAACTTTGCCGCGCTCTACGGCGAGACGGCGCTGGCCGCTCGCTACCGCGGGGTGGCGGACGGGATCAAGCAGGGCACGCGGCGGTTCCTGTTCGACGCGGAGTCGAACCGCTTCCTGCGCCGGATCTATGTCCGGCCGGACGGGACCACCGCGCGCGACCTGACCATCGACTCCAGCGTCTACGGGCTCTGGTATTTCGGCATGTTCCCGGCCGACGATCCGCAGATCGTCAGCACGATGAAAGGGGTGCATGACCGTCTGTGGTGCAAGACCGAGGTCGGCGGCATCGCCCGCTATGAGAACGACTGGTACTACCAGGTGAGCCAGGACATCGCTAATGTTCCGGGCAACCCATGGTTCATCTGCACCATGTGGTATGGGCAATGGCTGGTCAGCCAGGCCCGCACTCTGGATGACCTGGCCCCCGCTCGAGACATCCTGGACTGGGTGGCCGGCGCCGCGCTCGCCAGCGGCGTGCTGTCGGAGCAGCTCGACCCTTACAGCAAGGCGCAGCTTTCGGTTTCGCCGCTGACCTGGAGCCACGCCACCGTGGTGTCCCTCGTGCACGAGTACGTGCGCAAGCGCGCCGCCCTGACCGCGACCGGAACCCCGGCGCCTTTACGGCTCGCCTGACCCAGCGCTCCTCGACTAGGGCGGAGACCCGATGTTTCGCGTCGCGTGGCTTTGTTATCCTCGACTGCGTGCGCGGCGTAATCGCGGCGATCAAAGCAGACTTCGGTTGCCTGCTCGTGGCCACGCTCTTCATCATCATCATGGCGTCGACGGTCATCTTCGCGACCATCCTCACGCCACCAGCCCATAACCCCTTCGTGTAATGGCTGCTGACTTTCGACGTTTGATCGAAGACAGTCGCGAGATGACGCGGCGTAGCTTTCTCGCGATCGCCGGCTGGGTCGGCTTCAGCGTCGCCAGCCTGATCGCCCTCTATCAGAGCGTCAAGTGGCTGTACCCCAACGCCACTTATGAAGACCCGCCCGCCTTCAAGGCCGACCCGCCCAGTGCCTATGCGGTCGGGTCGACCACGGTGATCATCGACAAGCGCGTGGTCATCAATCACGATCCCAACGGCTTCTACGCGATCAGCCTGATCTGCACCCATCTGGGGTGCACCCCTCGGTATTTCCCGGATGCCACCAGCGACCTGGTGCTGGCGGGAACGCAGATCGCCAAAGACCCAGACACCGGTCAGCAGGCAACCAAGGAGAACCCCGTCCTGCCGGGCTTCAAGTGTCCCTGCCATGGCAGCCGCTATTTTCGTGACGCCGTCAACTTCTTTGGGCCGGCGCCCCGGCCGATGGACCGGGTCCACCTGGAAGTGGCCCCGGATGGGAAACTCTTGATCGACCGTTCGGTCATCGTCGAGCGCTCGTTCCGGCTGAAGGTCTAATCCGCTAACCGGGAGGGTTCATGAGCGTCATTCGCGCCGCGATCGACGAAATGTTCTCCGTCGTCGGACAGATGGTCGGTTCCGTCTTCCGTCACGGGCTGCCGCTGACCGACAAGATCGCGGCCCGCACGGCGTTGACGAACTTCGTCCTCCATATCCACCCGGTCCGGGTGCGCCGCTCGTGGATCCGGATGTCCTACACCCTCTGTCTCGGCGGCCTGTCCTTCTTTCTCTTCATCGTGCTGACAGTGACCGGCCTCTACCTGATGTTCTATTACGTGCCCTCGACCCAACATGCCTACCAGGACATGCGGGACCTCCAGTTCGTGGTGACCTTCGGCGGACTGATCCGCAACATGCACCGCTGGGCGGCGCACGCGATGGTGATCACGGTCTGGCTGCACATGGCGCGCGTCTTCCTGACGGGCGCCTACAAGAAGCCGCGCGAGTTCAACTGGGGCGTCGGCACCCTGCTCCTGCTGCTCACGCTGCTGCTCAGCTTCACCGGCTACCTCCTACCCTGGGACCAGCTCTCCATCTGGGCGGTCACGGTGGGCACCAACATGGCGAAGTACGCACCGATCGCCGGCCCCTACACCCGCTACCTGCTGATCGGCGGGCGCGTGGTCGGTGACAACGCGCTCCTCCGCTTCTACGTCTTACACGTGGTCGGTCTGCCGCTGGCGGCGTTCCTGCTGATGGTGGTCCACTTCTGGCGGGTTCGAAAAGATGGTTTCAGCGGGGGGCTCTAGTTAGGCATGGCCACCGAAGCGCGCGACCGGATCGCCGCCCGCGAACGGGTGGAGGCGCGCCGGCGCCAGGTCGAGGCGCCCTCGACGGTGCGCGACGACAGCGACGACGAGATGATCGTCTCCTTCCCGGAATTTGTCTTCAAAGAGTTCATCGCCACCGTCGCCATGACGGTCTTCCTGATCATCGTTTCCATCTGGTTGCAGGCGCCTCTGCTCGGCAAGGCCAACCCGGGGATGACCCCGAACCCGTCGAAGGCGCCCTGGTACTTCCTCGGCCTTCAGGAACTGCTGTCGCGCTTCCCACCGCTGATGGCGGGTGTCGCCTTCCCGACCTTCGTCATCGTGCTTATGATCCTGGTCCCATTTCTCGACCGCAATCCGAGCCGGCGGCCATCGGAGCGCAAGGTCGCCATCATCCTCTTCGCCCTCTACACCACCGTCGTGGTCGCCCTGGTGATCATCGGTACCTTCTTCCGCGGCCATGAGTTCGTCTGGGACTGGGGCTGGGTACTCGGCAACCCGCAGACCTGCGGAGGCAAGCCGTGCTAGGACGCGCCTTCCTGGTGGTGAGCGTCGCCTTTCTGGTGCTGCTTGGCTACGCCTTCTACCAGGACCTGAGCCGCCCCTGGGCCCCGATCCAGGAAAAGTACGCGGCCCAGTACGGTCAGGACTTTCCGATCCAGGTTCAGCAGCTGTTTCCCAAGGTCCAGGTCAACGGCCAGTTCATGGTCGAGCGCTGCATTACCTGCCACGTGCCCGACATCCAGAAGATCGGCCCGCAGGAAGCCGCCAAACGGCTCGGCCCCAACCATCCGTCCATGATCAGCGACACGGTGTTTGCCAAGTACGGTCAGGACACGCTGATCTGCCAGCCGGCCACCGCGGCGGCGAGTCCCTCGGCGAGCCCATCGGCAAAGCCGTCGGCATCGGCCGCGCCGTCCTCGTCGGCCGCGCCCCCGGCTACCACTGCGGCCAGATGCCTGGATCCCGCGGCCACGCCGTATTACGTGCGCGACGCCAACAACAAGATCGTGACCGACCCGACGACGAACAAGCCGGTGGTGGCGCAGCTGACCGGGTTCATCCCCAACGCGTACAAGGGCCTGGGCATCGATGAGAGCGGCTGCATCATCTGCCATAACGGCAACCGGCAGGCGACCGACCAGGCCGGCGCCCATCAGAACCTGGTGGCGAACCCCTTTGGGGTGTTCGCGACGGCGCCGAAGCTCTACGAGAACAACTGTGCCCAGTGCCACGGTGTGACGGGTGAAGGCGGGAAGGGGCCGCCGCTCAACGACCAGAACCGCCTCGGCTTCTTCAACGACGACTACTACTACCGCTGCATCTACCTGGGCAACACCGGCGAGGAGCACAAAGGCACCATCATGCCGGCCTGGGGCGCCAACAAGCTGCTCCCCGCGCCGATCAATGACAACGTCAACCTGCTGGTCCACTGGATTCGCATGTGGGAGCAATACGCGACATTGCCATGAGACGCCAGCAGTTGAAGAACATCATCGGCACCGTGCTCGCCTTCGTCATCCTGTTTGGCTTCACCGCGCTGGTGATCGTCGGGGAGAACCTGCTGGACGTCACCAAGGCGCACAAGGCGGGCGGCTGATGTCGCCGGCGCTGGTCGAGCTGCTCAATGTCACTCGCGACCCGGGCGCCGGGGACTTTTTCTTCGTCCTGGTCTGGGCCCTGGGCACGCTGCTGCTCGTCGCCTACTACTGTTACCGGATGTTCCAGCGTTAACGGGAGCAGCGCCAATGGTTGAACCTCAACCTGTCTCGGTCTTGACGCAGCCGCCACCCTACCCTCCCCCAGAGAGGGAGGGGAAGCCGAGAGCGCGCCGAGACGCTCGCGTGCAGTTGGCAACCTGGCTGTCGGCCGTGCCCGGACTTGGTCAGCTCTACAACCGCCAACCGAAGAAGGCCGCGATCTTCCTGCTCGGCGTGGTGGGCCTCTTCCTCATCACGCTGAACATCCCAGGCGCTACCGCTGAGCTGCTCGCCTTCTGGAAGCCGCGCGGCAGCACGATGGTGCTCCTCTCACTGTTCGTGGAAATCCTCTCCTTGCTCCTCTTCATGAGCGTCTTCTTCCTGGCGCTCACCTTTTGGTACGACGCGATGCACGATGCGCGCCGGACCGCGCAGGAGCGCAACGGCGAGCGCGAGCCCGGCGGGCGCTGGTGGTGGTTCCACCGGTGATGACGCCGCTGGTCGCTACACTCGTGGGCGTGCCCGCGGTCGACGTCAGCCCCCTCAACTGCGCCGGGCCCAACGCCTGCGAGATCGTAGGCATCTACACGAGCATCTTCTGGATCGCGATGGCGGTGCTCGTCGTCGTGGGCGGCCTGATCGTGTACGCGGCGCTACGCTTCCGCCGGCGGGACGACAAGGAGCCGGCCCAGGTGCACGGCAACCCACGCCTGGAGATCCTCTGGACCGCGATCCCGGTGGTGATCGTAGGCTTCCTGTTCATCCGCACGGCGCTGCGCATTGACTACGTGCGAAATGGGCCGCCGCCGCAACAGACCATCCAGGTCAGCGGAATTCAATGGGCCTGGCAATTCAAATATCCCAACGGCCGCACCAGTACCACCAAATTGACGATCCCCGTCGGACAGGTGGTGCGGTTGCAGGTCACCAGCAAAGATGTCCTTCATTCCTTCTGGGTTCCGCGCTTGGGCGGGCAGATCTACGCGAAGCCCGGCTTCCCGAACAGCGGCTGGATCGAGGCTAGCCAGCCGGGTCAGTACTTCGGGCAATGCAACGAACTGTGCGGGCTGGGCCACTGGTTCATGTACCTCGAAGTGGACGCGGTATCGGAGGCGGACTACCAGGCCTTTCTCAGCGGCGCGCCCCCGCCTGGCGCCGGGCCACCGCCGGCGGAGAAGGCCAACGGCGTGACCCCGGCGACGAACGTGGGTGAAACTGACGACCTGAAGTTCGTACCGACGAGCGCAACAGTGAAGGTGGGCGACGTCGTGCAGTGGACCAACGACGGCACCTCCATCCACAGCGTGACCTTCGACAATCAGCAGGTGCCCAGCCTGGACACGCAGAACGGTGGCGAGAAGTATGAGCTCAAGTTCCTAAAGGCCGGAACCTACCATTACGTCTGCACCTTCCACGTCGCAGCGGGAATGCAGGGGACGATCACGGTGACAGGAGGATGAGGTCAAGGATGGAGACAAGAGCGCATGGCTAGCATCGCCCTGCCGCGCAGTCAGGCCCGCACGCGGAGCGGTGTCATCGCGTGGCTGACGACAGTCGACCACAAGAAGATCGGAATCATGTATCTCTACACGACCTTCTTCTTCTTCGTGATCGGCGGCGTGCTGGCGCTGCTGATGCGCACCCAGCTGGCTGTGGGGAACAACCACTTCCTGCAGGCGCAGACCTACAACGAGATCATGACCCTGCACGGGACGACCATGATCTTCCTCTGGATCATCCCCGTTTTCTCAGGCTTCGGGAACTACTTCGTGCCCCTGATGATCGGCGCCCGTGACATGGCCTTCCCGCGGATCAACGCCTTCGCCTTCTGGCTGATCCCGCTCGGCGGCCTGACGATGTACAGCGGGCTCCTCACCAAGTACGGCGCCGCCGCCGCCGGCTGGACCGGCTACGTACCGCTCACCGAAAAGGCCTATGCGGTGGGCGTCGGCCAGGACCTGTGGATCCTCGGCCTGCACATCCTGGGCATCTCGTCGATCATGGGCGGCATCAACTTCCTGGTCACGATCCAGAACATGCGCGCGCCCGGCATGAGCTGGTTCCGGCTGCCGCTGTTCGTCTGGTCGGTCGAGATCACGGCCGCCCTGACCGTGCTGGCCAGCCCCTTCCTGGCGGGGGTGCTGGCGATGGTGCTGATGGACCGCCAGCTCGGCACCCACTTCTTCACCCACGGGTCCGACCCGCTCCTCTACCAGTTCATCTTCTGGTTCTACTCGCACCCAGCGGTTTACATCATGATCGTTCCCGCCTTCGGCATCGTCTCCGAGGTTATTCCGGTCTTCAGCCGAAAACCGATCTTCGGCTACCGTGCCATGGCCTTCTCGATGGCGGCCATCGGGGTGCTCGGCTTCATGGTGTTCGCGCACCACATGTTCACCACGGGCTTGCCGCTGCCGCTCCAGGAGTTCTTCATGGGCACCACCGCCCTGATTGCGGTGCCATCAGGGGTGAAGGTGCTCAATTGGCTCGCGACCCTGTGGGGTGGATCGATCAAGTACACGGCCGCGATGCTCTTTTCCGTCGCGTTCGTCCTGATGTTTTTGATGGGCGGGGTTGACGGCGTGTTCATGGCGTCCCTGGCGGTCGACTACCAGATCCATGCCACCTACTGGGTCGTGTCGCACATCCACTACGTGCTCTTCGGGGGCAGCGTCTTCGGCGTCTTCGCTGCCTTCTTCTACTGGTTCCCGAAAATGACGGGGCGCTATCTCAACGAACGCCTGGGCAAAATTCAATTCTGGATCCAGCTGCTCGGCTTCAACATCACATTCATGCCGATGCACTTCCTCGGCCTCGAGGGGATGCCGCGCCGGATCGCCATCTGGAACGCCAACCGAACGGACTGGGCACCCTGGAACTTGATGGCAACCGTCGGGGCGTTCATGATCGCGACCGCGATCCTGCTCTTCCTCATCAACTTCGCCATCAGCGTCCGCGGAGGCCGGCGAGCGCCGGCGGATCCGTGGGAAGGCAACACGCTGGAGTGGGCCACCACCTCACCGCCGCCGGCGTACAACTTCGACAACGTCCCTCCGGTTCGCAGCGGCCGCCCGCTTCGCGACCTGCGCCGCGGTGTCACGGCCGCCGCCGAGCACTAACGGTCGCGATGGCATGAAGGCCTTCCGCGTGTTAAGTGTCGCCACCGCGGTGGTGACCTACGCGCTCGTCGTGCTGGGCGGCGTGGTGCGGGTCTCGGGATCCGGGCTGGGCTGCCCAGACTGGCCACTCTGTCACGGTCACCTGCTGCCGCCGCTCAACCTGCATGCGATCATCGAGTACTCGCACCGCACCACCGCGTCGCTAACGAGTGCCCTCGTGCTCCTGACCGCGGCAGTCGCCTGGCTCGCCTGGCGCAAGCGCCGCGACCTCGTGATCCCGGCCACGGTTGCCCTGGGCCTGCTGATCGTGCAGGTCATCCTGGGCGCGATCACGGTCCGCCTCGAGCTGCCGCCCATGATTGTGCTGGCGCACCTCGCGACCGCCATGGCGCTGCTGGGCGCGGTCTGCGTGACGGCCGTCGCCGCCCTGACGCCGGCGCCCGCCGGCGCCATCGATCGCGTCGCCAGGCGGCGGATGTTACTGGCAGCAAGCGGGACCTACCTGCTGCTCATCAGTGGCTCGCTCGTCGTCGGTAGCGGCGCCAGCGGTGCCTGCAACGCCTGGCCGCTGTGCGGCGGCGGATTCAGCCTCAGCTTCGACGGTTTGCCCGCGATTCAGCTGCTGCATCGCGTGATCGCTGGGGTGATCGGGTTATTGATCATCCTCAGCCTGGCATCGGTGCTCGCCCGCCACCGGCGGCATGCGGCGGTGCGCGCGACGGTCGCCCTGACCCTCGCGGCCCTCGCCTTCCAGGTGGTGGTCGGCGCCGCGGTCGTCACCTTGCGGTTGCCGGCGGCACTCCGCGGCCTTCACCTGGCGCTCGCCAGCGCGGTCTGGGCCGGGACCGTGATCCTTGCGGTGATCGTCGGGCGGCTCAGCCCCGACCCTGCCCTCCCCCAGAGGCAGAGGGAAATGGACAGCGTGCGGCGCCCGGCTCGGGACGTCGTGCTCGATTACGTCAGCCTGGCCAAACCGCGCATCATTCCGCTGCTGCTGATCACAGCCCTGGGCGGGATGATGATGGCCGAGCGCGGCTGGCCTTCCACCGGTCTGGTCGTCCTTACCCTGTTAGGCGGGGCACTGGCGGCGGCCGGGGCCGGCGCCATCAATTGCTGGATCGATCGTGACATCGACGGCGAGATGCTGCGCACCCGTCGCCGCCCCTTGCCAGACGGGCGCATCGCACCCGCGCATGCCCTGCTGTTTGGCATCGTCCTGGGGCTGCTGGCGTTCGTCCTGCTGGCGTTCTGGGTCAACGTGCTGGCGGCAACGCTGGCGATCAGCGGGCTACTCTTCTATGTCTTCGTCTACACCCTGTGGCTCAAGCGCTCGACGGTGCAGAACATCGTGATCGGGGGTGCGGCCGGCGCCATCCCGCCGGTCGTCGGCTGGGCTGCGGTCACCCATCGGGTCGACCTGACGGCGGTCTATCTGTTCGCCATCATTTTTCTCTGGACACCCCCGCATTTCTGGGCACTGGCGCTTCGGCTTCGCGGCGACTACGCGCGGGCGAAGGTGCCGATGCTGCCGGTGGTGCGCGGCGAGGCGGCGGCGCGGCGCCAGATCGTCGGCTACACGCTCGTTTTGGTCGCCGTAACCCTGGCCATCGTCCTCACCGGCGTGCTCGGTCCGGTCTACCTGGTAGGGGCTGCGCTTCTCGGCGCCGCCTTCATCGCGCTCGCCGTCGCGAACCTACTCGCCCGGCGCCAGCGCTGGTCCCGAATCCTGTTCGATTATTCGATCGCCTACCTCGGATTACTGTTTGCCGTGATGGTGGCTGATCGCATGATCGGGAAGGTATAGTTCGGTGGGCTATGGATAGAGACGAGGCACGCAAAAACGTTCGGCTAGGCGTGCTCCTCTTTGTCACGGCGCTGATCATGTTTGGGCTCGCCTTCGCCTGGGCCCTCATCTACAACAACTTCGTCTGATGGCTGAGCTGGAACACGAGGCGCACGCCGAGCAGCACGAGGCGTTTCACCTGCCGCCGCCCAGCATCTGGCCGCCGGTGCTGGCGGTTGGTATCGCGCTGCTGCTTACTGGCCTCATCATCAACCTGGTGGTCGTGATCATCGGGGCGGTGTTGTCGGTAGCCGCGACCGCGTTCTGGGTCCGCGACGCCCGGCGCGAGTTCACCGAGCTGCCCCACTAGGGTAGACACCTGATTCTCGGCCGGCGGCGGCTGACGCGTTGCCGTTGCGCAACCGCCGCCCGTAAACTCAGGTCGGGGCAATTCGGTTTTCAAGGAGGCTAGCGTGAACGTTTGGAAAATGGGGATCGTCGCTGCCGGGAGCGCGCTGGTGTTAGCCGCCTGCGGCAGCTCGAGTGGTGGCGGCGGCGGCGGCTCGAGCTGCAACCCGACGGGTGGCAGCGCAAGCGGCTCCAGCGCAAGCACGGTCAAGATCGTTTCCGATCCCGATACGGTGGGAAAGTTTGATCCCACGACCCTCACGGTTGCCGCCGGCCAGAGCGTCGAATGGGATTTCGCGGACAGCTCCGGCACGCCGCACACGGTTACGGCCGACGACGGCAGTTTCGATTCGTGCTCGCAAACCTCAGGCAAGTTCGTCGTCACGTTCAGCAAGGCGGGCGATGTCAAGTACCACTGCACGCTGCACGCCCAGATGTTGGGAACCGTCAAGGTTAGTTAGGAACGAACCGCGCGGGTGCGCCGTCTAGCCGATCGCGGCGCACTCGCGGTTCTGCTTAGCGCGGTTTGGCTGGCCGCGTGCGGTGCGTCGGCGCAGCCGGATGACACGGCCATCGTCGATGACTTTCACAACCACCAGTCAAACGTCGAGGTGACCGCGGATGGCACCGTCGTGCGGTTGCTCGCCGACCGCACGAGCAGCACTGGCACGCATGAGCAGTTCATCATCAAGCTCTCGTCTGGCGATCTGACGATCGAGGTCGAACACAACATCTCGATCGCCAAGCGGGTGCCGGTACAAGAAGGTGACCACGTCATCATCCACGGTGAGTACGTCTGGAATGTACAGGGCGGGTTGATCCATTTCACCCATCACGACCCGCAGGGCACCCACGAGGGGGGCTATATCCTGGACGGCGGCACCACCTACGACTAGTCCGGCCGGAGTCGCTCGACCTCGCCGGCGATGACGCTGACGCGCCTGCCGTCCTCGAGACGAACCAGCAGCGCCCCATCCGCGCCCAGGTCCTCCGCGACGCCCCGGATGGTGGCGCCGTCTCGCTGGAAGGCGACCGGCTTGCCCAGCATCGAGCTTCGGCTGCGCCAGCCGGGCACAATCCAGCCGACGCCTTCGCGGTCAGCGCGGTCGTAGGCGTTGGCCAGGTCGTTGAGGATGGCGGCCAGCAGCGGCTCGCGATCCAGCGAGCGGCCGGTCAGGGCGAGCAGTGAGGTCGCGCCCGAAGGCAAGTCGGCGGCCGGCTGGTTTACGTTGACGCCGACGCCGAGGATGACGGCCGCCCCGCCGGGATGCTCCAAGAGGATGCCGGCCAGCTTGTGGTCGTTGACGAGCACGTCGTTCGGCCACTTGAGGTGAGCGACGACGCCGGTCGCGACCTCGATGCCGCCGGCGACCGAGAGCGCGGCCAGCAGAGGGAGCAAGGGGAGGACGTCAACCGGTGGGAGCAGGATGGTGGAGAACAGGAGGGCGGTCTCACTGGGCGCGATCCACGGTCGACCGTGGCGGCCCCGACCCTCGAGCTGAAGATCGGTGATCACCGTCCAGCCCTGGTCGGCGCCGCCGATCGCGGCGCTGCGGGCCAGATCCTGAGTGCTCGAGCAGCTCGGTTCATAGTGCAAGCGCCACCTGACCTCGCCCTCGACCAGCAACGCGCGGATGCGCTCGAGGTCGAGGCTCATTGAAGCGGTGCCGTCGCAATCACCGGCTCAGTAGTGGCGGTCTGGACCGTGATGATCCCCGCGATGATAACGGCGGCGCCCATCAGTTGGAGTGGCTGCAGGCGGTCGCCAAAGGCAAGGTACGCGATCACGCCGGCAAAGACAGGCTCGACGGTGGCGACGATCCCCGCCGATGATGGGCGGATGGTCCGAAGCGCCATGACGAAGAGCCCATGGGGGAGCAGGGTACCGATGAGGCCGAGGAGCGCCATCACGGCCCAGATCCGCCAGTCGGCCGGTGGCGCCGTGCCGGTCGCAATGTCGAAGCCTGCCCAGAGCAGGCTGCCGGCACCGAAGCCATAGACGAGCATGGTCCAGGTGTCGAGCCGCTGGGCGAGGGTTGACGCCCGAAGCAGGTAGAACGCAAAGAACGCTGCCGACACCAGTCCCAGCATGACACCGGGAAGGTTGACCGAAAGGAGCGACGGCTGGTAGGCACCTACGGCGAAGAAGGCGCCGACCAGCACCAGGGCAAGCGCGCCCCAGATTCGCGCCCCCACGGCCTGATGGCGGTGATACCGCTCGAAGGCGGTCACGGCAACCAGGCCGAGGTACTCCACCAGCAGGGCGAGCGCGATGTTGATGCGGGCGATCGTCAGGTAATAACTGAGTTGCACTCCGGCCAGGCCGACCCCGCCGAAGATGGCGAGCGCCGGGAGTTCGCGGCGGCTGACCCGCAACAGGGCCGGCCGGACTAACAAGAGTGACAGGAACAGGCCGGCAAACGCCCACCAGATCCGCATTTGCGCCAGCACAAGCGGGGAGTAGCCCAACCTGAACAGGGCCTTGACCACGTTGCCGCCCGCGGCGAAGAGGAACGCCCCAAGCAGGACCAGGAGGTAGCCGGATCTAACCGAACTCAGCGAGGACTCGACAATTTTGAGTTCTTGACCAATTCGATCTTTGAAAGTAATGTAAGCCTTCGGGAAGCATGGCTCGGATCCTCGGAAGCGGGCGCATGATCGAGGAGACCTCGGTCCAGATCTCGACGCTTCGCGAACGCTGGCACGCGGAGCGCGAGCTTCGATACGCCCGGCGGAACCGAATTCGTCACATCGACCAGCTGCTGGATGAGCTCGAGATGCTGAACATCGCCGAGGAGACGCAGCTACCAGCCGACCTCGCCCTTCGCGTCCAGCGGCTCGCCGCCGAAATGGAACATCCGCTGGGGAATCGGGCGCCCGAGGACATCACGATCGCGGAGTCGATGGACGCGCTCTACGACCTGCAGGATGGGCTGATGTTGACCCTGGAAGGGGTCGAAGACGAGGAGGACGTCTAAGCCGCCGCTGCGGCGCTACTTCTTCTTTTCGGGCTGGGCTGCGCCCTTCGGGTTTCCGCCCTGACCCTTGCCGCTGTTGGGCTTGCCTTTGTCTTTGTCTTTGCCCTGGCTCGACTGGTCGGCCGCGTCGAGCAAGCCGGCGATGCCGTCGGCGGCGGTAGCGATGGCCTTGATCTTCAAAAGGAACGCGGTCTCGCGCTGCGCGTTGGCGACCAGTAAGGCATCGGTCTCGGCGTGGCCGGAGGGAAGGTCGCGCATGGCGGCAGCCTGCCTGGCCTGATAGTCCTGTAGGAGGCTGCGGACGATGTCATTGGCCGAGCCGCGCCCCTCGAGCTTGAGCAGCGATTGATTCGCCCAGTCGAAGATCGAGCCGATCGGTGCTTTGACGTTGGAACCGGTCACGAAGTTGTAGATGCTCGACAGCAGGGGATCGATGATCGCCACCGGCTGCGGCCCGGGATCGGTCCGCTGCCGGTGCAGCAGGGTATAGGCGTTGAGCAGGTCGGTGTTCGCCCGGGCCAGCTCGTCGAGGCCGCGCTGGGTCGGGTCGCTCTGGCTGGCACGGGTCAGGCCATCCCACCAGGTTTGGATGACGTAGTAGGCGCTATCGACGCTGACGCCGTCCTGTTGGTTCCACAGCGCGTCGACCTCGGAACTACCGCCCGCGGCCACCGACCATGGCGCCAGCGCCAATGCACCCGCGATGCCCGCCGCGAGCAGGCGCCGTTGTATGACGCCACGGATTGGGAGCATGACGGCCTCGTCAAGATCATGGCGTAGCCGCGTATCGCGATCGGGGAAGGGCGCGTCGCAGTCTGCTTACGGGGCTGCTGCGGGGCGTTGACGCCGCCGAGACGGGCGCTGCCGCGAGGCGCTAGCCGGCCAGGTTCTCGACGACGGTCGCGATCCCCTGGCCGACGCCGATGCACATGGTGGCGAGTCCGTACCGAGCCTTGCGGCGAGCGAGCTCATGCACCAGGGTCGCGATGATGCGCACGCCACTGGCGCCCAGGGGATGGCCCAGCGCGATCGCGCCGCCGTTGGGGTTGACGCGCTGCGGATCGAGCTCGAGGTCGCGGATGCAGGCGATCACCTGCGACGCGAATGCCTCGTTCAACTCGATGCAATCCATGTCGCTTGCCTTGAGTCCCGCGCGGGCGAGCGCTTTTCGCGACGCCGGAATCGGCCCCAGGCCCATGACGGAGGGATCGACGCCGGCGCTGGCGGCCGACAGCACCCTGGCCAGGGGGCGCGCGTTGATGCGCTGCGCGTAAGACTCGGACATCATGACGAGGCACGCCGCGCCGTCGTTGAGGGGTGAGGAATTTCCGGCGGTGACCGTTCCGTCCTTTTCGAACGCCGGCTTCAGCGCTCCGAGCTTCTCCATGCTGGTATCCGCCCGCGGGCCTTCGTCGGCCTCGAACGCGCGACCACCAGCGATGGCGACCGGCACCAGTTCGTTCCGAAAATGGCAATCTTGCTGCGCCGCCACGGCTTTCTGGTGGCTCGCGAGCGCCCACCGATCCTGCTCTTCGCGGCTGATGCCGTAGCGTCGGGCCACGACCTCGGTCCAGTCTGGCTTGAACTTCGGGTTGACCATGCGCCAGCCAAGCGTGCTGTCGTGAAGCGCCTGCGCGCCGCGCGCGAACTCTCGCTGCGGCTTCTCCAGGATGTAGGGGGCGCGGGTCATGCTCTCCACGCCACCGGCCAGAAAGCAGGCGCCGTTCCCGGTCTCGATCTCACGGGTCGCCGCCACCACCGCCTGCATGCCGGAGCCGCAGAGCCGGTTCATGGTGGCCGCCGGGATCTCCACCGGCAGCCCCGCCAGCAGCACCGCCATGCGCGCCACGTTGCGGTTGTCCTCGCCTGCCTGGTTGGCATCGCCGAAATAGACGTCCTCGATGGTGGCGGGGTCCAGCTGGTTGCGCTGCACCGCCTGCCTGACCACCAGTGCCGCGAGGTCGTCGGGCCTGACCTCCTTCAGTGCGCCGGCGTAGCGGCCGATCGGTGTGCGCAGGGCATCGACGATGACAGCCTTTTCCATCGGGGTCATGCTACGTCATTAAAATGTGCGCGAGCCATGAGTGATCTTGCTCGTCAGTACGACGCGGTGAACCTGGTGGCCGACCCGCTGCACGGCTACGTCAAAATCACCAAGCGCGTCCACAGCGACAGCGTTGCCGCCGAACAGGACCTGCTCGATCATCCGTGGCTGCAGCGCTTGCGCCGGATTCACCAGCTCCAGTCGGCCTGGTGGGTCTTCCCCGGCGGGGAGCATTCGCGCTTTCAGCATGCGCTGGGCGCGATGCACCTGAGCGGGGAATGGGCGCGGCGGCTCTATCCCAACCTGGGCGCGTTGACCGACGACGTGCCGTCGCCGGCCTGCGTCGAAGAGACGCTGCGCGTCGCCGGCCTGCTACACGACATCGGGCACGGGCCCTTCGGCCACTTCTTCGATCAGAATTACCTGGACCGTTTCGGCATCGACCACGAGGTGATCGGCCGGGCGTTGATTGGCGGTGAGCTGGCGTCCACCATCGCCGCGCTGGGCGCCAGTCCGTCGGGCCCGCTCGCCGCCGGCGAACGCATCGATCCGCGATGGATCGCCGACCTGATCGCCGAAACCGACCTGCCCGGGGCGCCGGCGCCCTCCTGGGTGAAGGCCCTCAAGCCGGTGTTGAACGGGATGTACACCGCCGACAACCTCGATTACGTGCCACGCGATGCCTACATGTGCGGGGTGAAGGTCGGCCCGGTCGACATCGAGCGCCTCTTGCATTACTCCTTCCTCGACCGGGAGGGGATGCTGCTCCACCAGCATGGCGCCCAGGCGCTGCTCCTCTTTTTGAACGCCCGCCTCTACCTCTACAACAACATCTATTACCACCGGACGGTGCGCCGGATCGACCTCCATATGCGGGAGATCTTTCGGGAAACGATCGACCGAATCCTCCCCGGCAACCCGCTCGACCACCTCGACCGCTACCGCGAGCTGACCGATTGGTCGCTGATCGACACCGTGGACCGCTGGCGCCACGAGGGGGGCCGCGCCGCCGAGCTGTCGCATGAGTGGGGCCGAATCGTTAAACGCGAGCTCAAGTGGCGCCTGATCTTCGAGGATTATTACGAGTTCTCCACGGTATCGGAAGCGTTCCTCTATCCGACGCCCGCCGACTACGTTCGACGCATCCGCGAGGCGCTTCCGGCATCGCTGGCGCATGCCTCCTTCGAGGTCGACCTCGCCTCGGTGGATCCGCGGCCGCAGAACCCGTTCAACGATCCCTTTCCGGTCCTGATCTACAACCCGGTCAGCCGGGCGGTCGAGCGGAGCGCCGTAGCGGACCTCTTTCGCCGCCTGCCCATCCGTACGACGCTGGTGCGCGTCTTCACCGATGAGCCCGCGCAGGCCGATGCCTTGCGGCGAGCCGTGGAACGCGCCCTCTACCGGCCCGACGCCAACCTGGCGGAGGCGGTGCCCTGATGGCGGTCCAGCCGCAGGAGGCGATCAAGCCGCTCTCGGTCCTCGAGCTCAACACCCGCATTCACGACCTGCTGGCCGCCCGCTTCCAGAGCGTGGTCGTCAAGGGCGAGGTCAGCGGCGTGACGCTGCGGGGCGGCCACATCTGGTTCACGCTCAAAGACGCGGTGGCGGCCGTCGGCGCGGTGATCTTCAGCAGCACGGCCCGCCGCCTCCCATTCCTGCCGGAAAACGGCCAGGAGCTGGTGGTGACTTGCCAGGTCGACTATCACGCCCAGTACGGTCGAGTCAACCTGGTGGTCAGCAAGCTCGACTACGACGGCGCCGGGAAGCTCCGGGCCGCGATCGAGCAGCTCAAGCGGCGGCTGGAGGCCGAGGGCGCTTTCGATGCCGAGCGCAAGCGAGCGCTGCCGTTTCTGCCAGGCTGCATCGCGCTCATCACCTCGCCCAGCGGCGCGGTGATCCACGACTTGCAGCAGACGATCTGGGAGCGTTTTCCGAACATCCGGCTGGTGGTCTACCCCGCGCTGGTCCAGGGCACCGCCTCGCAGCGGAGCCTGGTGGCGGCGCTCCGGCAGTGTAACCAGGACCTGGTGGCCGATGTCGTGATCGTGGCGCGCGGCGGCGGCAGCTTCGAGGAACTGATGGCGTTCAACCAGGAGGCGGTGGTCCGCGCCATCCAGGCGATGCGCATCCCGGTGATCACGGCGCTGGGGCACACCTCGGACCGGACGCTGGCCGACCTGGTCGCGGACCGCGAGGCGCGGACGCCGACGGCGGCCGCCGAGATCGTCGTGCCCAAAAAGGCCGACCTGCTGCGGCAGCTGGCTGAGCGCGGCCAGCGGCTGCAGCGAGCCGGGCTGACCGCCCTGATCACCCCCGCGCACCAGCTGCAGGCGCGGGGCCAGTCGCTAGCGCGGCTGGCTCGTGACCTCCACCTGCGGCGGCGTGAGCGCCTGACCCACCTCGAGGGGATGCTTCGACAGCGGGAGCCCCGCGAGGTCTGGCGTCAGCGCGAACGCGCGCTCCAGGAATGCCGGCGTCGCCTCGAGCGGTCTGAGGAGGCGACCCGCCAGCGGATTGACCTGGCGCGGCGACAGGCACAGTCGCTGCGCGAGCGGCTCCTGAGTCTCGCCGGGCGAGGGGTACGAGAACGGGCCGGCGCTCTCGAGAGCAGGGCAGCACGGCTGAGCTCGCTGGCGCCGGAGCAGACGCTCAAGCGTGGCTACAGCATCACCGTCGATGGCCACGGCGGCGCCATCATCCGCGATGCCGATCAGGCCCACAAAGGCCAGCCAGTCCGGGTGTTGCTCGCAGTCGGCCGGCTCGAGGCCACCGTCGACGAGGCGATTCCATGACGGTCGATGCGTCGCTGACCTATGAGCAAGCGCTCGGGCAACTCGATGCGACGCTTCGCTCGCTCGAGGAAGGGAAGCTCAGCCTGGAAGAGGCGATTGCGGCGGTCGCCCTCGGACGCGAGTACCTGCAGCTCTGCGAGCGGAAGCTCGAGGAGGCGCGCCAGCGGATCGAGAGCCTGCCGGTGAAGGAGGAGCCGATGCCGGAGGACGAGGCGCCCCATCCGGCGACCGTCGCGGACCTGCGCGCCGAGCGCAATCGTGCCCCGGGGGAACCCCAGGGCGAAATCCCCTTCTAACGCTCTTCGGCGGACTCGGGCGGGGACTCGCGCTCGATTTCGGGGCGCTCGCCAGCCTCACCGGGGCGGAAGACACCCCACTCCTGCAAGGACCGGCGCAGCATTTCAGGGGAGGTCTTGTAGGCCGCCGCCAGTTGCTCCAGATCGTCGGCGCGGAACGTCACCACCGGTGTGTTGAAGTCCTGGCGCTGCTGTTGCAGGCGCGCCACGTGGCGGGCGAGGATCGACCCCTGGCGCTCTGGCAGGCCCTGGAGCTGGGTCAGGTCGATCGCGAGCTTGGGCGGAAGGGCCGGCTCGCCCACGCCTTCCAACTCTTCCGGCAGGAGCTGGTTGACCGGCACGCTGTAGAGGGTGGCGATCTGGTGCAGGCGGGTGACGGAGATA
>VBHO01000085.1 GCA_005882045.1 Chloroflexota bacterium | reverse complement strand
CGGATCTCGTAGTTCGGCAGCGCCCGTAGTGCTGGGATATGGGCGCTGGCGGCCCAGCCCCGGACGGGGCTCACCCCGATAATCCCGACACCCAGCGTCGACTCAGACATGGCTAGAGTCGAATCGTATTCAAAACTGGAGGCGAGTGCGGGAGTCGAACTGAATCGCTCAGAGGCTCGACCAACGACGGTAAGTGGAGCGTTCGGTGTGCAGGGAGACCCGGCTTCGGAACTCGACGACGCAGTCCTTCAGGCCCGCGCGCAGTTGCGGGTTTGCGCGCCGAAGCATCTCCGTCTCAACAGCTCCCGGGCTAAGGCAGATCACACTGATCCCATAGCGACGACCTTCCAGGTCGCTGGCCGCCGAGAGGCGTCCCGCCATTCTTTCACTCCGCAAGGGGCCGCCAGCCCGTATCGAAAACTACCCGTCAGTCGGAATGGGCAGGGTCAGCGACCTCAGGTCGACCTGATCGTCCGTGAGGGTTGCCTCCGGTACCGCCACCTTCGCCCGGATCAGCCCCTGACAAGCCCGCAACTCGCCGTCGGCATCGAGCTCTGGATCCCCGCCTCGATTCAGGCCACAAGCGGCCTTCATGATTCCTTTCGATAGATAGAAGGCCAGGAATTGTGCCGTCGCCAGGCTGCCTCGGATCACGATCTGATCCCAGGTTCTTCCGTCACCCACGTACTCGAGCTTGTCCTCGTACTGGTCAGACCAGAAACTGTGGATGTCGTCGTAGGGTCGCGGGTCGCCGAGCATAGCCCGAGCGGCCGCACGACCTTGCTTTTCAGCGTTGTTGTAATGCTCTACCCGCATCCGGCCGAACACCGGGTGGAGGTGATTGGCAACGTCGCCTGCGGCGTAGACGTCCGGCGCACTGGTTCGGCAGGTTTCATCGACCAAAATGCCATTGTCGAGGGCGATCTCGCTGCCCCTGACAGCGTCGATGGCGGGCTCGATCCCAATGGCCACCACCGCAAGGTCGCAGTCAATTCGTGCGCCCTTGGCGGTAATGGCGCGTACGAGATGCTCCGGTCCTTCGAATCCGACTACCCGATCCTCGGTCACCAGCTGTACGCCGTGGTTTCGGTGGATGCGGGCCATCACCTCCGCCACCTCGCTGCCGAGCACCGCTGTCAGCGGAGCCGTACCGTTAAGGACCCCGGTCACCTCGAGGCCCAGCTGGCGAAGTGAGGCCGCCACCTCGGAACCTATGAAACCCATCCCCACGATTAGCGCTCGGGCCCCCGGATGGGCAGCCCGGCGGATCGCATCGCACTCCACCAGCGTCCGGAGCTGATACACGCCGGGCGTCGCGGCTCCGGGCACTTGAAATCTCCGGTTTCGGCCACCGGTGCAAAGTAGAAGCTTGTCGTACTCGACCGTTTCCTCACCCTGAAGGGTCACCTTCTTCAGCCTGGTGTCGACACCCTGAATGGTGACCCCGGTGCGAAGCTCAACGCGGTTGTTCCCGTACCATTCCGCGGGCTTGACGAGCCAGCCGCCCAGGCCTTCCTCACCACGCATGTACGTTTTGGAAAGGGGCGGCCGGCCGAAGGGAAAAGAGGGCTCATCTCCCAGCATCACGATGCGGCCGCGCCACCCCTCCTCCCGGAGGGTCACGGCGGCACTTCCGCCGGCCAACCCCGTGCCCACGATGACGGCGGTCTGATGTGAGGTCAAGCGATCATCCCGTATCTAATTAGAGTCGCTCAGCAGGGAGCCTGAGATCTGAATAGGAATTTGTGAGGCGAGTGCGGGATTCGAACCCGCGGTGGAGGTTTTGCAGACCTCTGCCTTACCACTTGGCTAACTCGCCACCGGTGCAGCCAATCGCATAGTTTAGTGGGCGCTTCGCCCGCTGGCCGATCGGCTATCAGCTTATTTGTCAACCACTTGCCGCGCCGCCATCCGTCGAGGGGCACATAATCACGCATCGTGCCGAGACCGCGGCTCCCTCTGACGGGGCTGATCGTCCTCTCTTCACTCCTTGCCGCCTGCGCCCCGATGCCTGCCTTCATAGCGCCCCCGCTGGAGAGCGCGATCAACGTGGGCGCCGTCCTTTCCCTTACCGGAAGCCAGGCGGAAAGCGGCCAGATGGCCAAGGAAGGCTATCTCTTCTGCCAGGACTGGATCAACGCCAAGGGCGGCGTCACCGTGAATGGTGTCGGCCACCGGCTGAACATCGACATCGCGGATGACCAGAGCCGTCCCTCGATCGCGGCCGCCGTCACCGAACAACTGATCACGCAGAACCACGACACCCTGCTGCTGGGCCCGTCGAACGACGCCACCGCCGGCCGCGCCGCGCCGGTCGCCGAGCAGCACGAGGTTCCGATGGTCAGTAGCGGAGCGTCGTCCGACGCAATCTTCAACAACCACTACCACTATCTATTTAGCGTCTTGACGCCTCTTAGCCGGCAGTTCGAGGGCGTGATCGATATGGCCCTCGCACAGAACCCGAAACCTCAGTCGCTGGCGATCATGTTCGCGAGCGATAGCCTCAACCAGGAATTAGCCACGGCCACCGCCGACTACGCGCAGGCGAAGGGGTTGAGTCTGGTCTCCGGTTCGAGATATACCTCCGGCGTGAACGACCTCAGCAGCCAGCTGGCTGGGGCCGCCGGAAGCGGCGCTGACCTGCTCCTCGAGGCAGGCCACGCGTCGGAGAGTGTGCGCACCATTCAACAGGCCGAGCAGATGAAGATCCAGCCCAAGTTGCTGGCCTTCAGCGATGGGCCGGGCACCGCGCAATTTACGCAAGAGCTTCAGGCTGCGGCGAACTACAGCGTCGGGACGACGCAGTGGACGCCGGGCACCCGGAACCGGACGAGCTATTTCATCGACAGCTTCCACTACTCGCTCGCCTTCGCCGATCAATTCGGGCACATGCCCGACCAGTTCGCGGCCGCCGCGACGGCCGCCTGCCTGACGCTCGAGGTCGCGATCGAACAGGCCAACTCGGCACAGCCACGATGGGTCCGCGATTCGCTCGCGATCATCGACCTGAACACCTTCTTTGGCGAGATCAAGTTCGACGACCGTGGCGCCAGCGCCGTCAAGCCGGTCTACGTTCAGCAGGTCCAGGCGGGCCGTGCCGTCTTGATCTGGCCGCCCGAAGTGGCCACTGCTCGCCCCCGGTATCCCGACCCGGGGTGGGCCAAGCGCTAAGCCTCAGCGATCGATCGCGTACCAGACGACATCGAGGCCGCGCCACTGCGCGGTTCCCCGATAGGTCAGCCCGAGCCGTTTCATGACCGCCCTGGACCTGTCGTTGGCGGGCACCGTGATCGAGATCAGCTGCGCGTCGTCGAGCAGCAAGTCACGCCAGCAGTCCATCGCCGCCCGTCCTCCTTCGGTCGCCAGGCCCTGACCCCAGTAGTCGCGGTGCAGTACCCAGCCGACCTCGATCGGTGACGGCGCGAGTGGCCAATCGTGGTGGCGCAACAGACCGATCCGCCCGATGAGCCGGTCGGTCCCAAGGTCAACCGCCGCCCACTGGCAGACGCCATCGTCTTGCCACCGGTGCATGAACTGCTCGATTTGTTTGGCGGTCCCGTCCCGGTCGACCGCCCGCATGTGGGCGAGGTATTCGGGCTGCTTGTAGATCTCGGCCAGCGCCTCGAGGTCGTCCGTCCGCCATTGCCGGAGGAGCAGGCGCGCTGTCCGTAACTCCGCCGGGATCGGGCGATTGACGGTCTAGGACTCGCCGAGCAATCGGGCCAGCTGCGCCATGACCCGGACACCCGATCCGGTTGGGCCCCTGGGGACCGTCTTCAACTCCGACGTATCCTGCCAGGCGCTCCCGGCGATGTCGAGGTGGACCCAGGGTCGCCCTTCGACGAACTCGCGCAAGAAGAGGGCAGCCGTCGTCGCACCGGCCCAGGGAACCGTCGAGTTCTTGATGTCGGCGATGTCGCTATCGATCAACCCGTCGTAGTCGGCCCAGGTGGGAAGTTCCCATACGCGCTCACCGGCGAGGTCGGCGGCGCGGCGCACCAGATCCATCAACGTAGGATCGTTGCCGAAGGCGCCGATCGCGACCGGACCGAGGGTGCGCATGATGGAGCCGGTCAGGGTGGCGATATCGACGATGTGGGTTGCCCCCTCTTTGACGGCATACGTAATCCCGTCCGAGAGAATCAGGCGACCCTCGGCATCGGTGTTGATGATCTCGATCGTTTTCCCACCCGAGCCCGTCACCACGTCGCCCGGCTTGATGGCATGGCCCGACGGCATGTTCTCGGTGGTGGGCACCACGCCGATGACATTGATCTTCGGCTCGAGCGCGGCGATCGCCAACATGGCCCCGACCACGGCGGCGCCGCCACCCATGTCGGACTTCATCATCTCCATGTTCTGCGCCGGCTTGATGGAGATGCCGCCACTGTCGAAGGTGATGCCCTTGCCTACGAGGGCCAGCACGGGCCCCGCCGGCCCACGCGAGCCGCGCTTCAGTGCGATGCGAGCGTTTGAGGCGTTATACCGGATCACGATCATCTTCGCCGGCTCGTCGGAACCACGGGCCACGGCGAGGAGCGCGCCCATCTTGAGCCGGCGCATGTCGTCGACGTCGAGAACTTTCAGGTCAAGGCCGGTGCCTTGGACGGCCTCCTTCACTTTCTCCACAAAGACGGTCGGGGTGAACGTGTTCGCCGGCGCGTTGACCCATCCCCGGATGCGATTGGTCGCGTCGGCCAACACGACGGCATCTTTCACGGCGGCGGACGCCGCCTTGTCCCCGTCGAGGCCAACGATGCCGAGGGCACTGATCTGCGTCACCGCATGCTCGTGACGCGTCTTCAGCGAGCCGACGTCGAAGTTGCTGAGCCCGATTCCTTCTGTGACGGCGCGCGCCATGTCACTGGCGCTCGCCATGGCGGCGACGGCTTTGGGGAGGATGACGGTAACCCGGCGGTGACCGCGCTTCCGCAGCACGCGGCCGGCAGCCTGCAGCGCGTTGCGCAGCCGAACCATGTCGAGGTCGTCGGGCTTGCCGACGCCGACCAGGACGGTCCATTTACTGGGAAGGGTGTTGAGGTTATGGACCGGGACCAGTTCCATGAACTTGCCCCGGAACTCCCGATCCGCAAGCAGCTGCGTGATGGCGCCCTTCAGCTTCTTGTCGAGCGCGACGGCTTCCGGCGGCAGCTTCGACTGCCCTTCAAAGATCGGCAGAATGAGCGCGTCCGCCTCCGCCTTCTCAGGGGCAGTGGTCAGCAGCCGTGCCTGCATGCGTCCTCCTCGCCCCCTCGCAAAACCTCCGTATTGTACGTTCCGGGCTTACGGAGGCTGGGAGCCTCGCTTGCGGGCCTGCCGTTCCTGGAACCGGCGTTCCATTTCCTTGAGGTCCGCGTCCGTGTAGCGATTCCGGCCGAGCTCGTCCTGGCGGCTGGCGGTCACGATGCCAAGCCGGATCCAGGTCGCAATCGTCGCTGGGGAGACGCCGAGCTTTTCCGCGGCCTCGGTGATCGAGTAGAGCCGCTCGTCAGCCATTGTCCGAATCGCTATCGAGCCGGGGCCGGCTGCCGCAGGCTGGCCAGCGTCGTGCCCGCCAGCTCGATCGCCTCCGGATCCTCCATGTGCGGCATGTTGAAGATCAGCCCGTCGAGCCCAGCATCGAGGAATTTCTGCGCTTCCTCCGCCACTCGGTCGGGGCTCCCGACGGTGAAGCTGGTGCGGACTCGGTCCCTGTCGATTCCCGGCCGGTTCAGCACCTGCGCGTAGAGTCGCTGCGCCTCGGCGTCGCTCTCGCGGATGATCAGGCTGCCGAGCCGTGTCTTGATGATGGTGTTCGGATCGCGGCCAGCCGCATCGCAGTGCCGCTCCAGAACGTCCAGCTTGTGGCGGACCATGGTCTGGTCGCCAAAGATGTTCGACATGTCCGCGTACTGCGCCACCAGCTTGAGCGTGCGTTGCTCGCCACCGCCGCCGATCATGATCGGCGGGCCGTTCGGCTGGACGGGCTTCGGAAAGTTGAGCGCGCCATGAATCTGGTAGTAGCGTCCCTCGAAGGTCGGCGCCTCCTCACGGAACATGGCCCGGCAGATCTGCAGTGCCTCCTCGAGGCGGCTGATGCGTTCACCGACGGG
>VBHO01000084.1 GCA_005882045.1 Chloroflexota bacterium | reverse complement strand
GCCCTGGCGCACCGCCGCCAGCTCGCGCCGGGTCGTGGCGCCGACGATGACATCGGAGAACTGCTGACGCCAGGCGGGCTTGCGCAGGTGCAGCGAGGCGTAAGGGACGTCGAGAATCTCGGATGTCGCATGGGCGACCGCTCGCAACAGGTTGTCGGTTCCCACCGTGACCGCGGTCAGGGCTTGCGAGATCTTTTCCAGGGCGATGATGGCCTGGTCGAGCCGATGGGATTGCAGTTCGGTCTTCTTGCGCAGGTCCGCGTTTTCGATCATCAAGGCCATCTCGGTGGCGATCGTTTGCAAGAGCTCGACGTCCTGCTTGGGCAGCGTGTACCCCGCGGCCAGGCCGGTGACGAGATATCCCGCGTTGCGCTCGCCGCGAATCAGCGGGACGACCAGGGCTCGCTGCACGCCGGCGAGCTCGGCGAAGAGCTGCAGACCGCGTCGGGGATCGGTGGACAGGCTCCCGGCGATTTCGACGCCGGCCGCCGACGCGCTCGAAAATCCTTCCGCCAGCTTGAGCGGACTGAGCCGGGTCAGCTGTCCGGCGGCCTTGCCGACCCCGCCAACCATGGCGCGGATTTCTAGCCCGTTGGCATCGTTGCGGGCGAGGAGGAGCGCGGTTTCCAGTCCCAGGGCCTTCAGGCTGACCCCCAGGATCGCCTCCGCCATCGCCCCTGGTTCGCTGTCCGTGCCCAGGCCCTGGCTCGTCTGCGACAGCGCGGCGAGGCGGCGCATCTGCTCGTTTAGGGATCGGGTTCGCTCCTGCAGGTCCTGGGTCATGATGTTGAAGGCGCTCGCCAGCTCGCCCAGCTCGTCACGGCGTCTGGTGTCCAGTCGCTTGGTGAGGTCGCCACGCGCGATCGCCTGCGTCCCGGCAACCAGGGCCTCGATGGGGCGGGTCAGGCGCAGCGCCAGCAAGTAGCCGATCAGGAGCAGGATGAGCACGACCCCGCTGAAGAGCGCCGTCATCTGGATCGCCGACTGCAGGCCGGCCTGGATGACGCTCTTGCGTGAGACCGCGACGGCCAGATATCCGGCGACCTCCTGACGAAGGTAGAAGTTCGTGAACTGAAACTCATACTCCTGGGCGCCGACGGACAGGCTGCGCGTGGCCGCCCGACCGGGAGAGGCCAGCGCCAGGTAGGAGCGGAGATGCTCGTCGATGAGGTCCCCCTTGATCCCCGGGATGGTGCTTCCGAGCAGCCGGCCGTTGGCATCGAGCAGGGCGACCTCGGCCTGCGCCTTGGTTTGCATCTCGTTGAGGACGCTCGCCAGTGCCGTTTGCAGGAGCACGCCACCGACGACGCGGTCCCCTAGCAAGACCGGACCGGCCGCCGCCAGCGCGGTCGGCGGCGTGCCAATGTAGCCGATGTACTTGTCGCCGAGCGAGTCGTAGTCACCTCTGAGCACTGGCTGCACCACCGGCTCGCTCGACAGATCGGTCCCGCTCCCGAACACGAGCCCGCTGGGGTTGGTCGCATCCGGCTGGCTGATCTCCAGGATGGTTTTTCCGCGGGGGTCGAAGACCATCACCGTCCCCAGGCGGTTGTTGACTTCGAGGGGCACGATCAATCGCCGAAGGGCGGCCGCGTCGCCGGCCCGAACCGCCTGGTCGACGCCCTCAGTGTTGACGATCAGTCGGATGGCCGCCACCTGCCGCCCCTGGAGCTTGACCGCGGCGTCCAGCGCCGCGTCCTCCGAATGGACGAGCTGGTCCGCGATCCTGTTCTCGAGGGAGGTCGCGACCAGGCTGGTCGTCAGGTAGCTGCCGATCACGCCCAGGATCAGCATCAGCAGCAGGAAGGGCAGGATGATCTGGGTGCGGATTTTCAGCGTCGGCATCGTCAAACGGGGGCGAACGCGCGGCCTAGCCAACACAGTTCCAACTCTGGGCGGGGACAGAGTAGGCGGGGCTGAGGAAGACGAGCTGATCGGAACCGCCGTGCGCCGGCGTAAAGGTATCGCTCGCGACGACGTGCAAGCTCCGGTCGCCCGGGGCGACCCCGACGGTCCCCGAGGCACCGATGGTCTGGTTGCCCTGGTTGTCGACACGGACCCACTCGTAGGAAACTGACCCGCCGACGCCGTTGGTGGTGAAGCTACCGCTTGCCACGATCGTCACCTGGGAACAGTGGCCATTATTGTTTCCGTTGCCGCTCTTCGATTTGGTCACCAGCTCGTTCGCCCAGGTGATCGCAAACTTTGGCGCGGGCGTCGGCGGGGGCGTCGGTGAGGGCGTGGGCGTGGGCGTGGGCGTGGGCGTGGGGGTTGGGGTTGGCGTGGGCGTCGGCGTCGCCGCAGGGGTAGGCGCCGGCGTCGGGGTTGACACGAGGCTGGGGTTCGGCGTGGGTGCGGGTGTCGGCGTCGGGGCGGGCGCCGCGGTTGGATTGGGCGTGGTCACTGGCCGGGCGGTCGGCGTGAGATTCAGCGCAACCGTGGGCGGCTGCGCGGCGTTAGCCAGCGCCGGAGCGACCGCGAGGCCGCTCGCGGTCGCGCCATCCAGCCCCTGGTCCTGGAGGACGGCGGCAACCACGCTGTTCTTGAGCGGTTTGGTCTGCAGTCCGCTGTCGACCCGCAGGTCGGCGGCCAGATCGGGGACCTGGACCCAGGCCAGGCCGTCCCGCGGCTGCAGTGCGACCAGCGCCACCAGCGCGAACAGCACGGCGACGCCAAAGGCGACGCCAAAGAAGGCTGCAAGCGTGCGCCAGCCAGTCGACGGGGCACCCATCGGAACTCGATGCTAAGCAGGGCGGATTACGGCAACCGTTTCCCCGCGGACCGGGAGCGTCAGCGTGACGAAGCGGTAACGATCGGGCCGGCCTTAGTTCTTGGCCAGGTTGCCTTCTCGGGCCACGGTGTGCACGTCCTTGACCGTCTCCAGCCGCTCCATCAGCCGGCTCAACTGGGTCAGGCTGCTGATCTCGACCGTGGTTGAAATCACGGCGGTCTTGTCGTCGTAGACCTGGACTTCGGCACCCGTGAGGTTGATCTTGCTCTCGGCAATGACGGTGGCGATGTCCCGCAGCAAGCCGGTGCGGTCCCAGGCCTCGATCTTGATGCCGACCGGATAGAGCTGCCGGCCCCCCGTGTCCCAGTCGACCTCCACCACCCGGTCCTGGTTGCTGACGTTGACGACGTTCTTGCAGGTGCTCCGATGCACGGTGATGCCCTTGCCGCGGGTGATGTACCCGCTGATGGGATCACCTGGCACCGGCTTACAGCACTGGGCGATCTGCGTGAGCACGCCGCGTTCGCCCTTGACCCGGATCTCACCGGTGGGCTTGAACTGGGGAACGAGCGGGATCAGCGGGAATTCGCCGTTGGTGTCGACCTCGGGCTGCCCCGCCACCATGTATTTGAGCAACACCGAGTGGGGGCTGACGTCGCCATAGCCGATGGCCGCGTAGAAGTCGTTGAGGTCCGTGAAGCGGAACTCCTTGGCGAGCTCGAGCACCCGCTCTTCCCCGATCGAGGCCAGCGCGCGCTGTTGCATGCGACGGAACTCCTTGTCGAGCAGTTCCTTCCCCTTGGTCACGTTCTCCTCGCGCCGCTCTTTCTTGAACCAGACCCGGATCTTCTGGGCGGCGCCCGCCGTCTTGACGAAGCTCAGCCAGTCGCGGCTGGGTCCGTGCGGACCCTTCGAGGTCAGCACCTCCACGATGTCGCCGTTCTGCAGCGGGTAATCCAGCGGCACCATTCGCCCGTTCGCCTTGGCGCCAATGCAGCGATGCCCGACCTCGGTGTGGATCCGGTAGGCAAAGTCGACGGCGGTTGCGCCACTGGGGAGGGCCAGCACGTCGCCTTTGGGGGTGAAGACGAAGACCTCATCGCGGAAGACGTCGATCTTGACGGCGTCCACGAACTTCTCGGCATCGAGCACCTCTTTCTGCCAGTCCATCAGCTGGCGCAGCCAGGCGAAGCGCTGGTCCATCTTGCGGTCTTCCTTGCCGCCTTCTTTGTAGGTCCAGTGCGCCGCCACCCCCCATTCGGCGATGCGGTGCATCTCCTGGGTGCGGATTTGGATTTCCATGGGCTCGCCGCTATGGCTGACCACGGTGGTATGCAGCGACTGGTACCCGTTGGACTTCGGCATCGCGATGTAATCCTTGAAGCGGCCGGGGATCGGCTTCCAGAGCGAGTGGATCACGCCCAGCGCCCCGTAGCAGTCCTTGATCGAGTCGGTCAACACCCGGATCGCGGAAAGGTCGTAGATCTCGTCGAAGTCTTTGCCCATGGCGAGCTTGGCGGCGATGCTGTACACGTGCTTTGGCCGGCCGGTGGTATCGGCCTTGATCCCGACCGCCGTCAGCTCGCGTTCCAGGATCTCCTTGACGTCACTGACGAAGGTCTCCCGCTCTTTGCGCTTGCGCGCGATCTTCTTGACGATATCCTGGTACTCGTCCGGATGCAGCTGCGCAAAGGACAGGTCCTCGAGCTCCCACTTGATGTTCCAGATCCCCAACCGGTGCGCCAGCGGGGCGTAAATGTCGAGCGTTTCCTGTGCCATCGCGCGGCGCCGGACCTCGGGCAGAAAATTGACGGTCCGCATGTTGTGAAGGCGATCGGCGAGCTTCATCAGCACGACGCGAACGTCCTCTGCCATGGCGACGAGCATCTTGCGGACGTTTTCAGCCTGGGCTTGCTCCTGGCTGCGAAAGGAGATCTTCTCGAGCTTGGTGACGCCCGCGACCAGCTTGCCGACGTCGTGGCCGAAGCTCTGTTCCAGGTCCGCGATGGTCAGGTGCGTGTCCTCGACGGTGTCGTGCAGGATGGCGGCCGCCAGCGTGTCGCGGTCGAGCTGGAGATCGGCCAGGATGACAGCCACGCTCAGCGGGTGCTCGATGAATTTCTCACCGGACAGGCGGTTCTGGTCGTGGTGGGCGCTGGCTGCGGCGTCGTAGGCGCGGGATAGCACCTCGACGTCGTTCGGCGGCAGGTAGTTGACCCTGCTCAGAAGATCGGCAAACTGCATGACCAGGTTCCTCGCTCGTTGATGGCGAAATTATCCCCGAACTCCCGAAAGCCCAATCAGGGCACGCTCAGTAGGCCTTTCCCCAGGCGACCTCGACCGTGGCCGGCCGGCCGCAGATGGCGCAGGGCTGCTCCGGCCCGCCTGACCCGGAGAGGATCACCCGCGTAGTCGCCGTCGTCCGCTCCTTGACGGTGCGCTCGTCCTCCGCTCGCCCACACCAGCGGGTGACGACAAAGCCGATCGAGGTGTCGAAGAACTTCACCAGGGCCTCGAGCGAATCGACCCTGACGGTGTGCGCGTCGCGGAATTCGCGAGCCCGCGTAAAGAGCCCGGCCTGGACCTCCTCGAGCATCGCCGGAATGGCCACCCCCAGGTCGCCCAGCGGGACCTGCTGCTTGGATCGATTCAGCCGTCGAACGACGGTGACCTCGCCCTTGGCCAGGTCGCGCGGACCGATCTCGAGCCGTAAGGGGACGCCCTTCAGTTCCCACTCGTTGTATTTGAAGCCCGGCCGCTCGTCGCGCCAGTCGACCTTCACCCGGATGTCCTCGAGGTCGATGAGCACCTGCTGGAGCGCGGCCTCGATCTGGCTGCGTTCGGTGTCGCTCCGAAAGATCGGGACGACGATGACCTGCACCGGCGCGATGCGAGGCGGTAATTGCAAACCGGAGTCGTCGCCGTGGGCCATCACGACCGCGCCGACCATCCGGGTCGACATACCCCAGCTTGTCGAATGTGGGTACTGCTGCTCGTTGCGGCGGCCCGTGAACGTCAGGTCGTACGCGCGGGCGAAGTTCTCGCCAAAGTAATGCGAGGTGCCCATCTGTAGGGCCTTGCCATCCATCATCATGCCCTCGATCGCCGTCGAGTACTGGGCGCCGGCAAACTTCTCACTCTCCGACTTGCGACCCGCCAGGACCGGGATGGCGCACCACTCCTCTGCGATCCGGCGATAGCAGTCCAGCATCTTCGCGACTTCTTCCTCGGCCTCGGCCGCGGTTTCGTGGAACGTATGACCCTCCTGCCAGAGGAACTCACGGGTGCGCAGAAAGAATCGGGTGCGCAGCTCCCAACGAAAGACGTTGTTCCACTGGTTGGTGAGCACCGGCAGGTCGCGGTACGACGCAAGACGAGCGGTTCTTCGAGGTCCTTGCCGCCGCCTTTCGTAACGAGTTGGAATTCTGGTTCGAAGCCAGCGACGTGGTCCTTCTCTTTTTGCAGGAAACTCAGGGGAATCAGCGCCGGAAAGTACCAGTTCTCGTGCCCGGTTTCCTTGATGAGACCGTCGAGCGGATCACGAATGTTCTCCCACAGCGTGTAGCCGTATGGGCGAATGATCATCGTTCCGGCGACCGGAGAGTTGTCCGCTAACTGCGCCTTGCGGACGACATCGTTGTACCAGCCCGGAAAATCCACCGACTGCTTGCGAATATCCTTGACGAAACCGGTTTCAGGCTTGGCGTCGTCAGGCTTGTCGTCGTCAGGCATTAGCCGTTGAGTATAGG
>VBHO01000083.1 GCA_005882045.1 Chloroflexota bacterium | reverse complement strand
AGGGAGAGCTGCCGGTCGAGCACGCCGAGAAAGTCACGGCCGTGCTGGCCCGGGATGCCGAGGTGCTGGTCGAGGGGGTCGCGATCACCCTCCAGGAGATGGCGAAGGGTGATCGGCTTCCGACCGCGATCTACCTGGCGGGAGGCGGCAGCGCCCTTCCAGAGGTCAAAAACCAGCTGCAGGCCTTTCGCTGGGAGGACAAACTTCCGTTTGCCCGGACACCCACAGTGAACGTCCTCCGACCGGTGGACATCCGAGGGATTTACGATTCAACCGGGCTGTTGCTCGACCAGCAGGACATCACGCCGATGGGGCTGGCATACCATGCCATCCAGCAGCAATCCGAGGAGCAGGCGCCCCTGTTCGGGCTGATGCGCAAGGTCCTCAAGGCGATGAAGGTCTGAGCTGCGCCCGAGAAAACCTGACACCGTAACAACTCGACAATCGGTGACGTTTCCGGTATGTAAGGCTGCGACGTGTTAAAACTGTGAAGACTCTGGCCAAACTGCTATACGTCGAAGCGGACGAGGAGATCACCGACCTGGTCGATCGCCTGCGTGATCTCAGCCTCGAGGATGAGGTCACCTTCGTCGTCCCGGATCGCGCTCGGGCCCTGCAAAGCGCCATGAGCTTCCGGCTGCTGAAGCGCTATGCCGACAGCTACGGCAAGCGCGTGAACCTCGTCAGCGGCGACGCCCGGCTTCAGGGTATGGCCCTGGAGGCCGGCTTTACCGCCTACCCAACGCTGGCGGCGTACGACAGCGGCAGCGAAGTCCACCAGCCCGGATCGGTGGAAGAGTCGCGGCCCGTGGCTGCCGCAACGGCTGCTCCGTCCGCCGCCGCGGCCGGGGTCCAGGCAGGCGCACCGGGCACTGGCGGGTCACGCGGAGTGGCGACGATGGACCGGACCCGCGAGGCGTCCGTCATCTCCGGAACGCCGCGAAAAACACCGCCGCCATCCCGCCCCGCGGCATCTGGGCCACCACTCCGGGTCTACCGGCCTTACCTGATCGCGGCCGGCGTCCTGGTCGTCCTTGCGTTGATCGCCGGCATCATCTATCTTCCGACCGCCAACGCCACCTTGCTGGTGTCAGGCACCGCCGTCAAGCAAGATGTCACGCTGCTCGGCGTGCCCGGAACCGCCTCGAGCTCCGGGAACCAGTTCGCCACCCAGGCGCTTCACGCTGAGCAGTCGCAAAGCCTGCCCGGCACGCCAACCGGTCAGAAGCAGATCCCTGCGCAGCCATCGGTAGGGTCAGTCACCTTCAGCTACAGCTGCTCCTTCTTCTGCGACAACCAGCCAAAAGCGATTGCCGCAGGAACCATGGTCAGCACGAGCGATGCGAAACACTACACGACGCAGAAAGCCATCAGCGTCGCCTCGCCGCACGGATCGGCATCGGTACAGGTTCAAGCCATGGTCGCGGGCCCAAGCGGCAACACCGATGCCCATACGATTAATGTGATCGACAATAGCCGGGACTTCAATCTCACCGTTGACAACACCGCCGCGACAGCGGGTGGCGCTGATCCGCGAACGGCCACGATCATCCAGCAGTCCGACCTCGACGGCGCGCGTGATGCCTACTCAAGGGATGCCATACCGCAGGTCACCGATCAGCTCAATAGCAAGGCCCAGGGTTTGAAGGTGGTCCCGGTCGGCAAGGGCGTCCAGGCCACGGTGACATCGGATCACAAGGTCGGCGAGGAAGTCACTGGCTTCACGGTTACCGTCAAAATTGGCGGGGATGCTGTGGCCTTCGACGAAAAGGTCGTCAAGCAGTTGCTTAAAACCGCGCTCGAGCGGAAGCTCTCCCAGGGATCGCAGCTGACCCCCAATCTGACCCTCACCTATGACCCCATCGATGCCACGACCGATGGTCACGTCACGCTGAATGGCCACGCCTCCGGCTTCTACACTCCGGTGTTCCTGCAAGCTGCTATCCGCGGACATCTGAAAGGAATGAGCCCGGCCAAGGCGCACGCTTTCCTGCAGTCGCTGCCAAATGTGGTCGACGCCCGCGTGACCCAGTCGCCGTACGGCCTGCCGTGGCTGCCGCTCTTCAGCTCGCGCATCACACTCAAGATCGAGGAGGTCTCCAGCAACTCGACGACGCCGTGAGGATCCTGGCGATCGATCCGGGTACCGTCCGGCTCGGCCTCGCGCTCAGTGATCCATCCGGGACGATTGCCCAGCCCCTCAGCGTGCTCGCGCGCCGCTCGGAGCCCGAGGACCTCAAGGCGTTGGTCGAGCTGGTCGAGCGCCACGAAGTTGGCATGATCGTGATCGGCCTGCCGCGCTTGATGGATGGCCGCCTGGACGCTGCGGCGCAGCAGGCGCAAGCGTTTGGCGACCAGGTAGCACGAGCCACCGGGCGGCCGGTAGCATACTGGGACGAACGGCTGACGAGCGTGGCCGCCGAGCGCTACCTGATCGAACAGGGCAAACGGCGGAGCAAACGGCGGCAAGAGATCGACCGCATGGCCGCGACGTTATTGTTGCAGGGGTACCTGGACTACCGGGCGGGTCGGGCACCAGGAGGCTGAATGCCAGAGATTCCGGAAGCAAACGGGGAAGTCCAAACCATCGAGCTGGTCAACGAAAAGACCGGCGAAGAGGAAACCTATCTCGTCCACGACGTGGTGGAGATCGAAGGCGAAACCTACTACGTGCTCCAGGCCGAGGTCGACGAGGATCGCGTGCTGATCCTTCGTCGTGAGGGCGAGTCGCTGGTTACCCTCGACGATGAAGAACACGACCGGGTGGTCGAGCAGCTCGAGGAATTCGAGGAAGACGACGAGGTCGATGAAGACGGCGGCCCCGAGCGCTGACTGACCCGAAGCGACAGCCGATGAGCACCCCGGCGCCCCGAAAGCGCAGCCGTGCGCTCGGCTGCGTGCAGTGGTTTGTGGTGGTCCTCTTCCTGCTGCCGGCCGCGCTCGGCATCCCGGCGGTGATCGGGTACAACTGGGTCGACCATCAGTTGCACCAGCCGGCCAACCCCGGGAACTCCAAGGTGCGCTTTGTGGTGCCGCAGGGAGCCACGTTCCACGAAGTGGCCGATACCCTGCACCGCACCGGCCTGATCGACTCGGTGACGGTCTTCGACCTCTACGCCCGCTACAAGCACCTTGACCGCAACGTCCAGGCGGGCGCCTACGAGCTCAGCCGCAACCTCAACATGATCCAGATCCTGACGGCCCTGCAGACCGCCATCCCCGACGAAATTTTCGTCACCATCCCCGAGGGATACACGATCAAGAAGACGGCGGAATTGCTCGACAAGGGCGGCGTGATCAAGGGCAGCGACTACACAGCGCTGGCGGTGCAGGGAAAGTTCAACTACGACTTCCTGAAGGACCTGCCCCCGGGCGCGTCGCTAGAAGGCTTTCTCTTCCCGGATACGTACCTGGTGCCCCGGGCGGGGACGGCCAAGGACCTGATCACACTCCAGCTGGACAACTTCAAGCGCCTGTGGGACGACACCCGCCAGGGCCAGGCCGCCAAGCGGCAGCTCAACCCGCTCCAGGTGGTCACGATCGCCTCCCTGATCGAGCGGGAAGCCCGCTTCCAGGAGGATCGGCCCCTGGTCGCCAGCGTCATCTACAACCGGCTGGCCGCCGGCTGGCCGCTTCAGATCGATGCCACGGTCCTCTACGCCAAGGGCGTCTGGCAGTCGACGGTCACCACCGACGACCGCAAGATCAACTCGCCGTACAACACCTACCTACATACCGGCCTTCCCCCTGGACCTATCGCGAACCCTGGCGTCAAAGCTATCGATGCCGCGCTCCAACCGGCGGACACCGGCTACTTCTTCTACCTCTCCGACCCCCAGGGTCACAACCACTACGCCAAGACCAACGAAGAGTTCGCCCGCCTCCTCAAGCAATACGGCCTCCAGTAAGGCCAGCTCCCGGCTGCTCCTGCTGGGCGGGGAGGACGAGGCCGAGCTGGCCGTCAGCCTCTACAGTGCCGGGTTCACTGCAGCCGGCATTGACGCCAGCTGCGAGGCCCACACGGTGGCGCCACGTGACCTCCCTGCCGCCATTGCCAGGATGCGGGCTGATTCGAGCGTGATCGGGGCGGCCGTGACCATGCCCCACACGGTCGCCGTGACGAAGCTGCTGGACGGTCTCGGCCCCGAAGCCAGCGTCGTCAAAGCGGTCAACACCATCAGCCATCGAGCCGGCGCGCTAGTCGGCTGGAACACCGATCGCCCGGCCTTCAGCCTGGCACTCGAGGACGCCGGGTTCCAGGTCAAGGGAAAGGACGCTCTGGTGCTGGGCGCCGGCGGTGCCGCGAGGGCGTCGGTTGACGCCCTTCGGGCCGAGGCCGCGAAGATCTGGGTCTCGAGCCGCGACCTCGAGGAAGCGCGCGCCGTCTGCCGCGACTTAGAGATCAGCAACGGCGGCCCCGCGCCGCTGGGCTCGCTGTCCCTGCTGGTTCGCAAGGTCGACCTGGTCGTCAACGCCACCCCCGTCGGCAGCGACGGCGAAGCGGTGCCCTTTCCGGTCGAATGGATCACGCCATCGCAGTTCGTGTTCGATCTCATCTACCGGCCGCTGGTGACGCGCTTGGTCCAGGGGGCTCGAGATCAGGGAGCCCGTGCGATCAATGGGCTGACGATGCTGCTCTTCCAGGGGCTGGCCGCCTTCGAGATCTGGACCGATCAGCCGGCACCCGAGGAGGCCATGCGCGCCGCGCTCGAGCGCGCCGTGGTCGGGCGCCTGAGCTCGTGAGCCACCTGCTGTTCTCGCTCGGCTGGGCGGTCGTGGGTGGGGCGCTGGGGGTCGGCCTCAACTACCTGTCTCGCCGGCTGGCCCGGATCGAGGAAATCGAGTTCGATCAGTCCCAACTCGACAGGCTCTTGATGCCCGGCTTGTCCGCGGTGCTCTTCTTCCTCTTTGCCTTCCAACTCGGCCTGCAGCGGCTGCTCTTCATCGACTCGGTCTTCGTCGTCATCCTGGTGCAGGTGCTGGCGTTCGACCTGAAGACTCGCTACATCCTCGACTTCATCATGTATCCCAGCTGGGTGATCGCCTTCGCCCTCGCCTTCGTCACCCCGTGGACCGCGGCATTGACCTGGCCGTGGCCCGACTGGCGGACCGCACCGGTGGCCGCCGCCCTTGCCGGCGGTGTGTTCTTGCTGCTCTACTTTGGCGGCCAGCTGATCTTCGGCGCCGAGGCGTTCGGCTTCGGCGACGTCAAACTCGCGGTCTTCATCGGGATGGCGACCGGGCTCTCGAACTTGCGCGTGGCCCACGCCCTGCTCTACGGCGTATTTTTGGGCGGGTTTGTCGCGATAATTCTGCTCATCACCCGGATCCGCAAAATGAAAGAGGCCGTCCCTTACGGACCGTTCCTTACCCTTGGGACCCTGCTGGTCCTCTACGCTCAATCGCCATGAACGCCCGCGACCTGCTTCCCGGCGAGCGCATCCTGGTCAGCTCCTGCCGCCACTGGGTCGTCCTGCTGCGTCCGATCGCGACGACTATCCTCGCCGCGATCGTTTTGCTGGTGGTCCTGACCCTGCTGCCGCTCGCCGGCGAACTGCGCCTGTTCCTGATGCTGGGCGTGGCGCTGGCCGGCATCCTCGCGATCAACCTTTATTACTGGGGCTGGCGGGCGCACGAGTACGTCCTCACCGACCAGCGCGTCATCCTCAACGAAGGCATCATTTCCAAGTTCTCGCGCTCGATCACGATCGATCGGATCCAGGACCTGACGACCTTCCAGGGACTGTGGGGCCGGACCTGGGGCTTCGGCGATATCGAGCTGGAATCCGCCGGGCGCGAGGGCGGGGAGTTGCTGAGTACCGTGCCGCGCCCCCAGCAGCTTCGGAATGCCATCTTCGCCCAAATCGAAGCGCGGCGCCGGCCGGGCGGGTTGGGGACCCCGTAGGGTTCGCCAACCGAATTACGGGTAAAATCCACCGCGCATGGTCAACCCCAGTGATTTCAAGAACGGCATGACGATCGAGTGGGGAGTTCCAGCAGGGGCAGAATGCTCGGGGCGACACCTTCTTTCGCACCAAGCTCCGCAATGTCCGAAGCGGCTCGATCATCGACCAGAAATTCCGGGACAAAGACCGCTTCGCCCGCGCCCGGATCGAGAAGGTTCCCATGCAGTACCTTTACAGCGACGGTGACCGGCACTTCTTCATGGACCTCGAAAGCTACGATCAGCTGCCACTCGGAGACGACCAGCTGGGCGATACCTTGAAGTACTTGAAAGAGAGCTCGTCACTGGATGTGCTCATGTACGACGGCCGCGCCCTCGGGGTCGAGCTGCCCACGACGGTCGAGCTGAAGGTGACGCAAACCTCACCCGGCTTCAAGGGTGACACGGCGGCCGGGGGTGGCAAGCCGGCGACGGTGGAGACCGGGCTCACCCTCAACGTGCCCTTCTTCGTCAACGAAGGCGATGTGATCCGGGTGGATACCCGCACCGGCGCCTACGTGGAGCGGGTCTGAGACATGCCTGACCGTCCCCTCGGTTCGGTCAAGGTGGCCAATGAGGTCATCGCCCACATCGCCTCGCTGACCGCCTGCCAGGTACAGGGCATCGTCGGTATGTATCCGGCCAAGGCGCGAGACGGCCACCGCGTGCTGCCGCCCGGCAGCTCGCACAAGGGTGTCCGGGTCGACCTTGGCAACGAGGCCCTGAACCTGGAGCTGTTCGTGATCGTTGACCACTCCGCCCACGTCCCGACGGTGGCGGCGGAGGTGCAACGACAGGTGGCGGACGCCATCGATAAGATGCTCGGTCTCGAAGTGCGCGAGGTCAACGTATTCGTCGGGGACGTGAGGTTCCCGGAGGACTCGTAGCGATGGGACGGCGTCACCTGGCCCGCGAGCTCGCGCTCAAAGTCTTATTCGAGCTCGAGAGCGACGGCGGCGACGTCGAGCGATCCCTGAAGTACCACGTCGCCGAGTCGCGCGCCGATGCCGAGGTGGCGGACTTTGCCCGGGTGCTGGTCGAGGGGGTGCGCGACCATCAAGCCGAGATCGACGCGCAGCTGGCGGAGGCATCGCGCAACTGGGGTTTGGACCAGATGGCGAAGGTGGAACGGACCCTGCTGCGGATCGCGACCTTCGAGATCCGCTATCTGCCCAGCGTCCCGCTGAAGGCCGCCATCAACGAATCGATCGAGCTGGCCAAGACCTTCGGCGGCCCGGACTCCGGCAAGTTCGTGAATGGCATCCTCGGGCGGATCGCCGCCGATGCGGAGATTCGCCGGCCGCCCGCCGACCAGGCGGCGACCAGGGAGGCCTCATGAACCCCCACCCTACCCTCCCCCAGAGGGGGAGGGAATTGGACGACGTCGCGGCCATGGACTACGAGGCCGCCGCCGCCGAGCTCGAACGGACGGTTGCATTGCTGGGCAAAGAACAGGAGGATCTCGCGGAGTCGGTGCGCACCTTCGAGCGCGGCCTGGCACTGGCGCGGCGATGCGCCCGGCTGCTCGACGATGCCGAGCGGCGGCTGAATGAGCTGGCTCCGGCGGTCGAGCGCACGGCCGGCCCGTGACGCTGCTTCAGAACCCCTACTTCGTCGTGCCTTTGATCGCCTGGGCGATTGCCCAGGCGAGCAAGGTGATCATCGACTCCGTCGTGCTGCACCGGCTCAGTGTGCGTCGGCTGGCCACCGCCGGCGGCATGCCGAGCTCACATAGCGCCCTGGTGGTATCGCTGACGACCATCATTGGCCGGCTGCAGGGTGTCCAGTCACCGCTGTTTGCCGTTTGTTTGATCTTCAGTACCGTCGTGATGTACGACGCCACCGGCGTCCGGCGCGCCGCCGGGCAGCAGGCCATCATCATCAACCGGCTGCTCGACGACCTTTTCATTGCCCACCGCGGGATTCACCAGGAGCGGCTGCGGGAGCTGCTTGGCCACACCCCGATCGAGGTGATCGCCGGCGCCTTGCTGGGGATCGTGATCGGGCTGGGCATCTGGCGATGATGGTGGCGCAACGTCGCCGCCTCGACCAGGAGCTGGTGGAGCGGGGCCTGGTGGCTTCGCGCGAACGCGCCCGGGCGATGGTTCGAGCCGGGCTTGTCCGGGTGGCGGGGGTCACGATGGGGGAACAGGACCAGATGGTCAGCGCTGAGCAGGCGATCGAAGTCGCGGGAACCTCGACCTATGTCAGTCGCGGTGGAGAAAAGCTGGCGGCGGCGCTCGACGCCTTCGCGATCGATCCCAGCGGCCGCACCGCCCTCGATGTCGGCGCGTCGACAGGCGGCTTCACCGACGTCCTGCTCCAGCGCGGGGCGGCGCGGGTGATCGCGGTTGACGTCGGCTACGGTCAGCTGGCGTGGAGCCTGCGCCAGGATCCCCGCGTAACCGTGATGGAACGGGTCAACATCCGGTACCTGGATCAGCTGCCGGTGCCGGCCGACCTGGCCGTGATCGATGTCTCGTTCATCTCCTTGCGGCTGGTGTTGCCCCGGGTCCGGGAGCTCGTGAGCCCGCCGGGCGACGTGGTGACACTGGTCAAGCCACAGTTCGAAGTTGGCAAGGGCGCGGTGGGGAAGGGGGGCGTCGTGCGCGACCCGGAGCAGCATCGCGCGGTGGTCCGGGGCCTCAGCGAGTTCGCCGGCGAGATCGGGTACACGGTCGCCGGCCAGATCCCCTCACCGATCGTGGGCGCCAAGGGGAATCAGGAGTTTCTGCTTTATTTGAAGCCTCATGCCTGACGCCGTCGGCATCGTCTGCCATCCGCGGATCGACATCGGTGGCCCGCCGGTCATGGAAGCGCGCCGGCGGCTGGAAGCGCGCGGCTTTCGCGTCTGGACCTACTGCGCGACGGCGGAAGAACGTCCCGGCGCGCTGGCCGGCGACCTCAACGGCACCCGCTTGATCGTGAGTGTCGGCGGCGATGGCACCTTGCTATGGACCGCCCAGCAGGCGGCGGCGGCCCACATCCCCGTGCTCGGGGTCAACGCCGGTCGCCTCGGGTTCCTCACCCAGGTGCAGCTGGGCGACGAAGGGAAGGCGCTCGACCGGTGGGCCGCCGGCGACTTCAAGTTGCAACGCCGGGCGTTGCTCGAGGCGCGGGTTGGCGAGCGGGTTTTCAATGCGCTCAACGACGTCGTCGTGCACAAAGGCAGCGAGATCAACCTGATCCGGATCGAGTCCCTGGTAGATGACCAGCCGGCGGGCCAGTTCGACGCCGACGGCGTCATCGTGTCGACGCCGACGGGCTCGACGGGTTACGCGCTGTCCCTGGGCGGGCCGATCGTCCATCCCGACGTGCGGGCGATCACGTTCATGCCGTTGAACCCACACAGCCTCTTCAACCGCCCGATCGTCCTGCCCGAGCAGGCCCGCATCACACTCCGCTTGCCCAGCGCGTCCGCCATTTTGACCTGCGACGGGCAGCAGAATGCCGACCTTGCTCCCGGAGCGGAAGTGCGGATCGCCGCTCCCGGGCTGGCGGTCGAACTGGTGCAGTTCGACCGCGGTCCCAACTTCTTCGAGCTGCTCCGTCGGAAACTGCGCTGGGGCCTACCCCTTGTCGATGGGGACGAATGACCGGGTCCGCCCTCCATCGTGTCAGCCAGTTCTGGCGCCATGCGTCGGCGCGCGTCACCGAGCAAGAGCGGCTCGCGGTTGAGCGCGTGCTGGGCCCGCCGCTCTGGCCATTGTTTGCACAGCTGCCGGTGAACGACCAGCGACATGGACTCGACGTCCTCGAGACGGTGAGGCGGCTCGAGGACCAACCGGACCAGCTACTGCAACAGGCGGCCCTGCTGCACGACGTCGGCAAGGCCGGCGCCCGGTTCTCAGTGGTGGAGCGCAGCCTGACGGTCTTCCTGCGTGCCGCGTCGCCGCGCCTGCTCCAGGCCGTGCGGCGCGCGCGGCCCGGATTCGCGACCCGCCATGACATCTATATCGATCACGCGCGCATTGGCGCGGAAAGGCTGCGGGCCGCCGGCGCACCCGAGCTGGCCGACGTCGTCGCTGAGCACCATCACCGCGAGCCGAGATTGGAGGCCACGCGACGCTTGCAGCGAGCGGACCGACGCAATTGAGCCGAGAGGTCGCGCCCGAGCTCGAGCGTGACCCCGTCTACCTGGTGCGCACGGCCGCCTTCGACGGGCCGATCGAGCTGCTGCTGACCCTGGCCCAACGCGCCGAGGTCGACCTCGCGGCGATTCCGCTGGCCAGCCTGACCGATGACTACCTCCGCGCGATCGAGCACGACCGCCCGCCGCTCGATCGACTGGCGGCGTTCCTCGTGATCGGCGCCCGGCTGGTCCAGCTCAAGGCCGCCGCCTTGATGCCGCAGGCGCAGATGGGGGAGGAGGAAGACCTGCAGGCATGGGAAGACGCCATCAAGGGACGGCTGGAGGAGTACAAGCGGTTCAAGGAGCTCGCCGAGTCCTTGATGCGCCGCCATGCCAGCGGCCGGTTTACCTTCGCCGGTTTGCTCGAGCCCGACGTGATCCCGCAAGCCCGGGTGCAGGTGAGCCTTGACGCGCTGGCGAGCGCCTTCCAGCAGGTGCTCGGTCGAGATGGAACACGTGTCGCTCGCCGACAAGCTCGACCAGCTCCGTGAGATGCTGATCCACCAACCACAGCTCAATTTCAGCGCCCTGTTCCGTCACGCGCGTACGCGCCTGGAGGCAGTCGTGACCTTTCTCGCGCTCCTCGAGCTGATTAGAATCGGTGAGGCCCGCGTAGCGCAGGCTTCCGCGTTCGGCGAAATCAGTGTGCACAGAATGGAGAGGAAAGACGAAGCATGAGTTCGATGGTCGAGAGCGCGACCCAGGTGCGTGACACGGCAGGCCTTACGGCCGCGCTCGAGGCGGTGCTCTTCACATTGAACCGTCCGGTCACCGTGCTCGAGCTGCAAGATATCCTCCAATCGACGCTGCCGGACATCGAGGCGGCGGCGGTGAGTCTCGGCCAGGCGCTCACCGGTCGCGGGCTGTTTCTCCAGCGCCACCAGGATCAGCTCCAGCTGGTCACCGATCCGGCGCAGGCGGACGTCGTCCGTCGCGTCTTGCGTCCCGAATACCCATCGCGACTTTCGCCGGCGGCCTACGAGACGCTCGCCATCATCGCCTACCGGCAGCCGCTCACCCGGGCCCGGATCGAAGAGATTCGTGGCGTCAACTGTGAGGCCGTGCTCGAGAGCCTCGAAGAAAAGGGACTGATCGAGGAGACTGGCCGGCTCGATGCGCCGGGCACGCCGCGGCTCTTTGGCACCACGATGAAATTTCTCCAGATCCTCGGACTCAGCAGCCTGGACGAGCTGCCACCGCCACCGCAATCCGCCTCAACCAGTTCCTAGCACGCGCCGGCGTGGCGGCGCGCCGAAAGGCCGACCGCTTGATCGCCTCGGGAACGGTTTCGGTGAACGGCCTCCCAGCGATCGCCGGCCAGCAGGTGACGCCCGGCGTGGATACAGTCTTGGTCGATGGGCGACCGGTCGAGCCCGCGGCCGAATGGACCTACCTGATGATGAACAAACCGGTCGGCGTGCTGACCAGTGTGGGCGACGATCGTGGGCGCGCGACCGTGACCGATCGCCTGCCCGAGCGGTACCCGCGCGTGTTCCCAGTGGGCCGCCTGGATCTCGACAGCCGCGGCCTGGTGTTGCTGACCGACGACGGCGAGCTCGCCGGGCGGCTGATGCACCCGCGCTACCATGTCGAAAAGGAATACCGCGTCGTGATCGAGGGCCGGCCCGGAGAGGATGCCTTCCGCCGGCTTTCCGAGGGGATGGTTGTGCGAGGGGAGCGGTTCCAACCGGCCGAGGCTCGGGTGCTGGAGAGCAGCCCGAACGAGACGCGACTGTCGATGGTGCTGCGTGAGGGTCGCAAGCGCGAGGTGCGCCGGCTCTGGCAGGCGCTCGGCCATCGCGTCCTCGATCTGCAGCGGGTTCGCATCGATGGACTCGAATTGGGCGACCTCCATGAGGGTCTCGTCCGGCCGCTCCACGCGGATGAGGTGGCGCAGCTCAGGGCCGCGGCAGGACTTTGATCATCGCTATCGACGGTCCGGCCGGATCCGGGAAGACCACCATCGGGCGGCTGGTTGCGGAAGCCTTGAAGTTTGCCCTGGTCGACACCGGGCTGTTCTATCGCGCCGTCACCGTCGAAGCCCGGCGCCGGGCCATCCCCATGGATGATGTCGCCGGCCTCACCCACATGCTCGAGCAGCTGCACCTCGAGGTCAACACCTCGCCGGCGAGCGATCGTCCCGGCCCGTTGCTGGCGATCGATGGACGGGATGTCAGCCTCGAGGCGCAAGATCCTGCGATCGCGGCGGACCTCTCGCGTATTTCCCAGATTCCCGAGATCCGCCGCGCGCTCATCGAGCCGCAACGGCGCGCGGCGCGCGGCGACGCGGTGGTGCTGGGCCGCGACATCGGGACGGTGATCTTTCCGGAGGCCGACGTGAAATTCTTCTTCACAGCCCCAGCGGCCGAGCGGGTGGCGCGGCGCCGCCGCGAGTTGGACCGGGCGCGGGGCAGCGCGACGCCAGATGCCGTGCTCGAACAGGAAATCGACGCCCGCGACCGTGCCGACCGGGAGCGAGAAATTGCGCCCTTACGGCCGGCAACCGATGCTATAATCGTCGCGACTGAGGGTAAGTCGGTCGGTCAGGTCTTCGATGAGGTGATGGCCCGGCTTCCTAAGCACTGATCTTGAGCTATTCCTTCCTCACTGGTCTTGCACGGCTCCTCACCCGGCTGCTTCTGGGTTCAAAGTTCCACCTCGGCGGCACCTCGAATGTGCCCCGCTCCGGTCCGCTCTTGATCGTGTCGAACCACGTGGGCGCCGTCGATCCGGCGCTCATCGGCGGCTGGGCCCCGCGGCCGGTGTGGTTCATGGCCAAGGCGGAGCTCTTTCAGGGCGCGTGGGCCTGGCTGATGCGCGGCTATCATGCGTTTCCGGTGGTGCGCCATTCTCCGGATCGGACGGCGCTGCGCCGGGCGTTCGATTTACTGAAGCAAGAATCGGCGGTCGTCTTGTTCCCGGAGGGCCACCGGTCAGAGAATGCGCGCCTGCTGCGCGCGGAGCCGGGCGCTGGGTTCA
>VBHO01000265.1:1925-2913 GCA_005882045.1 Chloroflexota bacterium | reverse complement strand
CGTTGCGTATCCCCTCTTGACCAGGCATCGTACGAATCGTACAATCTGTACGAAACCATGATCAATCAGGAGCCGGCCGTCAAGCCCCTGAACCTCAGCGATGTCCGGGACCGAATCAGCGAGGTCTTTACGGATGCTGTCGTGCGCCATCGGCCCGTTCCCATAGCTCGGGGCAGGAAGGACCTCGGGGTCTTGCTTGGTATCGAAGAGATCGCTCGGCTGGTTGAGGGCATCTCCTTTGGGCCAGAAGTCTTCAAAGAAGCGGGGGCCGTGAACGTTTGGCTCCCCGAGTTTCAGGTTTACGGACGCGGAAAGGATCTCGCCGCCGCTCGCCGTGACCTACTCGATGAGGTGCGTGATTACGTGCGCGACTACCTGGAAGAGATTGATACCTACCGGGCCGCCCCAAATCGGAGAGCCCATTTTCCTCACGTCATCAAGGCATTGGTGGCCGATCTGTCAGGTCACCTGGACCGCGTCATTTTTGCTGATCGGGTAACCACCCACCCCGAGGAGGGTCTTGCCGCAGCCAACGCTCGATGACATTCGCCGGTTCTGTGAGATCGATGGTTGGTCGAAAAAACAAAGCGCCAGGGGAAAGACCGGTGACCATGACCGCTACGTCAAACGAACAGCAGACGGAAGCATCCTCCGCACGAGGGCCTCGCACAGCAAAGACCAGATTGGAGACCCCCGTCTCTGGCATCGGATTTGGAAACAGCAGCTTGGGCTAGAGAGCGAGGAGCAGTTCTGGGCCGCGTTACGGGCGTCGTCGCCTGTTCAGAGGGAAGCTGAGGCTCCCAGGGGGACGCCCGATTGGCTGATCCGTCGCCTGATTCATCAAGTGGGCTTGACAGAAGAGGCGGCGCTGTCGCTGTCGCCCGAGGAGGCAGCAGCCCTCTGGGAGCGGTTCATTACTTCGCCGCCTGAATAGCTCACGGATTCGGGTTGCCGATCACGCCAAGGAAGAGGATCAGGTCAGTTTCAC
>VBHO01000265.1:685-1720 GCA_005882045.1 Chloroflexota bacterium | reverse complement strand
CAAACGCTCGACCCATGCCCATCTCCTGCAGCTCGGCCGTGAGGTCGGCCGCATAGTCAATTCCAAATTTCGGCATTCGGAGGTGGCCGCGCCTGTGCCCGAGCACTGCCATGATGCGCTCTAACGAATACGGTGAAGCGATGTCGTGAAAGCCCGACGGCGAGAGAGGCTTTCGAGGAAGCAGGACGAGCAGGCTAAAACGGTCTTGCTTGTAGGGCAGCCGGATGGCTTGCAGGTCCGAGTCTTCTGCGTACTCGAACGAAGCTGACTTGGCCATTAGTCGGACTCGCGTGACGCCGCCCGAGCCGGTAGTGAAATCGTGGTCGACCGTATCGTCGGCATCGAACGGGTCCTCCCACAGCCCGTGGAAATACGTCGCGTTGACCAGCGCCAGGATGCTGCTGGGGTCGATTTGATCGACCGCGCTTCTGATCTGCCCGTGCGTGATGCGCGCCACCCAATCGTTGATAAGGGTTATGGTTTCCGGCCGCCCGAAGTCGACGTTGCGTACTTCCGCCCGATAGCTCTCCCGCATCGCAGCGGCGTACGGTGGCGACGACGGCAACCCTGACGCGGCCCATAGAGAGTTTGCGATCTCGATCGCCACGCCGGGAGGCAACGTGTCAAAGCTCGCGAACAGGCGTTTCGCACGCTTCGTCGCCACGGTCGCGTCGACGCCAAGCGTGTGTTCGATCGCGGCCAGCGTCTCACCGCTCGCGCCAGCGGCTGCCATGCCGAGGGCGAGGCCCAAGCTCGCCGGTGAGACGAATACGTTTTCCTCGCTCCGCCTGAGCAGCTGCTGCAGAAAGCGGCTGCCAAACTCAAGATGAGTCTGCGGAATAAGGACAGCCATGGTCCTTTCCCCTACCGGTCTCTTTCTTTCGTCTCCATCGCCGCCTGGGCCGCCGCGAGCCTCGCTACCGGCACCCGATATGGCGAGCAGCTGACGTAGTTCAGCCCGAGCGTGTGACAGAACTTGATCGACGCCGGGTCTCCCCCATGCTCGCCGCAGATGCCGATCTCCATGTCGTGACG
>VBHO01000265.1:0-647 GCA_005882045.1 Chloroflexota bacterium | reverse complement strand
GTGTCCAGTGACTCGAAGGGGTTGACCGGCAGGATCTTCTCCTCGACGTACTTCAGCAGGAACTTGCCTTCGGCATCGTCGCGCGAGAAGCCGAAGGTCGTCTGGGTCAGGTCGTTGGTGCCGAAGGAGAAGAATTCCGCGACCTTCGCGACCTCCCCCGCCGTCAGTGCGGCGCGCGGGATCTCGATCATGGTGCCGAACTTGTAGGGGATCTCGAGCTTCAGCTCGGTGAATACCTGCTTGACCACGCGAAGCAGCGTGTCGTGCGTGCGCTGCAGTTCGTTGACGTGGCTGACCAGTGGGATCATGATCTCGGGCTTGACGTCGACGTTCTTCTTCTTGAGCGAGATGGCGGCCTCGAGGATGGCGCGCACCTGCATCTCGACGATCTCCGGGTAGAGCAGACCCAGCCGGATACCCCGCAGGCCGAGCATCGGATTCTGCTCGCGCATTCCCTCGATGGCACGCAGCAGCGCCTCCTCTTGCTCGAGCTTCTTCTTGGGCGCCTTCTTCAGGCGCATGGTCGTGACCTTGACCAACTGTTCGTCGTAGTTGGGCAGGAACTCGTGGAGCGGCGGGTCGATCAATCGGATGATGACCGGCAGGCCGTGCATCTCCTTGAGGATGCCGACGAAATCCGAGCGCTG
>VBHO01000266.1:1888-2425 GCA_005882045.1 Chloroflexota bacterium | reverse complement strand
CCATTAACCAGTCCATGTTGGTCTCCTTGTCCGGTGCACCATCGCCATTTCTGAACCAGACGGCTAGCGCGCCCTGCCCCTGCTGACCATACCTAATCCGATCTTGCCGAACGGAATCGACACGTAGCCACGGCCGCTTAGCGGACAAGGATCGCTTCAGGCATCCTGGCGGTCGTCGAGATCAGGGATCGCCACATCGAGGGCATTCGACCCCAGCCGTCCTAGGCACCTAGTTCGAGGAGATCGCTGAACCAGTGCGCGGTAAGCGAGAGACGGGACTCGAACTCGCCACAGACATACGTCCAGGGCAAGCGGATGCTGGGTGCGGCAGCTTAGTGGCGCGAGCGTCGAACCCGGGCCTATCCTGGGTTCGACGCTGCTGCTTAGCGGCCGCCTTGACATCGCAGCTTCATGGCCGGATGTTCCGTAAGGAAGCGATCTCGACGGTCGTGCAAAGCGCGACAATCGTGGTTTGTGCACTCCCGCTCGGCGGAAACCATGTGCGGCAGGTCAGGCGGGTCTATAAGCGAATACGCG
>VBHO01000266.1:1264-1879 GCA_005882045.1 Chloroflexota bacterium | reverse complement strand
GACAAGGGGCACGACCGACTCTAACCGGTCATGCGTCGCAGATTAGGCGATGTCCGGCGAGGGCCTGGTGCGCATGCCCTGAGCAGAGCCGACCTCCCTTGTGTTCGAGGCGCCGGCAGACTATGTTGAGGCTGTCAGTTCCTGAGCGGGGAAGGAGGATGGACGATGGTGGAGCAGGCTTACGCACGACCGGAACTTCTAGCCGAGCCCGACTGGCTCTGGGAACGCCGAGGCGATCCGAAAGTTCGGATCATTGACTGCGCCAGCCTGGAGCGCTACCGCCGCGCGCATGTCCCTGGTGCGGTAGGGCTCCCAGTAAATGGTTGGCTGAAAGAACCCGAAGCTGGCTTGCATGTCATGGGGCCCAAGGCTTTCGGGGATCTCATGGAAAAGCTGGGCGTGTCGGACGACACCACGGTTGTCGCTTATGACGATAGCAATATGTTCTACGCCACCAGGCTGTGGTGGGTACTTAACTACTACGGCCACACTAACGCCAGGGTCCTCAACGGCGTGTGGTACCGCTGGATTAACGAAGGCCGGCCAGTCACTTTCAAGGAGACCGCCCCAAGACCGGGTCGGTTCACACCGCAGCCTGACGAGTCGGTGATCGGC
>VBHO01000266.1:0-1259 GCA_005882045.1 Chloroflexota bacterium | reverse complement strand
CTACCCGGGGACCCAAATCCTGGACGTTAGGCCGGACGGAGAATGGTCCGGAGCGACGAATGACTTCAGCAACAAGCGGGTGGGCCATATCCCCGGGGCACTCCACCTGTTCGCGCAAAAATTCGTGACAGATGATGATCGCCGGATGGTCAGATCTGCGCCTGAGCTTCGCGCTCTGCTCAGCGACGCTGGTGTACAGCCGACCAAAGAGGTGATCGTCCACTGCCAGGCTGGGATTCGAACGACACAAGGTGTCTTCATCCTTCGACTTCTCGGCTGGGAGCGGGTGCGCGCATACGACGCCGCGATGGCTGAGTGGGCGAACCGAGAAGATACCCCACTCCTCGTAGAGTCGCCGGCGTCAGTTCCCTGACAGCTGATGACGGTATAAGTGACGGCATAGTCGTCGGCCGCTGACGGACGACCGTGGGCAGTTGCCCACAAACCAGCCTGGGCCAAATTCACGATGGACCGAAGTGGTCGCGGGCGGACGCCGCGGACGTTCTTGTGACCACCTTCAAAACCGCTGGTCGGCATCCTTGGCGATGTCAACGGACGGATCGTTCCCGTCGCGCCCCCGCCAATCGCTAAGTTCCTGGGCAAAGTCACAATCGCACAGGACGAGAAACAATCAACGAATCGCCATCCGGTGTAAGCAGCTACTCTGCTTCAGGCGGGCGCTCGTCAACCAGGGTTGTCGCGTAGGGGACGGCCTCCAAGCGTTCGATTGGGATGGGCTTGCCGGAGACTTCGCTAAGCCCGTAGGTTCCTTGTTCGATACGGTCGAGCGCTCTGTTGACCTGCGCCAGTTCCTTCTGATCCCGGGCATTTTCGTCGATCTCTGCTTCTCGCTCGTAAAGGAGGTTTGATTCATCGCCTGAATCGCCCACTCCGGAGTCGTCCTGCACCGTTTCCTGAATACCGTGTTTGTTGGTTGCGATACGCGACTCGATCGCATCGCGCTCCGTCTTGAGTCGCTCCTGGAAGCGGCGAACGTCTTGTGATTTCAACATGTCACGTCCTCCTACACTGCAGCCCAAATGTTAGCGCGGCAGCGGCACTGCTCCAGCGTTTGGGCATCTCAATCGTCAGGTCGTCCCAAGTCTCCGTCGCTGTGCCTCCTGGGGGCACCTCTCCCCTTAACAGACATCATCTGCTTCCAGGTGACTGACGTGGGAGAGTAGCCTGATTCAGAAGGAGCTAGCCTTGCTACACATTCACGCGAGGAGGGAGCTATGAGCTACGCCAGGCAGATGCTG
>VBHO01000082.1 GCA_005882045.1 Chloroflexota bacterium | reverse complement strand
GCTGCATCCGTGTCCGTCAACAGCATCGCGAACTCGTCGCCGCTGAGCCTGGCGACCATGTCGTCGGCTCCGAGCTCGGACTGAAGCCGCGGCCCAACCTGTTCGAGCAGGCGGTCACCGGCTTGCAAACCGAAGGTTTCGTTGACTTCCTTGAAGTGATCTAAGTCGAGGATGAGAACGGCAGCCTGCTGTTGCGCGGCCTTGCCCGAAACCAGCGCCTCGCCCAGCCGCTCGGCCAGCAGCAGCCGGTTCGGCAACCCCGTCAGGGCGTCGTGGAGCGCCTGATACTCGAGGGCCTTCTGGATGCGGCGCCGCTCCGTGATATCCATCACCATCGCCAGGGACCCCTCGTAGTGTCCGGCCTCGTCAAAGGTAGGCCGGACGCTGAGCAACGTCCAGCAATCGGTGCCGTCCTTGCGCGTGAAGCGAACTTCACGTTGCAGCGAGACCCCGTTGACGCGATCAGGCTGGTTGGTGGCAAAGCTCGCCCGGGCGTCGGCATCGAGGAAATCCAAGACGGACCGACCCATGATCTCTTCGACAGTCCAACCGAGCATCTCGGCCATTCGTGGATTGACAAAAGTGGTCATGTTCTGCGCGTCGATCACCCAGATACCCTCGTAGGCGGTTTCGACGATCCGACGGTAACGTTCCTCGCTCGCCTGTAGCGCCTCCGCCGCCCGTTTGGCGTTGCTGATGTCTCGGTGAATGCCCGTGGTCGCGATCACGCTGCCATTGACATCTGCAAGTGTTGAGAAGCTGATCGAGACTTCGACCAGGCTGCCGTCTTTTCGTTTGCGGAGCGTTTCGACCGGTTCGATGGGCTCGCCACGCCGGGCTTGATCCAGGATGGTGGTTAATTCGTTGGTCTTCGCGTCGGGAGTGATCGTCAAGATGCTGCGACCGATGATTTCCTCCGCGGTGTACCCGTACATGCGCTCGGCGCCACGGTTCCAGTTCAGGATGGAACCAGTCAGGTCGACGGCCATGATCGCGTCGCCCGAGGTGGCCACCATGGCTGCCAGGCGACGAAGCGCTTCCTGACCGCGCCGGCGTTCGGTGACGTCGGTCACCATCGCCAGGGATCCCCGGTAGTTACCCGCCGCGTCGAGATCTGGGCTCGACTCCAACAGTGCCCAGAGCTCCGACCCGTCCTTCCGCCTGAATCGGAACTCGTGCTCCGGCTGGTGGGCCTGCTGCCGCTGTTCGCGATTCGCCGCGAAGGCGGCCTGCGCATCATGGTCCATGAAGGTGAGGACCGGTCTTCCAAGCATCTCCTCAGGAGCGTAGCCGAGCATTTCCGCCATGCGGTGATTGACAAACGTTGTCCTGTTGTTGCTGTCGATGATCCACACGCCCTCGAAAGCGGTTTCAACGATCTGCCGGTACCGTGCTTCGCTCGCGCGCACCGCTTCCTCGGCGCGGTGGCGTTCGGTGATATCCCGCACAAAGGCGCTGAATAGGTGGCTGCTGCCGGTTTTCGTCGCCGAGATGGCGAGTTCGATCGGGAATTCATGGCCGTCGCGATGGAGGCCCTCCAGTTCCAGGCGCGTGTTGAGCACGGGCCCCTGACCGGTCTCCAGAAAGCGGCGGAGGCCCAGGCGGTGGGCCTCCCGGTAGCGGGAAGGCATGATGGTTTCCGTGACCAATCGGCCGACTGCCTCGGATTTTGGCCACCCGAACACAACCTGAGCCATCGGATTCCAGTCGGTGATCAGGCCGTCGGCGTCCATCGTGACGAGGGCGTCGAGCGCGGAATCGAAGATGCTGCTTAGCCGCCGCAAATATTCGGCCTGCGCCGCACGCGCACCTTTTCGTTCGGTGGCGGCGCGGACCTCACGCTCGACGGCCGGCCGAAGCCGGGAAAGGTTCTCCTTAAACAAATAGTCGCTCGCGCCACTGCGCATCACGGCGACGGCGGCATCCTCACCGACAGTCCCAGAGACGACGATAAATGGGATATCGAGCTCGAGTTTTTTGAGCATTTCGAGAGCGCGTGGGGCTCCGAATTGGGGCAGGTGGTAGTCGGCGATGATCAGGTCAATTCCCCCGTTCAGCTTGGCCGCAAAGGTGGCCTCGGTATCGACCCGTTCCCATACGGCGTTGAGGCCGGCGCGTCGCAAGTGCTCTGCGACCAGCACGGCGTCATCCTCCCGGTCTTCCACGATCAGGACGCGCAGCGGTTGGGACATGGGGCGTGGGTGGCCTCTGGCCTATGCCTTGAGCCAGCGATCCTTCGGCACACACGTATGTACCGGGCTGAACCAGGAAGGTGTGACTTCCGCCTAGGCGTTAGGCGGATAGATGCACGCTCGTAACAAAAGGTTCACTCTTTCGATCAGGTCTAGGCCAAATTGCCTAGGCGATGCGCCGTTGCGACCCATTTCCGAGACTGCGTCTGGCCGTCTTTCATCTACGCTGGGTCGGTGGAGGGGCGCTCGAGTTTCCCGACGGCCACGCGGCGCGCCTGTCGTCGGCGAACTTCTGGCAATCCGAGTGGGTCTGGCAGGAGGGCGAAAAACCGTTGGTCTGGTTCAAAGGACGCCACGGCCTGGTGAAGGCCAGAGGTGCTGTCGAGATTCAGGCCGAAGGCGTGTGACGTCCCGAGCTCGCGATGCTGGTCTTGCCCGGCTGCTATCTCATCCTTCTTCATGCGGAGGATTCGGCGGCCGCGAGCAGCGCCTCAACCGTCGTCGTCATCAGCAGCTAACCGAGGACGGCAACGCCCCCCGACCCTCCCCGCAAGGGGGGAGGGAGGGGATGCTGGGCGGGCGTCGCGGCTAGTAGCTAAAGGGTGCGAGCTGCTGCTGGCCTGGCCCCAGGGTGTAGCCGGTTCGGGTCGTCGGATTCAATTGCACGTTGTTGGCCCCGATTGTGAGAAAGGTGTTAAACAGGAAGAGCTCCTCCTGGCTGGAGAGCACGTTCCCGTGCTCGTCCATCACGACCGTGCCGCTGGTGGCGTTGTTGTTCACGCCGAAGTCTCCCGCGACGACCTGGTCCATCACGATCAACCCGCGGGTCTGGTCGATGGCCGGGTAAAGGTTGGTGGAGCCCTTAGGGTTGGCCGCGATTCCCGTCTTCTTACCCAGATCGTAGATCCCGAGCAAGTTGTCGCAGATGGTTGGGACGACGGCCATGTTGGTGGCCGAGTCGACCGCCATGCCGTACGGGAAGCCGCTCGTGACGCCGGCAAACGACGACAGCTTGCCCTTTTTTAGATCAGCGGTCACGATTGTGGGCGATCCGCAGAAGTTGAAGAAGTCACCGGCCGGCGTGGCCACCTGGTTCGTGGTCGTGTTCTGACCGATGCCGTCGAAAACCGGGAGTCCCATCCCGGCGATCGCCGGGCTAAGGTCGATCGGGGGCCCAAATGTATTTGCAGTGATGTCGGAGGTCAACACCCTCCAGGCGGCGGTGTTCGGCTGCGTCGTATCGAAGGCCAGCAAGGCTGCATGGGCATCCGCCTGGTTCGCTGCCGCCTCGCCGATTTGAAGCGTGTTCGGTGATGGCGGTGTCCAGGCGGCGCCGACCGCCCCAGTCGCCGGATTCAGCAGATTGTAGGGCGAGGCAAACGTGGTCAGGTCGAACAAGCCGAACAATCCCACGTCACCGCCCCAGATACCCCAGCCGTTGGTGAAGTACAGGGCGTTGTTCGCGGAGGCCACCGTCTTGGCGATCGCGTTGGTCGATTGATCGAAGGTCTCGAGCGACGTCGTCACCGTTCCATTCGCGAGTTGCTGACCTGACGCCAGGAAGGCATCGTTGCCATGCTGATTGATGCCGAAGCCGTTGTTCGCGAAGCCGCCGTCCGCGGCCAGCACGCCGTCCATCGTGATGCTGCTCACCTCGCCGGCTTCACCGACGACGGCCCCGGATTGTGTGGCCAGGACGCGCACCACATGGTTCATAGTCGGCGCCAGCCCGAGCGTCTTCGCGTTGAGCGCCACCGTGCCCGTCACCCCGGTCAACGGCAGGAAGGCAACCGATCCGGTATCGACACCGTTCTGATCTCGGCGCGACCCGTTCGGATTGCTGAATGGGTTGTAGTTGTTAAAGGCGCCCGGACCCAGAGCGCTCACCTCGAGGGTTGCACCATCGGCATTCGGTATCGATGAGACGTCCCAGGAAAGCTGGAACGACCCACCGTACGGGACCTCGAGGACGTGGCCGGGCGCAGAGCCGTTCTGGGCGAGTAGCGGTGCGGCTGGCCGGGCGGCACCGGTTGGCGCCACGCGGGTATACGCGAAGTCGCTGTTCAACGTCGCAAATAGCACTTTCCCGTACCGGATATTGATCCCGTAGATGCCCCCACCATGCAGGGCGCTGACCGGGACCTGGACCGTGCCGCTCAGCGCGCTCAGCGACGCGCTGTAGACCGGCCGGTAGATGAAGCCCGTTGCCGGGTTGATCCGGCCGGGCTCGGAAACCAGGAGCGTAGGGTTCGAGACATTGCGCACGCCGGTCAGGTCGTACGTCACCGGAATTGTAGAACTGGTCACGACCGCGGGCACGACTGGCGCGTGCGACACTCGCAGGGTCGCATCGGCCGGCCCGAAGGTCATCGAGAAACTCGTCTGAGCCAGGCTTACCCCATTGGCGCTTGCCCCATACGTAAGGTTGACGGTTCGCGACGTTGGGGAGGCCAGCGGCAATCCCGCGGCACCCAGGATCTGCTCCGGCAGCAGTCGCGCCCAGGGCGTCGTCGCGAGCGTCGTGGCGCCGACCGACAGTGCGTACTGCGCGGCAGGTGGCAGGCCCTCCCAGTCCGGGGCGATCGTGATCCAGGCTTTCGCGTTGCGGTCGGTGTTGGCGCCGTCAACCCCCGACACCGGTCCCTGCAAGTCGATGTTGTTCGGATCGGTCGCGCTCATGAAGACGGCATCAAACAGGCTGAACTGCCGGCGCTGCTCGACCGCGACCCGCGCCACCCCCGGCGTGACCGTGAGGCCGGCGTCGGCGATCAGCGTCTCCACCGCCCGGCGCACGTTGATCTGCGGGCCGACGTCGAGGCTCACGTCGGACTGCGGTACTCCCGGGACTGGCGTTGCGGTCTTGGTCAGGAGTTTCCGCAAGACGTCCGGGTTCGGGATGGTCCGCCCGGTGAGCCGTGCCACCTGCAGCACGACCGCCGCCGCCGCCGCGGTTTCGGGGGCCGAGGCGGACGTTCCACCGGTGAGGTTGACCTGGACCGAGTCGGCTGCGCCCCCGAATGGGTGGGAGAGGCCCAGCACGTTATCGGAAGGTGCACTGATGTTGACGCGCGAACCGTATCCCGAGCTGAACAGGGTGAAGCCGTTCCAGCGGGTCTCTGGGAAGGCGTGCTGCGACGCCAGCGGGGCATTGGCCGGATCCTGAGGGGGCGCCGAGTTGATGTCATCGAGTGTCGTGCCGCCCACGTCGATCGACCCACTGTCGAAGTCGCGCGAGGGCGCGCCGGAGAACCCCACGTCGTTGAGGTTGCTCGGCGTGTCATGCGGTTTGATGGCGATCGTCGCCACGCTACCGCCCGAGGGAGCGACCGCGGCGTTGGTGAAGGTCCGCAGGCCATCACCGGAGGAGATGGTCACCGTGATGTTCTGGTGGACCAGGCCGGCGATGATCGCCTCCGTCAGAGGATCGTCCTCGAGGTAGCGGCCCGAGAATCCGAACTGGTCGGCGGCGAACCCAAGGCTGGCGGTGATGACGTTGGGTGCCGGGGATTGCAAGCCTGCGCCGAGGAATGATCCGTCGATATCGCTGATGGTCGCGAAGGGGCCCGCCGGTGCCGGGACGACCAGCCGGTAACGTGCGCCCGGCGCGATGCCGAGGAGATCGGTCAGACCGGAACCCTGCTCGCCCGCCCGCTGCTGTCCGTGCGGGAGTGGGGCCATCATCGAGAAGTCGAGCCCCACTTCACCGAGGAAGGGATCGATGCCGCAGGCTTCGCCTGTGCCGTTGAGCTTGCCGCTGGGGTCGGAGGTGTACGCCGGGATCAGCGGCATCGATGGCCAGTTCAGGTATCGCTGGCCGCCCATAACGACGCTGGTAGGACCGAAGACGGTCGCCCAGAAGCTGCACGGATCACTGCTGTTGACGACGCTGGCGTCCGTGAGGTCGCCGAGCGAGACGTTGGTGATGATCTCGTCCTGCCCCGGCAGCTGGTGAAATTGGCGATCGATCAGATCGAAGGCGGCCGCCGCGTCCGTGCCTGGTGCGTTGAGCAGGCTCTGGGCGCTGGAGGCGATGGCATAGTTGGGCGGGATACCGGCGCTCGACGGCGGCGGTGCTGTTCTATTCGTGAGCGGTGGCACGGTTCCTGCGGGGATGGGAACTGGCGCGGCCTCGCTGCCGCTCACGCGGAAATCGGGCGACGCATAGACGACGGCGGGCGATTGGAGCAGCGCGGTGACGGCCTGACGGACCGAGGCGCCGGTAAGGTGGAAGCGGTAGGCATTGGTGAAATCCATCAGGGGCATGCCAAGCGCCAACTCGGCGTTGGCGCGCATCTGGGCGAGGCTGTCGCGGGCGTACGTCCTAAAGAGGCGCTCGCTGCGATCGACGCCCAAGCGAGCCAGGATGGCGTTCGTCGCGGCGTCGTTGGTGAAGGCCGCGCCCCGACCCGACACCACGTCGCTGCTGCCGGTCACCCCATTGGCGAAAACGGCCAGGACTCGACCATCGGCGAAGGGCGCCTTGACGCCGGCGGCCAGGTCCGCGATCAGGTGGGCCTTGTCGGGCAGCCCGGTCTGGACGGCCATCTCGTCGTACTGCGGCGTAACCGGGAAGCTTCGAAACTCGACTTTGCGGCGATCCTTGCTGAAAACCGCGGCGACGCCGTTGCTGAAGACTTTGGCGGTTTGCCCGCCTGGAAGATCGAGGCTGTAGGCGATCGTCGGCCCGGTCGAGGAGGTCGCTGCGGTTTGGGCGGCGGTTGGAACCGCCTGGGCAATGAGTAGGGTGGCGGCTCCCAGCGACAGCATGACCCGACGCGCGTGCGACGATCGCGGGCCAATGGACAACCCCAATCTGTTCATGGATCCTCCCTCGAGCGTGCTGAGCCCCCACTCGAGCGCGATCTGTCAACTGTAGGATTCGCGGCAAACCCTTGTCAATTGACGGAACCTGAATCAATTGCTTGAGCTCGCTGATGCCCACACGTTGTCGGGATGATTGAACGCACGCTGACGGCGCGCGAGCTCAATCGCGCGCTCCTGGCAAGACAATTTCTGCTTGATCGGTCATCGCTTCCGATGGTCACAACGATCGAGCGCATCGGCGGCCTTCAAACCCAATATGCGCCCTCGGGATACGTCGGTCTCTGGTCGCGAATGCGCAACTTCCGCCGAGACGCCCTGACCGAGGCACTCCAGCAGCGGCGCGTGGTCCAGGCCACGCTGCTGCGGAGCACAATCCACATGGTCTCCGCGCGCGACTACTGGCTTTTCCATGCGGCCACCCGCTCATCGAGGCAGGATTGGTGGCGACGCGTGACGCGCCATCAAATCAGCGAACCCGACATGCATGCCGCTGTCCGTGCCCTGCGCGAACAGCTGGCCAAAGGCCCCCGGCGGGCCGACGAGTTGAAAAGGATCCTTGCCAAACGGGGTTTGCCGGCAACCGCTTTCGGTGGCGTCGCCCAATGGCTCGAGATGGTTCGCGTTCCGCCGTCGGGCACCTGGGAGCAGCGACGCGCCGACCTCTACGGCCTGGCCGACGCCTGGATCAGGCCGGCCGCTCACAGTGAATCGGCCGGACTCGAACACGTGATCCGCCGCTACCTCGGGGGATTCGGCCCGGCATCGGTCCGTGAAATTGCAGACTGGGCAGGAATCCCTCACACGAAACTGCTTCCCGTTCTCAAAGGAATGTCGCTCCGACACTTCCGCGACGAAAAGCGAAAGGACTTCATTGATCTGCCGCGGGCGCCGTTGCCCGACGCCAACACGCCGGCACCGGTCCGCTTCTTGCCAACCTGGGACGCGACGCTGCTGGTGCACGCGCGCCGCACGCAGATCCTCCCGGAGCGGTACCGCCCGATGGTCTTCAATCCCAGAACGCCACACTCCGTTCCTACGTTTCTCATCGATGGCTCCGTGGCGGGAACCTGGCGTGTCGAGGGTGGTCGCGTCGAGCTGAAGCCATTCGAGCCGATCCCGAAGTCCATGCGAGGCGAGGTCGACGAAGAAGCCCAAAGGTTGGCGGCATTCTTCCGCTAGCAGAAATGCAGCGGCGCCCCATCAATCCTGACGGGGCGCCACTTGTCGAAAGTCGAACCTAGCGGCTTTGTCCGGGCTGCGTCGGCCAGGTGGTCGGCTTGTGCTCGGGCTGGTTGCCCTGCTTGCTTGGCCACTGCTGGCCAGGCTGGGCGCCGCCCTGCTTGCTCGGCCACGGCTGCGTTTGCGGTTGCCCGCCCTGTTCGCCGTGCTTCTTCTCGCGCTTGCTCATCAAAATTCCTCCTGCCGGATAAGGTCCGCCTCGGAGGCCGGTCGCCCCCGGGTGCATCGACTATATGACCGCTCCGGACGGACCGATAGGGCCGTAGGAGATCTTTCACGCGTTGCCGCAGTTCGGACACGGACCAGGCCCGATCGGTCAGGCGCCTGCACGCGATTCGTTGGCGACTTGGTGACGGCTTGGTAAACCAGCGCAGGGATCTGCCAGATACTATTCGGGACGCGATGCAGATCACGCGCGCGGTCGAGGAGGCGGAACTGCGGTTACAAGGCATCGTTTCGACGACGCCGCTCCAGCCGTCGGCCCGGCTGTCCGAGCTCTACGGCGCCAACATCTTGATCAAGCGCGAGGACATGCAGGCGGTGCGCTCCTTCAAGATCCGTGGCGCCTACAACAAGATTGCGTCGCTCTCGGCCGAGGATCGCCGCCGGCCGATCGTTTGCGCGAGCGCCGGCAACCACGCGCAGGGCGTCGCGTTCGCCTGCGCGCGCCTGGGCATCAAAGGGACGATCTTCATGCCCCGCATCACGCCGACGCAGAAGATCGAGCGGGTCGAGGACTTTGGCGGCGATCTGGTCGAAATCCGGCTGGTGGGCGATTCCTACGACGAGGCCAACCAGGCGGCGCAGCAGTTTTGCGAACAGTCAAAGGGCGTCTTCGTCCATCCCTTCGACGATATGCTGACGATCGCCGGCCAGGGGACGGTGGGCAAGGAGATCCACGATGCCTTGAACGGGAAGGTCGACCTGGTCATCGTCCCGATCGGCGGCGGTGGCCTCGCGTCCGGCATCGCATCCTATCTAAAGGAGCGGAATCGCTCGATCTCGATCGTTGGCGCCGAGCCGGCCGGGTCGCCCTCGATGTACGAGGCAATCAAGCAGGGGAGGGTGGTCACCCTCGACGAGCTCCATACCTTCGTCGATGGGGCCGCGGTCCGTCGAGCCGGCCAGCTCACCTTCGAACTGTGTCGTCAGCACCTCGATCGCGTCGTGCTCGTCCCCGAGGGACGGATCTGCACCACCATGATCGAGCTCTACCAGAACGAGGGCATCATCACCGAGCCCGCCGGCGCGCTCGCTCTCTCGGCGCTGGAGGATGCGGCCCGCGATATCAAGGGCAAGACCGTGGTCTGCATCCTGAGCGGAGGCAACAACGACATCCTCCGCTACCCCGAGATCATGGAACGCAGCCTCGTCTACCAGGGGCGCAAGCACTACTTCATCATCGAATTCGCGCAGAAGCCCGGCCAGTTGCGCCAGTTCGTCGACGATGCCCTGGGGCCGACCGACGACATCGTGCGATTCGAGTACATCAAGAAGACGAACAAGGAGCGCGGCGCGGCCCTGGTCGGGATCGAGCTGAAGAACAAGGCGGACCTGGCGCCGCTCCTGACGCGGATGGAGCAGATCCAGCTGAACTTCCGGCCGCTCGGCAGCGAAGAGCTGCTCTACGACTACCTGGTCTAGCCCGTTAGAAGCTGAAACATTCCATCAGATTTCCAATCTCGGGTCGCCCATCTCGCGGCGGCGCCGGCGGGCCGACCGCCTGGCCGTTGGACGCCGCGTTGTTCGGACCGCCCGGCGTGGAGGTGTCGAACTGATCAATGAGCTTCAGGATCGAGGAGTGCTCGTAAAGCGTCGGTTCAAGATGACCGGGTTTTGCGAACGGTGAAATGACCCAGGTCGGCACGCGGATGCCCAAGCCGTACGCGTCGAGCTGGGGCGAGGCGACGTGCTCGAAGTAACCGCCCGACTCGTCGTAGGTCAGGATATAGGCGGAACTGCTCCACGCCGACGACTGCTGCAGGGCGGTGATGAGCTCCTGCTGGATGCCCATCCCGATCGAAACGTCGGCCGGTGGATGTTCGTCCCAGCCCCGGGCGAAACTCGGAATGATGAACGACACCTGCGGCAGCCGGCCAAGATTCAGGTCGGTGAGGTACTCGCCTTTGCTCCCGCGCGTGCGCTGGTCGTGGGCATACCGCTGCCAGAAGACAAAGACGTTGTCCGTATTTCCGAACGGGATGCTGTCCATGCTGACGTTGTAGACCTTCCAGGTCACACCGGCGGCGTCGAGTAGGTCGAGGATGATCGGGTAGTTGAACACGCCGTAGCCCCACACGCCGTTGGTGGTGATCCCGCCCGATGTGCCGGCGGCGAGATAGAAGCGATTCGGCCAGGTTGGACCCATCAGCGAACAGAAATAGTTCGCGCACAGGGTGAACTCGTCGAAGAGGCTGTAGTAGAAGGGAAGGTCCGCCTGCGTGTAGTAGCCCATACAGTTGATGCCGTCGGTCGTATAGAAGCCGTCCATCTTGCCGCCGTCGTATTCGCGGTGCATCGCGCTCCACGAATGGCCGATGTCCGGGGTCGACAGGCTGGTGAAGTGGTGCGGGATCACGGTCCCGCCCTGGCCGTCGGGCTGGGAGTAGCCAGGTGGCACCCCGAACGATCCCGCAAACGGAGCGAAGCCGAAGTAATGGTCGAACGACCGGTTCTCCTGCATGTCGACAACGATGTGGTTGATCGGGATGCCGCTCGAGGCAAGCGTCGGGACTCTCGAGAGCAGCGGGCCGGCGAGCCCGGCGACGCCCAGCGCTCCCGCGCCTTTCAGGAAAGTGCGGCGGCCAATCGGCTGGTTATTCATGATTCACCTCCGAAAGCGAACGACATGGCTTAATCGGCTGGGAGTAGATTACCGGCCTCCCGAGATCCAGCGGATATAGCGGTCGGCCGACCGTTGGATCGCCGCCGGGCCATCGTGATCGACCACTCGGTCCCACCAGCCGCCGTAGATGCGATCGAAGCGATAGGGTGCGACCGCCGCGAGGATTTGCCTGACCATCGAGGCGGGCAGCGGGATGTCGTTCGGGTAGCTTCGCATGAAGCTCACGAAGCGGCGGTCGGAGACCACCGTGATGGTGTCGCCGGTCAGCAGCGCGCCGCGGCCCTCCCCAGCCGCCGACCAATGCAGTGCGGCGCTGCCCTCGAAGTGACCACCACACTGGATGAGCGTGAGGCCCGAAAGCGGCTCGATCGTCCCGTCCCAGTTGCGAATGGCGGGGTCGGGTCGCATCACCCACTCACGATCCGCCGTCGGGATGTAGATCGGCGCGCCGCCGAAGGCATGACTCCACTCGACGCAGACGCCATAGAAATGCGGGTGCGACATGGCGATCCCGTGAAGCCCGCCGCGGGCACGCACCGCCGCGATGCCCTCGTCGTCGATGAAGCCGAGGCAATCCCATAGAAAGTTGCCGGACGGCGTCCGGACGAGCAGCGCGCGCTGACCGATGCCGATCGGCGGATCGGCGCCGATTCCGGTCAGGCCCGGCTCCAGGTCGCGCACCACGATCCGCCGGCCCTCGGAGCGCAGCTCGGCGAGAGTGGCCCACTGCTGACCCGCCGGCGGCACGTACTGGCGCTCGTCGTCGCAGATCGCGCACGCGGCCGGCGGACGCTCGCTCGCCGCCTGCTGCACGCCGCAGGTGCGGCAGATGTACGCCTCCATTTTCTGTCCGCCGACGATATCATCTATCGGGCAATGGGCGGTCTGATCCGGCTTTTGAGGAGCTACCTGCGCCCATACACCGGCGCCGTGGTCGTGGTCGTGATCCTCCTCCTGATCCAATCGATCGCGAACCTCTATCTGCCAAACCTCACGGCCGACATCATCAACAACGGCGTCGCCAAGGGCGACATCGGCTACATCTGGCGGATCGGCGGTGTCATGCTCGCCTTGACTGTCGTCGTCGGAATCCTTGCGATCATCGGCGTCTACTACGCGTCCCGGGTGTCGATGGGGCTTGGCCGCGACGTGCGGCGCGCGGTCTTCGAACGTGTGCAGCAGTTCTCTGCCCGCGAGATGAACCGATTCGGGACGCCCTCCCTGATCACCCGAAATACGAACGACGTCCAGCAGGTGCAAATCTTTGTGCAGCTGGCCCTCACCTTGATGGTGATCGCACCCATCATGGGCATCGGCGGCGTGATCCTCGCCCTGCGCACCAATGTGAGGCTGTCCGCGATTCTGATCGTGGCGGTTCCCCTGATGGTGGGGGTCATCGGGACGTTGATAATTTTCTCCGTTCCCCTATTTCAATCGCTGCAAGTCAAGATCGACCGCATCAACCAGGTGATGCGGGAGCAGATCACGGGCGTACGCGTCATCCGAGCCTTCAATCGCACCGAGTTTGAGCAAGACCGGTTTCAAACGGCCAACGCGGATCTGACCGGGACCGCGCTGCGGGTGAACCGGATCTTCGCGCTGGCCATACCCACCCTGCTGGCGATCATGAACATGTCGAGCGTGGCCGTCGTTTGGTTTGGCGCTCGCCTGATCGACAGCGGGCAGCTGTCGGTGGGCAACCTGATCGCCTTCCTCGCCTACATTTTGCAGATCTTCTTCGCCATCATGCTGGCGACGTTCATGGTGATCTTCGTGCCACGCGCGGCAGCCAGCGCGACACGTCTCGAGGAGGTTATCAACACCGAGCCTTCCATCACTGACCCGGTGAACCCGGTCGAACCGGCCAGCGTCACGGGTGGCGTCGAGTTCCGCAGCGTCACGTTCGGATACCCGGGAGGGGAGAAGCCCGTCCTGCACGAGCTCTCATTCAAGCTTCACCGAGGCGCAACGACGGCCATCATCGGCGGCACGGGTTCAGGGAAGACGACGCTACTCAACCTGGTTCCGCGCTTCTACGACGCGACCGGCGGCGCCGTGCTCGTAAACGGGGTCGACGTCCGCGCCCAGAAGCTGGACATGCTCTGGCAGCACATTGGGCTCGTTCCCCAGCAGGCGTACCTGTTTCGCGGCACGATCGCCGACAACCTGCGGTTCGGGAACGAGAACGCGACCGAGGCGGAGTTGTGGCACGCCCTGGAGGTCGCCCAGGCGCGCGACTTCGTCGCCGCGATGCCAGACAAGCTGGAGGCGCAGATCGACCAGGGTGGGACCAACCTTTCGGGGGGTCAGCGCCAGCGGCTCGCGATCGCCAGGGCGCTGGTGCGACGACCACCCTTGTACCTGTTCGATGATTGCTTCTCGGCGCTCGATGCCGGCACGGACGCTCGACTGCGCGCCGCGCTCAAGGTTGAAGCGAGAGACGCCACCGTGGTCATCGTTGCGCAGCGGGTCAGCACCATCCTGCACGCCGACCGGATCATCGTCCTCGACGCGGGGCGGATCGTCGGGATCGGCACCCATCAAGAATTGATGTCGACCAGCGAGCCGTACCGCGAGATCGTGGCGTCCCAGCTTGGCGAGGAGGCGGTCGCCTGATAGCGCGCAGCGCGCCGGCGCGGCCCGGCGGGCGAGGCTTTGGCGGGCCGGGCATGCTCGGCGTGGGGCCGCCTCCGGCAAAGACTAAAGACGTCGGGAAAACGCTACGCCAATTGCTGGCCCGGCTGCGCCCCGAACGAATTTGGATCGTGGTCTCCGCCCTGCTGGCCCTGGGCAGCGTCGCCTTTTCGGTGATCGGGCCGAAGATCATCGGCAACGCGATCAACGTCATCTTTGACGGCGTGCTCGGCAAGAACCTGCCGGCCGGGCTGACCAAGGCGCAGGTGGTAGCGCAGCTCCGCGCCCACGGGCAGGACCAGATCGCGGACCTCGTCGCTGGCGCCAACGTCGTGCCAGGGCATGGCATCGACTTCACGATGCTGGGCCGGATCCTTGGCCTGGCGGCGCTCGTTTACCTCCTGAGCGCGGCGCTTCAATGGTTGCTCGCCTACATCATGGCCGGCGTGGCGCAACGCACGGTCTTCGGCCTTCGTCAGGACGTCGAGGCGAAAATGGCCCGGCTGCCCCTGAAATACTTCGACAGCCATCCGCATGGCGACCTGCTCAGCCGGGTCACCAATGACATCGACAACATCTCGACCACGCTGCAGCAGGGGCTGACGCAGATCCTCACGTCGACGCTGACCATCGTGGGCGTGCTCGCCGTGATGGTCTGGATCAGTCCGCTGCTGGCGGTGGTCGCCCTGATCACCGTGCCGCTGTCTATTGTGGTGACCTTGCTCGTCGCGCGGCGATCGCAAAAGCAATTCGCGGCCCAGTGGGCACGGACCGGCACCCTCAACGGCCACGTCGAGCAGATGCACACCGGGCACGTCCTGGTGCAGGTTTTCGGGCGGCGGCAAAAGGCGATCGAGGAATTCAACCAACAAAACCAGGCGCTCTACGAAGCCAGTTTCCGGGCGCAATTCCTATCCGGCATCATCCAGCCAGCCATTGCATTCCTCGGCAACGTGAACTATGTCGCGATCGCCGCCCTTGGCGGCTACCTGGTCGCCTCAGGGAGAATCACCCTCGGCGACGTCCAGGCCTTCATCCAGTACTCCCGCCAGTTCACGATGCCGATCACCCAGCTCGCCGGCCAGCTCAACTTGTTGCAGTCGGGCCTGGCATCGGCCGAGCGGGTCTTCGAGTTCCTCGATGCGGAGCAAGAGGTCCCGGACCGCGTCGTTAACTCGCTTCCCGCGGAGCCGCACGGACACGTGGCGCTTGAGCATGTTGCCTTCCGCTACGAGCCCGAAAAGCCGCTGATAACGGACTTCAGTCTCGAGGCGACGCCCGGATCGACGATCGCGATCGTCGGCCCGACTGGAGCCGGCAAGACGACGATCGTCAACCTGCTGATGCGCTTCTACGAGATCGACGGCGGCCGCATCTGCGTGGACGGCATGGTGCTCCAGGACACCTGGCTCTTCACCGGCACCATCCGCGACAATATCGGCTACGGGAAGCTTGGTTCGACAGCCGATCAGATCGTGGCAGCAGCGCAGGCGGCGCACGCCGACCATTTCATCCGGACGCTCCCGGATGGCTACGACACGGTTCTGAACGACGACGCCTCGAACATTTCTGCCGGGCAGAAGCAGCTGTTGACGATCGCCCGCGCCTTCCTGGCCGACCGGACGGTCCTGATCCTGGACGAGGCGACCAGCAGCGTCGACACCCGGACCGAGGTGCAGATCCAGCAGGCGATGGCGCGGCTGCGGCAAGGCCGAACCAGCTTCGTGATCGCGCACCGGCTCTCGACGATCCGCAACGCCGACAGCATCGTCGTCATGGACCAGGGCAAGATCGTCGAACAGGGCGCCCACGCCGAACTCCTCGCGCGACATGGCTTCTACTACACGCTCTACCAGAGCCAGTTCACCGACGCCCTCGCCGTAGCCAGCTGATGTTTACCACGCGTCCCGAATTGCGTGGAACCTTCGGGATGGTCAACTCGACCCACTGG
>VBHO01000141.1:9142-36623 GCA_005882045.1 Chloroflexota bacterium | reverse complement strand
GAAACGGGCGACCTCGTAGTACACTGCCGCCTGCCATGCGCCGACTCCTCCATCTGGGCGTCGCCCTGTCCCTAGCGAGTTGCGGCCCTCCCGCCGCTGCGGTCGGACCGTCGACGACCGCGCATCCAACCGCCCATCGCGTCTCCCCGGCGACGGCCTCGCCCCAGCCCCCGACGAGTGGCGACCAGGAGGCAGTCCTTGGCCCGGGCGGGATGACGCTCCGGCAGGAGATCGGTGCGGTGATGATGGTCGGCTTCAGGGGCCCGTTGACACCCGTGATTCCGATCAACCAGAATGCGCAGGATCCGGCGGCCATGCGAGAGCTGATCCAATCCGTGCGGGGCGTCATGGCGCACCCGGTGCTGGCGGCCACCAACCTGGAGGGCGGAACCGTCTGCTTCCAGGAATCGCGCGTGCCATGCATGGCGGGCGCGCGTCAGGTCGGTCCCCAGGGCCCCGCGGCGGTGCTATCGGAGATGACCAGCATGTCGCAGGGCCTGAAAGCACTCGGCTTCGACATCAACTTCGCGCCGGTGGCGGATGTCTGGGACGGCGTCCATCCGTTCATGGGCGACCGGAGCTACGGCCAGAATCCGCAAACCGTCGCGCAGGACGTGACCGCCGCCATCGCCGGCATGCATGCCGCTGGCATCTACGCCGCCGCCAAGCACTTCCCCGGCGAGGGCGCGGCCGATGCCGCCTCGCAGCTGAAGTTGCCACTCGTGAGCGAATCGGCTCAGACGATGCGCACCCGTGACTGGATTCCTTTTCAGGCGGCGATCGCGGCGCACGTCGAGTTCGTGATGGTCGGGCATCTCAACGCGCCGGCCCTCGACGCGTCGGCGCCGACCAGCATGTCGGCAAGCGTGCTACAGATGCTGCGAACCGAGCTTGGCTACCCGGGCGTCATCATCTCGGACGACCTGCAGATGGGCGCGCTCGCCCCGCAATTCCCACCACCGAGCGCCGCCGTACGGTTTCTCGTCAACGGCGGCGACATGGTGATCCTCTCGCACGACATCGCGGTTGCCGACGCGACCTACGACGCGATCCACACGGCGGTGCTCAGCGGCATCTACCCACGCGTCCAGCTCGACGCCTCCGTGCAGAAGCTGCTGAGCCTCGGCCTGCGCTATATGCCCTAATCGGGCGGTTCGGTCGCGACCTCGGCGCCCATCGCGTGATAGCCGCCGTCCACGTGGACGATCTCCCCGGTGGTGGCCGAGCTGTAGTCAGAGAGGAGCACGCACGCCATCTTCGCGACCGGCGTGCGATCCATGCTGTCCCAGCCGAGCGGCGCGCGCTGGCCCCAGGTGGTCTCGAAGCGTTCGAATCCCGGGATGCCTTTGGCGGCCATCGTCTTCAGCGGTCCGGCCGCCAGCGCGTTCACGCGGATGCGCTGCTTGCCGAGGTCGCGGGCCAGGTAGCGCGTGACCGATTCGAGCGCGGCCTTGCAGACGCCCATCCAGTCATAGAAGGGCCACGCCTGCGTCGAATTGTCGAAATCGAGGGTGACGATGCTGCCGCCATCGACCATCAAGGGGTTGAGCGCCTGCGCCATCGCCTTCAGCGAGTAGGCACTGGTCTGGAAGGCGGTCTGTACGCTCTCCCACGGCGCGGTCATGAAGTTGCCGCCCAGCGCGTCGGCAGGCGCGAACGCGATCGCGTGGACGAATCCATCTAGCCGGCCCCATCGCTGCTTGATGCTCTCGGCCAGCGCCTCCACCTGCGCCGGGTTGTTGACGTCCATCTCCAGGATGTCCGGCGTCGGCTGCATCCGCCGGGCGCTCTTCTCCGTCAGGCTCATGGCACGGCCGAAGCTGGTCAGGACGATGTCGGCGCCTTCCCGCTGTGCCAGCTCGGCAATCGCAAACGCGATGCTGGCTGGGGTAAGGACGCCGGTGACCAGGATCTTCTTCCCCTCGAGGATGCCCGGCATGGCGGTCCGATTCTAGCTTGCGCCGCGGCAGATCCGGCGGTGGAATCGGTTAAGCCGAATTCAAGAGGACGGGTGGCTTGAGGGATTTGAACCCTCGACCCTCAGATCCACAATCTGATGCTCTAACCAGCTGAGCTAAAGCCACCGCAGGTGCACGATTATAAGAGGTTAGGCGAGCGCTCCCGTTCAAATTCGCCGACGAACCCGTTATATGATCTAGGCGCCTTGACGACGTCTGACGACGCCCTCATCCGCCGCGCCCAGGCCCTCGATCCGGGGGCCCTGGCCGAGCTCTACGACCGGAACTTCGATGGGATATATCGATATTTGTATACGCGGGTGCGCCACCAGGCCGACGCTGAAGACCTCACGGAGCAGGTCTTCTTGAAGATGGTCGATTCCATCAAGCGCTACCGGCCGCAGGGGGTGGCCTTCTCCTCCTGGCTCTACCGGATTGCGCATAACCTTTTGGTCGACCGGTACCGGCGCGCGGGACGCGAACCGGTCGAGCTGAGCGACGATATCCGCGACCTACGGCCGCAGGCGGATCCGGCCGCTCTGCTGCAAAACTCCGAGCAGCGGCGCGCCTTGATCGAGGCCGTGCAGCGCCTGACGCCCGAGCAGCAACAGGTCATCACCATGCGCTTCATCCACAACCTGGACGCCGGTGAGATCGCGCGCCAGATGGGCCGCCGGCCGGGCGCTATTCATTCGATGCAACACCGGGCGCTGGCCAGCCTTTATCGCTTCCTGCTGGAGCGCGAACAGGTGGAGGTCCGCCGTGCGTGACCTGTCGCAACCCCTCGAGGAATGCCTGCAAGCGATGGGGGAGAAGCGCAACCTGCAAGAGGTGCTGCGCCGCTACCCCGCCGAACGTGACCAGCTGATCGAGCTCCTCCGGCTCTCCGTCGATCTTGGCGGGCTGGCTCCCAGCACACCCGCGGCCGACCCGGCGTTCCGACTGCGCGCTCGCAACCGGATGCTGGCCACCGCGGCGCAGCGGCGTCGGGCACGGCGCTGGAACCCACTCGGCACGTTGCCACGGCCGGCCGCACGACTCGCCTTTGCCGGCGCTCTTGCCGTCGCGCTGCTGGTCGGGGGCCTGACCTCTGCGGCCGCGGCGGGAAACAGTCTGCCAGGCGACGCCTTCTACCCGATCAAGCTGGGTATCGAGCAAGCGCAACTGGCCATCACCTTCGACCCGGTGGATCGCGCGCGGCTCCACGCGCAATTCGCCGAGGTGCGTCTGAGCGAAGCGCAACGGCTGATCGCCGCCGGTCGCGTCCAGGAGGGCGTCCGTCAGGTCGATCAGTACGACACCGCGATCGCGCAGTTCAACCACGCCCTGGCCGGGACCACGTTCGACGACAATGCCATCGCCGAGCTTCGCCGTTTCATGAATGACCATGAAGCCTCCGCCGACGCCAGCCTCCAATCGCTGGCGGGTTCGCTGGAAGCAGGTGGCCAGGCCGAGGCCGCGGCCGCCGTCACCCGGACGCGGGCGCACGCGGATCAGACCTGGAAGGGGAGCGAGCGCGACCTGCAGGCGCGTTCCGCCACGCCGCCAGCCGCGCACTCGCCAAGCCACCCGCCCGCCGACCAGCAACCGAAGCCGACCGCCAGCTAGATCGCTAGTTCGGTTTGGCGCGCCTCTCGGCGAAGAACTCGCTTAGCAGGCGTCCGGCCGGCTCGGCCAGCACGCCGGAACTGATCTCGACGCGGTGATTGTTTGCCGGGTGGCGGAGGACGTCGTAGACGGAGTCGACCGCCCCCTTCTTGGGATCGGGCGCGCCGTAGACGAGCCTGGCGATCCGCGCCAGCACCATGGCGCCGGCGCACATCGGACAGGGCTCGAGGGTGACGTAGAGCGTGATCCCGTCGAGGCGCCAGGATTGTGTCAGCCGGGCGGCTTCCCGTAGCACCAGCATCTCGGCGTGGGCGGTGGCGTCGGGCGTCGTCTCGATCATGTTGTGCGCCTCAGCGAACACGGATCCGTCCTTGACGAGCACGGCTCCGACCGGCACCTCGGCCAGGGACGCGGCCTTACGTGCCTGCGCCAGAGCCCGCTCCATGTAATGGGCATCGTCCCGACTGAGATCCGACATCACGGCATGGTCCCGCCCGCCAATCGCCGCCGGCCGCTCACGAGCCAGCCGGCGAGGAGGATCATCAACGCATCGGCCAGCAAGGGGACCCAGACCGGGCCACCCCAGGGCGCTGGCAGGAGGAAGTAGACGTCCTGGGTGATGATCGACGGCGGCCATTGAGCCAGGATTTCGAGTCCCAAATAATAGGTGGCGTCCCAGATGGCAAACGCCCAGAGCAGGGCGGCCGCGCGCTCGCGCCAGTGGCGCCCAGCCAGCAGGGCCACCGTGCCCAGCATGACCAGGGTCGCAACCTCTCGGGTCATTTCGATCGCCCAGGGGAATTTCCCGGGGATTGACGACGTCACCGTCCCGGTGGCGTGTACATCCCCGAGGGCATAGCGGATGTAATACACGACGACCGCTTCCAGGTACCCCATGGCGAGGGCATACACGGCGACGACGATAATGCGCGACGCGATGGCCTGCCTCATGGATCGTTGGTCTCGGTGGTGTCCGATCGATCTGGCGGAGGGGGCGAGATTCGAACTCGCGGTGGCGTTGCCGCCACACGGCTTTTCGAGAGCCGCACCTTAAACCGCTCGGACACCCCTCCGGGGGTGCATTGTAACCCCCACCCTGACCCTCCCCCGCGAGCGGGGGAGGGAAATTGAACTATGTGCTGACCGCCTTGCGGCGGGCGCGATGGCGCGCCACCTTCGCCCGGTTGCCGCAGCTGCGCATGCTGCACCATTTCCGTTTCGCAGATCTTCAATCGCGCGGCCGCTCCCTGGATCAGCTGGCGCGCGATCGATTCCGACAGCCGCGCCGCGGCGCCGTCGACCGGGTCGCCCTGGTGCCGGTGGTCGAGCGAGACGCCGTCCGGCCCCTCGACCAGCTCATAGACGTAGTGCGTACGGAGCGCTCGATTGATCTCCGCTAGGTCGGTGGGGTCCGGGCGGCGGTGGCCGGCGGTCGCTTCCAGCACACTGCGCATCGCCTCGCGCACCCGACGTAGCCGGGCCAGCATGGCCCGGCCGGCGCCGGGAGAATCCTCGTATCGATGCAGGAGCTCGGCCCGCGCCTCCTTGTGGAGGAGGTCGTTGTCGACCAGCCAATCGAGCGCCGCCTGGGGCGTGTCGAGGTGGTCGTGGGGAGTCGGCCAAAGGTCCAGCGTGTTAACGAAATTGAGGCCGGTCTGGACCGAGGCCAGGTGTCCCTGCGTGACCGGCATTGGGGGGGCGGAGATTGTTTCCGAATCGTTCACATGTAACCCCTTTATACCACTTGACCGGTTAAGCCTACCCTAGTAAAATAACGCTGTAACTAGTTGGAAGCCATGAAGCGGTTACAGCGAGGTGACAACAAGATGAACGATTACTACTCGATCTACACATGGGCAATGGACAAGCAGGCGCAGGTCGAACGGGAAGCGGACCGGCGACGGATGCTTCGGGAGACCAGGCCTGTCACGCTGCACCTGCGCTGGCCCGTGGAAATCCGCCGGGACGAGCGCTAACGCTGGCCAGTGACGACTGCCACCCTCAGGGTGGCGGCGGCTGACGTAGCCACCGCCATCCGCCAGGTGCGATCCGGTGCCGGGACGCCGGCAGCCCGGATCTGGCTCGCCCTCGGCACCGTCTACCTGCTGTGGGGCTCGACGTACCTCGGGATCAAGTACGCCATCGCGACCATGCCGCCCCTGCTGATGGGATCGCTCCGCTTCCTCGCGGCCGGGGGCGTTCTATATTTTCTGGCGATTCGGCAGGGCGATACCGCCGGCGACCGGCCCGGGACCCGGCAGTGGTTGGCCGCGCTCGCGATTGGCGGCGCGCTCCTGGTCGGCGGGAATGGCGGCGTGATCCTGGCCGAGCAGTATGTGCCGAGCGGCGTCGTGGCCGTGTTCGTGGCGACAGCCCCGCTGTGGATGGCGATCATCGACCGCGTGATTTTCCGACGCCGACTCCCGGCGCTCGTCATCGTCGGGCTGGTCATTGGTTTCGGTGGGGTCGCGTTCATGATCGGCTCGCCCGGGTCAGGCCACATCAGCGTGTTCGGCGCCGCCCTGGCGCTGGCCGCACCGCTCTGCTGGGCCAGCGGCTCGGTCTTCACCCGGCACGTCAAACTGCCGGTTCGCCCGCTGGTCGCCGCCTCGATGGAGATGTTATGGGCCGGCGTCCTCTTCGGCGCCCTGAGCGTAGCGACGGGCGAGCTGGGCCGGGTGCACTGGCAGAGCATCTCGCGGACGTCCTGGCTGGCGTTGCTCTATCTCATCGTCTTCGGCAGCCTCGTCGGCTTCAGCGCCTACGTCTGGCTGCTGCGGTCCGCACCGCTTTCGCTGGTCTCGACCTACGCCTACGTCAACCCAATCGTCGCGGTGATCCTGGGTGCGATCATCGCCGGCGAAGTCCTGACGCCGCGCATCCTGGTCGCCGGCAGCATCATCCTGGCAGCGGTCGCGCTGATCGTCGTCGCTCGGAACCGCGCCGCCGCCGCGAGCGCTCGGACGGCCGCCCCAGCCTAGGCTTGGGCCGGTTCGACCAGCTGCACCCGCTCGCCCGTAAAAGTGCGATGCATTTTCGCCACGTTGGCCAGGGTGTCGATGTCGCGCACCGTCTTGTCGCGACGGATCTGCTTGATGCGCGGAAAGCGGAGTGCGTAGCCGGAATTGTGCCGACCGGATTCCATGATGGCGTCGAAGGCAACCTCGAGCACGATCTCCGGCTGGACCGCACGGAACCGGCCGTAGTCTTTCACCGTGATCGACTTGAAGTATTCCGTCATCTCCGCGATCTCGACATCGGTTAACCCGGAATACGCTTTGCCGATGTTGACCAGCCGGTCAGACCCTTCGTCGTAAACCGCGAAGGTGTAGTCGGAGAGGACGTCCTTCCGCTTGCCGTGCCCCCACTCGACGCCGGTGACCACCACGTCCAGAGTGGCCAGCGCCTTCTTCAACTTCAGCCAGCCGAGACCGCGGCGCCCGGGCGTGTAGCGGCTTTCCGGGTCCTTGACCATCAACCCTTCGTTGTTGCGGGCGCGTGCGCCGTCGAAGATACGGTCCAGTTCGGCCGCATCGAGCGCGCGAATCAGATAGGCCAGCATGAAGGGGGAGGGGAGGCCGAGCTCCTCGAGCAGGCGGCGGCGTTCGCGCAACGGCTCGGTCAGCAGGTTGCGGCCATCGAGGGACAGCAAGTCGAAGGCGACGAAGATGACCGGCACCTCGGCGAGCAACTGCGCGCTTACGACTTTGCGCCCGAGCCGATGCTGCAGCTCGAAGAAGGGACGAACCACGCCGTCCTTGAAGGCGAGCAGTTCGCCGTCGAGGAGCAGGTCGTGCAGCACGGCTCCGGCGGCGGCCACCACTTCGGGAAAGGCAGCGGTGACGTCATTGAGGTCGCGCGAGTAGAGCACGATGCGGTCGGCTTCTTTGTGCAGTTGCCCACGGATGCCGTCGTACTTGTCCTCGACCCAGGCCTCGCCGCCGACGCGGCGCATGATCGCGGCTGCGTCCTCTTCAGGGGAAGCGAGCATGAACTGCAGCGGGTGCATCAGGCGCAGCTCGGCCGACCGAAGGGTTCCACGCCGGGCGCGCAGCGCGACCTCGCCGATGTCGCCCGTCAGCATGCCCGCCCAGGACACCTCCGCCAGCGGCGCACCAAAAGCCTTCGCGATCCCCTCTTCGACCAGGCCCGCCCGCAGCCCGATGCGCAGGTCCCCGGTGAGGATCTTGCCGATGTACTTCGCCTCACGCGGGGTCAGCCGGTCGAGCAGTTCGCGCAGCGCCTCCGTTTTCTTCTTGACAGTGCGCTGCTCGTAGATCCGGATGAAGGTCGCGTGTACGTCGGGCAAGGACGTCGGCCTCGGGTGGGTGCGCCCTTCGAGGACTTCCTCGATGACATCACCGACATCGCTGTGGCGCATGTACGACTCGCCCAGCGCGTCCTCGTCGACCCCGGCCAGCTGACACACTGCGTTGCGGATGACGGCGTAGCCGAGATTCAGCTTGCGCTGATCGCGGTCGGCGAACGGTCGTGCCGTGAAAAACACCGCCGCCAGCGGCAGGGTCTCATCGTCGAGTCCGGCGAAATACTCGCCGAGCAGCCGAGTCTTCTCGAGCTTGCTGCTGGTGGCGCGGATCGCCTCGCCCGTCCGGGCCAATGCCTCCATCGCCCTAGCTTAAAAGGCTAACCTTGCTGGATCTGGTCAGTCGGGGGTGCCGTGATGGTCTCGCCCGTGTTGTATTTGTCGAAGCTCAGGGTGATGTTCTGGCCCCCGGACTGGGTCTCGACGTACTTGATCGGATAGCCGTCACTCTCCCGGATGTAGGCCTCGAAGGCGTTGCCATCCTTATCCTTGGCCGACGCGTGCCAGACCTTTCCCTGCGGCAGGGTTTCCTCCCCGATGTACTTCTGCACGCTCGCGCCCGCGAAGGCGTTCGGATCGATGCCCGAGGCGCTCTTGATCGCCACCCACTTGGTGGAGGCCGGCGTCAGGCCGTAGTTGGTGCCGTCGAGCGAGATCTCCTCGATCGTGAGCGTCTGGCCGCCGACGGTGGTCTGGAATTTGAATCGTCCTGCCGGCTTGGGCTTGTAGACCAGGGCGCCGTCTCCGACGAGCTGCACCGTGTCGCCGTTATTCGTGATCTTGCCCGTCACTAAGAAATGGGCGTCCTTCAAGTTTGACTGCTGGGGCTTGGCCAGGACCTCCTTGGCGGAGGGAGGCGCGGCCGGCGTGGGGACGCCGCAGCCCGCCGTGAGTCCCGCGACAACCAGGATCAGAAGAGCACGATGCGGCTGCACTTACCCCTGTACCACCTGGGAGGCCGGTGGCGGCGCGATCGCCGCCCCGGTGTTGTATTTGTCGAAGGTCAGGGTCAGCGTGTTGCCCTGCTGCGCGATCACGTACTTGAGTGGATAGCCGTCACTCTCCCGGATCCAGGCGTCAAAGGGATTGCCGTCTTTATCGTTGGCCGACGCGTGCCAGGCCTTCCCGCCGGCCAGGCTCTCCTCGCCGACGTACTTGAAGGCGGATGTCCCAGTGAAGCTGTTTGGCCCGAGTCCTGAGGTGCTCGTTTTGGCGACCCACTTGCCATTGCCGGGAACGGTCAGCGTGTAGTCGGTCCCGTTGACCGAGATATCCTCGAAGCTCACCTGTTGCCCGGCGACCGTGGTTTGAAACTTGAAGCGGCCTGCTCCGGGTGATTTGTAGAGGAGCGCGCCGTCGCCATTCAGGCCGACCGTCGCACCATTGTTGGTGAACTTACCGGTCACCAAGAAGTGCGCATCCTTGAGGCTGCTGGCGTGCACCGGCTTGGCGAGGATGTCCTGTGGTTTCGGCGGGCCCAACGGCGACCCCGGCCCGCCACAGCCGGCAAGCAGCGCCGCGGCCGCCATCGCGGCGGCGAACCGTAGAGCCCTCGTCGTGTTATTGCTGGACATCCGAAGCGGGCGGTGCGGCGACCGTCTGCCCGGTATTGAAGTGGTCGAAGGTCGCGGTAAAGGTCGAGCCCTGCGTCGTGCTGGCGTACTTCAGTGGATAGCCATCGCTCTCGCGGACCCATGCCTCGAATGGACTGCCACTGGCATCCTTCGCCTTGACGTGCCAGGCCTTGCCCTGCGCCAGCGTGTCCTCGCCCAGGTAGACGGCATCGGTGCCCTTGAACGAGCTCGGGTTGGAGCTCGTGCTGGCCTTCACCGTCCAGCGTGGATTGTCCGGTGCCAGATCGTATTCCCTGTCGCCGATGATGATCTCCTCGAACCTGAGTGATTGACCGGCGATGGTGGTCGCCATCGTGAACTTCGATGCCTGCGCCGGCTTGGTGACGATGACGCCATCGCCGGTCGCGTCGAAGGCGACGCCCCCACTGACGATGTGGGCGACGAGTGTGAAGTGTGCGTCCTTGAGGGTGGCCTGGTCCGGCTTGTTGAGGATCTCGGAGGCCGTGGGGGGCTTGGCTGGCCCATTCGCCGGCGCGCAAGCCGTCATCATCAGCACGCCGACGGCAAGCGCTGCCCCTGCGCTCGTTTTCACGTCGCCCATCCTAGTTGATGGGCGTCTTGAGCCCGACCCCGGGTTAGACCAGGTCCAGTTCCTCGAAGATCACGACTCCGGCGGGCAGCGTCGGTGGCGCGATGACTTCCTGGATGGAGAAGACGGTCTCGATCAATTCCGCGGTCCGCGTGCCCGACTGAAGTCGCTCGAGCAGTCGCGTCCCGATCCCGGGCCACCCAACGAGGTGACTCCGGATCTCGGCCAGCCCGGGATCGTAGCTGCCGGGGACGATTCCCACGCCGTCGAGATTCAGTTCCTCGAGCTGCCCCAGCAACTGGTCCGTGAGCCTGCGCGGCTCGAACAACCGGGCGCGGCGGCGCTGTTGGTCGCGTCGCTCGGCTTCGCGGATTTCGTGGTTTGCGGTCGCCAACGGTCCGATCACTCGGTCCTCCCCTGCCACAAAAGGCAGTGGCGCGAGCACGTTAGCTTGCGACAGCCCTCGTGTCAATTGTTCACTACGCAGCGCAATTAGCGCCGCAAAAATCAGGGGTCGGCACCTGTCATCGATTGCGATGACATAATCCGTGGCGGCCAACGGGGAGAATTATTAGAGGCGCTTAGGAGGGAGGTTTGGCATGGATTGGAAACTTGAACTCGTCGCGGTGCCGGTATCGGACGTCGACCGGGCCAAGGCTTTTTATGCGGAGAAAGTGGGCTTTCACGCCGATCATGACCAGCAAGTCAATCCGACCTTGCGGTTTGTGCAGCTGACACCGCCGGGTTCGGCGTGCTCGATTTACATCGGCACCGGCTTGACGAAAATGAAGCCGGGTCTGATTGAGGGGCTGCAGATGGTGGTGCCGGACATTGAGAAGGCCCATGACCAGCTGGCCGAACGCGGTGTTGACGTGAGCAGCTCCCTCAGCGGGGCTGAAAGATCCAGCGGGTAGGAGAGCCCGTGAAGTCCGATTCGGTGAGACCGAAGGCCCAGGTCGGCCGGACCTGAAAGCAGGCGTTGCGGTCGGGGTCGAAAAAGTCGACCGAATAGTCCGTCGTGTACTTCTGATTGATCGCGGCCACAAAGCGAGTGATGGTGGACAGATCCGTGAAGCGGACGCCCGCGCCCTCGACGATGACGGGTTCGTAGGCGTTGTCCGTCGTGATGGTGCAGTTCGGGTTGGCGTCCAGGTTGCGCGCCTTGCGGGATCCACGGCTCGAACTGAACCAGACCGCGTCCTCGAGCCAGATGCCCCACACCGGCATCATGTGCGGTCGGCCGTCGGGCCGGATGGTCGCTACCCAGTAATCGTGCGAGCGCTCGAGTCGCTCCACCGCCCAGGACCAGGGCAGCAGGCCGGTGCCCTGGGCTGCATCGAGCAGACCGTATCCCGGCATATATGGCCGGCTGCGTTTCGGGTCGGCCATTCCTGCGGTCAGCTCCAGGCTAGCTGGCTGCGCTCTTTCCAGTACTGGTCAGCCGGCTCGGCCAGCTTTGCCAGCTCGGTGAGCTGATCCGGAGCAAGCGGCATCGTCGCGGCCATGACATTGCTGCCAAGCTGCTCGACGGTGACCGCGCCGGAGAGCACGACGTCGACCCACGGATTGGCGAGGGCGCCCGCGATCGCCGTGCGGTCCTGTAACGCCAGCCGGCCGTTGGCCAGCGCCTCTTTGATGATCACGCCCCAGCCGGCGTCGTGCGCGTCCGCCAGCGCCGGGCCGGCCGACGGTTCGAGAAGGTTCCAGGTCGCCTGCACCGATTGGAACGGGTTGACGCCGTCGATGCGCACCGCGAGCGCCCGCCGGATCACCTCAGCCTGACGCGGGCCGCTGACCGAGAGGCCGATCGTGAGTCCGCCGGCGCGCAAGGCGGTTAGCTCAGCCAAGACGGCATGGTCGTCGAGGACACCACTCTCCAGCGTCGCCGAATGGATCTGGTAGAGGTCGAGATACTCGCCGAGCAATGACCGGCTCTCCTGGATCTGTCTGCGGAGCGCGGCCAGTGAGTGATCCTTCACCTCGTGTGTCCGGGCATCGACCCGCCAATCACCGACGTATGCGTAGCCCCATTTCGATCCTACCGTCACCGCTTCTGGTGCGAGAGCGCGCTGGTGAAGCCACGATGCCAGGAAGCGTTCCGCCAAGCCATACGAGCGCGCGGCATCGAAGTAGCGAACGCCCGCGTCGTAGGCGGCGTTGAGGACGTCGCGCGACCGTCGTTCCAGTGACTCGACGCTGCGGTCGCTGCCGATGTCGTGTTCCCGACCAAGCGTGATGTAGCCGGGGCGTCCAACGGCCGCCAGCCCGAAGCCGATCGGCGTGACCTTGAGCCCGGTGGCGCCAAGGGGGCGAAGCGCCATCCCGGTGGCGCGGGTTACGGTTGCTTGAGGATCCGCGCCTTCTCCTCCGCGAACTCGGCCTCCGTAAGCACGCCCGATTGTTTGAGCTCGCTGATCTTGCGAAGCTGGTCGTATCGATCGCCGGTGGGCGTGGACGACGCCGGCGTCGACGAATCCAATGCCACCGATTGCTTCGCAAGGTCGACGGCGGCGGCGATGTCCGACCTGACGAGCTGACCGTTGATGTGGACCCCGAACGAAGCTGGCCGCCTGTTCTTTGTCTCGACAACGATGGTGGAGAAGCCGATCCAGTGCTTCCTGAGCTCGACAGTGAGCACGTCGGTCAACGGGAGGGTGACCGTGGAGCGGCCGGTCAAGTCAGCCGGGCAGAATAGCCGCTGGTTCGTCAGCACCAGCGACTTGACCGTCAGGCCCCAGTCCTTCGCCGTCTTGACCACGACCTCGCCGTCGTCGAGGTGGGAACCGTCCGGCAGCTGGACGTTGGTGGCCACTAGGGCGACACCTTTTCCATCTGCTGTGCGCCCAGCGCGGCGGCGGCCACGGCGTCGAGGTCGCTCTCGATCGATGCCTCGACCGCGGCGATCACCGCCCCTTCGACGAAGGGCGCGTTGCTGAGGAGGACCCGCCCCTGACCATCGCCGAGCTGTTCGATTGCCATCTGGGTGCTGAGCACGGCGCTGCCGAGGTCGACCAGGATCAGCACGCCCTCCGGCCCACGGACCGCTTCGATCGCACCCAGGATGGCATTGGCATCCGTGCCCAGGCGACCATCCGCCGTGCCCCCGGCTACGGCAATCTTGACCTTGCCCTGCGTCATCTGGCTCGCGAGCTCGCGCACGCCTTCGGCGAGCTGGAGGCTGTGCGACACCAGCACCAGGCTAACGGTAGCCATAGGCCCTCGCCAGAATGTCGATCGGATGCGCCGAACGCGACCCCGCTCCATGCTCGACTTGCATGCGGCAGGTCTCGCAGTCGGCGAGCACCGAATCGCTCCCGGCGGCTTTGACCGCTTCGAAGAGCCGGCTGCCGATCTTCATCGAGAGGTCGTACTTCTCCACCTTGACGCCGTAGGTCCCGGAAATGCCGCAGCAGCCCTCGTCGACCTCTTCGACGCGCACCCCAGGGATCAACCGGAGCAAACGCATCGCCGGGTAGCCGATTCCGTGCGACTTCAAGTGGCACGGCGCGTGGTAGAGCACGCGGGTGTCGACCGGCTGAAAGTCGACGTCCAGCTCGCCCGCCTCGTGCAGCATCCAGAGGTACTCGCAGATGTCATACACACGCGATCCGACCTGCTCGGCGCCGGGGATTTCGAGGAGGTGCGCGTAGTCGTGCTTGAGCATCAGCCCGCAGGAGGTCGAGCTGGCAATGATGTCGACGCCGGTCGGAAGCGCGCTCAAGCGTCGCACGTTCTCGACGCCGTACTTGCGCGCCAGGTAGGTGTTCGAGTTGACCACGGCCGGGATGCCGCAGCACTGCTGGCGAGGGACGATGACCTCGATCCCGTTCCGCTCCAGCACCGCCACCACCTGCTGGCCTAGCCGTCGCTCATTGAAGTCGACCCAGCAGCCATAGAAGTAGGCGACCGTGCGTCGCGCGGCCCCCACCCTTCCCTCCCCCAGAGGGGGAGGGGAAACCGAGGGTCGGGCGTGGCGTTTGAACCAGCTTTCGAAGGTCAGCCATTGATACTTCGGTAGCGGCCGCTTTCGATGAATGCCGACGACCCGCTCCATCAACAAGCGGAACAGCGGATTGCGATTCCCGAAGTTCGCGAGCGGCGCGGTCAGGCTGCCGAAGCGGCTGAGCAGGCGCGTGTGTCCGAGCAGCCAATCGCGCAGGGTGCGGCCCTTCTCACGGGCGCCCTTGTTCTGCGCGCGCCGGATGTATTCCTGGATGCTGACCTGCGATGGGCAGGTGACTTCGCAAAGCTTGCAACCGGAGCAGAGGTCGAGGCCGGCGGTGACCGTCGCCTCGTGCGGGTCTCGGTAGCGTTCCGATTCGGGCCCCAGGGACTTCGGGCCACGGAAGATCTCGGTGGATCGGGCCACGGGACACACCGTGTTGCAAGCCGTGCACTTGGTGCAGGCCTCGACCGAGTGCTCCTCTTCGACCGTGTCCGAGAATGTCTCCCGGTCTTCGGTGATCATGCCGCCATCGCTTCCTGTGCGGCGCGATACCCGGTGGCGATCGCCATGCCGCCCCGAGCCTTGATGCCGGTCGGGTCGTAGCCGGCGATCCCGCCACCGGCCACGAACACATTCGCGGCGAGCGGGGAGCCGTTCTTGTCGATCGGCTGTAGACGGTCGCTGACGGGGTAGCCGATGGTGGCGAACGGCTGCGGCTGGAATAGCGACTCGTCGGTGCGCTCGGCCGGGGTCGCATGCTGCGCGAGCACGTAGTGAAAGAAGGGGTCGCGCACCGTGTGCGCTCCAGCACGCCATGCCCCGTCGACCGCGTCTTCGAGCGCGAGGATGTAGGCCCGGGCTTCGACCGGCTGTTCCCGGCCGGCAGACTTCAGGTGAATGCGCAGGCAGCGTCCATTGGCGACCTCCGCGTCGTGCGCCGGGGCCGCCCAGATCATCTCGACGCCGGTTTCCTGGAGGTGACGGCGCAGCCGATCGAAGAGGCGGAGGCCGAGCACCGACGGCGGAACCGTGGGAATTTCGAAAACTGGGTGACCGGTCTCCTTCTCGAACTCGGCGTGGACGTCATTGTCGTGCGTCAGGCCGAGGACGGCCGGCATCCCAAGCCGGGCGCCGTCGTCCTTGACCGTACGCCGCAGCCGGTCGGCGACATCGCGTCGGAAGGTCGCGTCTTCGAAGCTTCTCGCCAGGTCGATCGACGTGAAGAGGCGATCGGGTTTGACGCCAGGCAGCGATACGCGGACGGCGGTGACGGTCCGGTGTCCGCCGTTCCAGCCGCGCGCGAGGTTGGCGGCGGCCAGCTCCGGGATGAAATCCTGATAGCCGTCGAAGCCGCAGAATACGATCGGCTCGACGCGCTGCAAGTCACCGGCAAGCATCGAGGTCGGCACCAAGCAGGTTGGCTTGGGCGTTCCGGTCGCGGTGGGGAGGAGGAGGTTGCGAGCCAGCGTCCCCTGCCAGTTGAACCCTGCCTCACGCAGCCAATCGAGCAATAGGTTGCTTCCGTCCTGGAGCGCCGCCACCCCGGCGCGCGCGTATGGATGATCGGGGTTGTCGGCGATCAGCTGGCGGACGCCCGTGACCGGCTCCTCCACCGGCTGCGCGGTGGTGGCATTCATATAACCCAGCACGTCGACCGTGGCGTAGAGAAAGTAGAGCGAGGAGAGCCCGGGCCAGATGAGGACAGGATTGCGACCCGCCTTCTGGAGGGTGCGGGTGGCGACGAGTGCGGTCAACCCCGACCCGACGACCGCGATGTCGGCCTTCACGGCTGGCCCACCGCTTCGACTGCTTCCGCGGGAACGCCCCCACCCTGACCCTCGCCCAGAGGGGGAGGGAAATATTCCTGCAGCTGGCGGTCGACGTTGAAGAGCTCGAGGTGCAGCGCGGCTGTGACCTGCGCCTGCCGCAGCTGGCTTCCCCAGAACACGTGCCGGACACCGCGCCATCGTGTCTCGAGAAAGTCCGCCATCGCGCGGGTCGCGGTCCGTCCATCCACGCCCCGGTCGGTGACCATGCGTCCCGCGAGCCGGTAGGAGCAAATGGCCGCCTGGCATGGCCCCATCCCCGACCGGGTGCGCCGACGGATATCTTCCAGCGTGCGGACCGCCGGGTCCTTCATCCACGTTTCGACGTCCTGCGGGCGAACCAGCTCGCACTCACAGAGCAGGGGCTGGAGCGCGAGCTCCTCGCCGTGCGGCTTGGGCATCCCGAGTTGCGCTGGGCGGTGCCGCAACTGATCCATTTCGTCGTCGCGGTCGTTCAGCGGCACCTCCGCCGTCGTGCATGCGGTGGTGACGCCGAGCCGCCGGGCGACCAGGTCGGTGACGCGCTCCGCCATCAGGCGGTAGGTGGTGACCTTGCCGCCGACGATGCTGGTGAAGCCCGCGATGCCGTCCCGTTCTTCGTGGTCGATGACGGCGAAGTTGCGGCTCATCTCACGGCCCTCGGCTTCCGCGCCCAGGTCGTAAAGGGGCCGCACGCCGGCGTAGGCGCGCATCGCGCGCGCCGTGGTCACGCCGTCCAGCATCTTCGCCCCCTCGTCGATGAGCAGCTGCACCTCATTCCATTCGATGGGTAGCACTTCGGGGTGCGGTACCTTGACCGCCGTCGTGCCCAGGATGGCGACGCTCAGGCCGGGGACGACGATATCGCCGTCGCCGGGCTTATGGCAGCGGTTGATCGCGGCGTGTGCCAGGCGTCGCGAGAGCACCACCATGACGCCTTTGACCGGGACGACCTTGACTTCGACGTCCAGCAAGCGGGCAACAAATCCCGACCATGCCCCGGTGGCGTTGATCACCGCCTGGCAGCCGATCGAGGTCTCTTCGCCAGTGACGGCGTCCCGCGTGAGCACTCCGGAAATGCGATTGCCATTCCGGGTAAAGCCGATGACCTCGGTGTAGGTTCGGATCTGCGCCCCGCGACGTCGCGCAGACTCGACGTTGCCGACCACGAGGTAGAACGGGTCGAGGTGGCCGTCTTCGGGGACCCAGAAGACCGTCCGCACATGGGTCGAGAGCGCCGGCTCACGGCGCCTCGCCTCCTCAACCGGGATTCGTTCGCACGTGATCCCTGCCTTCTGACATCCCTCGACGAAGCGCGGCTCCCACGCCTCGTCCTCCTCCGAGACTGACACGAAATAGCCGCCGGTATCCTCGACGGTGGTGCGCGCGATGCGGCGGAGGATGCGCCCTTCCTCGACGCACTCGATGGCGGCGGCCAGGTCGTTGACGCAGTAACGTCCGCCGGAATGGAGCAGACCGTGGGAGCGCCCTGTGGTCCCGGATGCCAGGTCGCCTTTCTCGACCAGGATGGCATCGATGCCGCGCAGGGTCAGGTCGCGGAGCACCCCGGCGCCCGTCGACCCACCCCCGATGACGACAACGCCCGTGCTGGTGTCAGGCATTAAGAGAAAGGGGAAAGGATCGCGCGGCCCTTTCCCCTCATCCTAGCGCGCTCTTCTACGCCTTCGCGCCAGCCCCTACCGCTTCTTTCGCCGGTTCTTTCTCGACCCAACCAAGCGTCCGTTCGACCGCCTTCTTCCAGCCGGCAAGCCCCGCCCTGCGCTGCTCCTCGGTGGACTTTGGGTCGAAGACCTTGTCGACCTGCCAGTTCTTACGCAGCTCGTCCAGCGTGCTCCAGAAGCCGGTCGCCAGGCCGGCGCCATACGCGGCACCCAGCGACGTCGTCTCCTGAACCTGGGGACGGATGACCTTGACGCCGAGGATGTCCGCCTGCAGCTGCATCAGGAAGTCGTTCTTGACCGCCCCGCCATCCACCTTGAGGGTGGTCAGCTTGACGCCCGAGTCCGCCTCCATCGCGTCCGCAACTTCTTTGGTCTGGTAGCAGATCGCCTCGAGGGTCGCCCGCACAATGTGGGCCCGACTGACGTAGCGGGTCAGCCCGACGATCGCACCGCGGGCGTACATGTCCCAGTGCGGCGCGAACAAGCCGGAGAACGCCGGCACGAAGTAGATGCCACCCGCATCGTCGACCGACTTCGCGATCGCCTCGGTTTCCGACGCGTCCTTGATGAGCCCGAGGTTGTCACGCAGCCACTGGATGGCCGCACCGGTGATCGCGATCGAGCCTTCCAGCGCATAAATCGACTTGCCTTGCTCGAGGCCGTAGGCAGCCGTGGTCAACAGCCCGCTCTTCGACGGGACAGGCGATGTCCCGGTATTGAGCAGCATGAAGTTCCCGGTGCCGTAGGTGTTCTTCGCCTCACCCGGTGAGTAACAGGTCTGCCCGAAGAGGGCTGCCTGCTGGTCGCCGAGGTCCGCGCACACCGGTACGACGCCGCCCACCGCCCCGTTGGCCTTCGTCTGGCCATAGAACTTCTTATCGCTCGACGGCCGGATCTGCGGCAGCATGGCCCGCGGCACCTTGATCTTGCTGAGCAGTTCGGCATCCCAGTCGAGTGTCTTGAGGTCCATCAACATGGTCCGGGAGGCATTGCTGTAGTCGGTGACGTGCGCCCCGCCGTCGGGCCCGCCCGTCAGCCACCAGATGACCCAGGTATCGATGTTGCCGAACAGCAGGTCCCCACGCTCGGCCGCCGCCCGCGCGCCCGAGACGTTGTCGAGGATCCACTGGATTTTCGGCCCCGAGAAATAGGTGGCGACGACAAGACCGGTCTTACTCTTGACCAGTGGCTCGACGCCGTCGTTGATCAGCTTCTGACAGATGTCGATGGTGCGGGTGTCCTGCCAGACGATGGCGTTGTGGACCGGCTTTCCGGTTTTCTTCTCCCAGACCACCGTGGTCTCGCGCTGGTTGGTGACGCCGATGCCCGAGATCTCGTCGGCTTTGATACCGCCCTTTTGCATCGAGCCCTTGATCACGCGCTGCGTCTTCTCCCAGATTTCCATCGGGTTGTGCTCGACCCATCCCGGCTTGGGGTAGATCTGCTCGTGCTCGAGGTAATCGGTCGATACGACCTTGCCATCGTGGCTGAACACCATGAAACGCGTACCGGTGGTTCCCTGGTCCACAGCCGCCGCGTACTTCTTGTCCGCCATTCCCATCCTCCTTACGTGGTCGATTTTGCTTGCTGGGGTAGCGCCGCCAGGCTATCGCTCAGCGCGCGCAACAGCAGGTAGGACGAGGTCGCGCCCGGGTCCTGGTGGCCGATGCTGCGATCGCCGAGATAGCTGGCGCGTCCCTTCAGCGCCTTGAGTGGAATCGTCGCCTTCATCCCTTCCTCGGCCGCGTCTGCCGCCGCGGCGAGGGCCTCCTCCAGCGAGGCTCCGCCATCAAGCGATTCCTTTGCCCGCGCCACGGCGGGGGTCAGGGCGTCGACCATCGTTTTGTCGTTGGGGTTTGCTTTGCCCCGCTCCACCACACCCTTCAGCCCCGCCTCGAGCGCTCCCACGAGATCCCGGTCGGAGATCTCGGATTTTCCATCGAGCGCCGCGCCGGCCCGCAAAAAGAAGGTGCCGTAGAGCGGTCCGCCGGCGCCCCCCACCGAGCCGACCAGCGCCATGCCGGTCGTTTTGAGGAGGGTGCCGGCGTCCTTGTCGCTGACCGGGGCGAGCTTGACCAGCACAGTCTGGAATCCCCGGTCCATGTTGATGCCGTGATCACCGTCGCCGATAGCGGCGTCCAGCCCGGTCAGATACTGCTTCTGCTCGGCTACGATGCCGGCATAGCGTTCCAGCCAGTTGTAGATCTGCGCGCTGGTCGCCGCCATGTGTTGCTTTAGACCCTCCAGCGAAGCGCCGGCGTGTGCACGGGCGCATCCCAGAACTTGGTGGTCTCCGCGTCGAGCTTCAAGATCGTCACCGAGCAACCCGCCATCTCGAGCGAGGTGATGTAGGGGCCGACCAGCGAGCGTGTGACCTTGATGCCTCGCCCGGTCAGATACCGGTGAACCGCGTTGTAGACGACGTACAGCTCGATCAGCGGCGTGCCACCCATGCCATTGACGAAGGCGAGGACCTCATCGCCGGCCTTGAAGGGGATGTCGTTGACGACGGCCATGGTCAGGATCTCCGCGATCTCGTCCGCGGACTTCAGCTTGGTCCGTTCCCTTCCGGGCTCGCCATGGATGCCGATGCCCAGCTCCATTTCGTCGTCTGAGATCTCGAAGGTCGGTTTGCCGGCCGCCGGGACAATGGCCGACGTGAGCGCCATCCCCATGCTCCGGCCGTTGGCATTGACCTTCTTCGCCAGCTCGGTCACCGCATCGAGGTTGGCGCCGGCTTCCGCCGCGCCCCCGGCGATCTTCTCCACCAGCACCGTGACACCCACACCGCGACGGCCCGCCGTGTAGAGGCTGTCCTGGACGGCGACGTCGTCATTGGTGATGACCGCGTTGACTTTGGCGCCCTCCCCTCGGGCCAGCTCCGCCGCCATTTCGAAGTTCAGGATGTCGCCCGTGTAGTTCTTGACGATGTGAAGCACACCGGCGCCACCGTCGACCGCCGCCGTCGCCCGCGCCATCTGGTCGGGAGTCGGCGAGGTGAAAACCGCCCCCGGACAGGCCGCGTCGAGCATACCGACCCCGACGAACCCGCCGTGCAACGGCTCGTGACCACTGCCGCCGCCCGAGACCAGGCCGACCTTGCCTTTCTTGGGCGCGTCTTTGCGGATGATCACGTTCGGGTCGTACTCCACCCGGATCAGGTCGGAGTGCGCCGCGGCCATCCCGGCCATGGCGTCCTTGACCTCGGTTTCCGGCGTGTTGATCAACTTCTTGAGCCGGGTTGTTACTGCCGCTTCTGCCATCGCTGCCTCCTCTTCCTTGTTGCTACTTGTTTGCCGTCGGCAAGACGCGCCGGAACATGAACCGTCCGATTCCCTTCCCCATCAGTAGTCCGAGACCAATCGCCGCCAGGTTGATCCCCAGCGCCATCGGGTCGAACGGCGACCTCAGTAGTGCCAGCAGCACGGCGCCGACCGCCAGGCCGCCCCCGCCGAACAACAAAATGCGATTCAGCCGCTGGAGAGGTGTGCGGGCCGCCCGAGGGCGGGGCGAGGGTTCGATCCCTCGCCCGCCCGGGGCCTTGCCGAGTTGTCGACTGAGCCGTCGAGACACGATCCTCCTACGCCCGCGCCCGCGCCGATTCCGTTACCTTCTCCGCAACGTCCGGACCGACGGGAACCGGTAGGTGCTGGTGCACCACGAAGTCGTAGATCCAAGCGCCCAATGGGCCGCCGACCAATGGCATCAGGGTCGTGATCCAGATGTTGAAGTTCGGCCCGGGGATTGCGTTCGAGCCGTAGCCAATCAACAGCATCCAGAGCCGCGGCCCGAAGTCACGAGCCGGATTCAAGGACGCCATCTCGATCGGTGCAAAGAGCCCGACCAGGGCCGCTACCACGATGCCGATTGCCAGCGGCGCCACGTTCGCGGCCGAGGGCATCCGGTCTTCGATGATCCCGAGGACGGTGATCACCAGGATCGCCGTAATGATGATCTCGGTTCCCGCGCCGACCCACCACGGATCCTGCTGTAGCGCGGCGGCATTATGGCCGATCAGCAACGGATGGGGCCAGTTCGCGGAGTAGATGAGCCCACTCTCGATCCCGTTCGAGCCGCCGCGATCGATCACGGGCTTCGCCGTGTGCTCATAGTTGTAGATGAGCCCATTCCAGACGAAAGAGACGCCGGCCGCGGCCAGGAACGCGCCGACGACCTGGGCCACGATGTAGCCGGGAACCTTCGACCACGGGAAACCACGACGCCACGCGAGGGCCAGCGTCACAGCGGGGTTCAGGTGCGCCCCGGACACAGCCCCGCACGCGTAGATGGCGAGCGTGACCGCGAATCCCCAGAAGAATCCCGCCCCGAGCAGCCCGGCCAGGAAGCCGTTCTTGCCACCGGATACGGCATAGGCGACGAAGCTGTCGCCCAGAAAAACTAGGACGAAAACCCCCAGCACTTCGCCCAGGTACTTTTTAGTCCAACTTTCTTCGGCTACCGCCATTGTTTTGCCTCCTCCTCTTTGACTAAAGGTCGCGTGATGACGCCTGATGACGGTCTATGTCCCCTTGGCACCTCCTTTGGCAAGCAATAACAAAAAGCCCTAACCTGCACGCTCCATTTGGAGCGCATAGGTCAGGACTTTTCCCTTCAGTGTCCCGCCAGTCGCCTGCACCGTGTTCATAGCACACGTGTCCGCTCGTGTCAATCGCCCATCGGGGCGAACCGACGTTCAAGAAACGGGCGTGCGGCTGAACTCGCGCCAGACTTCGAGGCGAGCGCTCGAGACAAGGGCGGCGCCGGCGTGGAGGACCGCCCCGGCCTGTTCCGCGGAACTGATGAATCCCGTGCCCCAGACGGGCGTGTCGGTGATCGAACGGATGATCGGCATCACCTCGGGGATCGCCACCCCCGGTGCAATCGCGATCGCGTAGGGTGACGGGGACACCAGGGAATGAAGACCGGTTTCGAGCCCCGTCGAGTCGAGCGCGTGGATGCGCTGGATGGTGCGCAAGCGAAACCGGCTCGCATCTTTGAGCAAGTGCGGCTTGACCGACAGCACCCCCGAAAACCCCAGGTCGGTGGCCAGGAACGCGAGCGCGGCGCTGTCGGGCGCGAGCCCTTCCACGGCATCGAGGTTCACGAAGATCGCGATCCCCCGGCGGGCGGCCCCGGCGAGCGGTCCGACCAGGGCGAGCAGGCTGCCGCGCTCGAGCAAGACCTGGCGATAGCCCAGGTCGAGCGCCTGGTTCAACGACGCGCCGTCGCGGACGGCCGGGAGCATGACTCCGAGAACGCCGGGCGTCCTCATGGCCAGAGCTCCGTCGTACTGGTGCTGATCGCCAGCGCGCCCCGCTGCAATGCCGCATCGCGATGCGCGGGCTCGGTCACGAAGCCGCCCACGATGATGGGCAGCGGGAGCCGGGACCTGATCTCGTTGACGACGAGCGGAAAGATCACGCCAGGAAGGACTTCCACGATGTCGGGACGTGCGTGGTCCAAGGCCGACAACGCCGACGGCAGGGCCAGGTCGTCGTAGAGCAGCAGCCGCTGCACCGCGATCACTTTTTCCGCCCGGGCCGCCGCCACCAGGCCGCTGTGGGACGTGATGATCCCGTTGACGCCGATTTCCCTGGCCAGGAAGGCGATGCCCGCTCGATCCTTGCCCAGGCCGGCGATCAAGTCGATGTGGACGAAGGCCAGCTTGCCGCGCGCCTGCACCGCCCACACGAGGGGACCGAGGTGGAATGCCGGCGCTCGCAGGAAGAACACCACAGGAACCTGCGAGGCGAGTGCCCGTGGCAATTCCTCACCGCGGCGGATGACGGCTGCGACCGGCACGCGGCCGAAGGCCTCGAGAAGGCGGCTCAACGATCCATCGACAGCGCGCGGGCGGGCCGGCGTGACGGTCGTCCGAATGGCCATCGCCACCTCCTTGTAAGGCTTCGATTTTATCGGGCGGCCGCCGCGTTCGGATCCGTGAACCCCGTGAGTCCTTGACCGAACGCGGTCTTGGCTGCAGACTACGCCTGAGAGGGAGGCGATACCGTCATAACCGAACGCCGCTTGACCATCATGAACAAGGTCGGACTCCATGCGCGCCCGGCCGCGCTCTTCGTGCAGACGGCCGCTCGCTTCAAAGACACGCGCGTCGAAGTTGTGAAGGACGGCCTCGTTCGCGACGCCAAGAGCATCCTCAATGTCCTGACGCTGGGCGTCAGCCAGGGAACGACGATCACGGTTCGCGCCGATGGCCCGCAGGCGGATGCCGCGGTGGCGGCGCTCACCGACCTCGTCGATCGTGACTTCGGCGAATAGCTCCGGGCGGACCCAGCTCAAGGGCATTGCCGCGGCTCCGGGGCAGGCATTTGCGCCCGCCTGGCGATGGAAGGAGACACCGCTCGAGAGCACAATGCCAGGACCGACGGGCGAGGCGGGTGCTGACGAGCTCGAGCGCGCCGTCGAGCACGTCAAGGCGCGCCTCGCGGTGACCACGGCGCGACTTCACGGCGTCGGCGCGTCGGCCGAAGCGGGCATCCTCGAGGCCCAGGCCCTGATGCTCGAGGATCCGGCTCTGCTCGAGGGCGCCCGCGAGCTGGTCATCCAGGGGACCGCCGCGGATGTCGCAGTCGCCGAGACGATGGCGCCCTTTGCCGCCATGTTGCGGGCGTCACCGGACCCGGTGTTTCAGGCGCGCGCGGCTGACGTCGACGACGTGGTTGGCCAGGTGCGTCGTGCCCTGCTCGGGTTGAGCGACGCGCCGGCGATGCCGTCCCAGCCCTCGATCGTGGTGGCGCGCGACCTTGCCCCCTCGCAAACGGCCGGGCTCGACCGCGCGCTGGTGGTCGGCTTCGCCACCGAGCAGGGAACGGCGACCGCGCACACGGCGATCCTCGCTCGCGCGCTCGGCCTGCCGGCGGTGGTTGGGATCCCCGGCCTGGTCGACGCCGTCGCCGATGGCCAGGCCCTGCTGCTCGACGGCGACGAGGGTACGCTGCTGGTCGATCCACCGGCGGATGCGGTTCGAGATCTCGCTGGCCCGGCCACTTTGGCGGTCGATGCGGAACCCGCCCTCACCCGGGACGGCCGTCGGGTCGAGGTCGGCAGCAACGCGGCCAACCTCGAGGACGCGCAGCGCGCCGCGGCCGCCGGCGCCGATGGCATCGGTCTCCTCCGCAGCGAGTTCCTCTTTCTTGGCTCGGACCAGTTGCCCACCGAGGATGAGCAGGTCGCGATGCTCGAAGCCGTCACGGCGGCGATGGGGACCCGGCCGGTCATCCTGCGGACCCTCGACGTCGGAGCGGACAAACCGCTTCCCGCCCTGCCGCAGCCCTCTGAGGCGAACCCCGCGCTTGGCGTGCGTGGCCTTCGCCTCCAACTCCTCCGCCGGCCTGATCTGCTGGCCGACCAGTTGCGGGCGGCGCTTCGGGTCGCCGCGAAGCATCCACTGCGGCTGATGTTCCCCATGGTCTCAACAGTCGACGAGGTGCGCCAGGCGAAGGCGATCCTGGCCGAGGCGGTGAAGGATGTCAATGCGGCCGCTGTCAATGGGCCGCGCCTGCAGGTGGGCATCATGATCGAGGTGCCGGCCGCCGCGATCGGCGCCGATGTGCTCGCCCGCGAGGTCGACTTCTTCAGTCTCGGCACCAACGACCTCACCCAGTACCTGTTCGCCGCCGACCGCACCAACCCGGAGTTGGGGCCGCTTGCCGATAGCCTGCACCCCGCGCTGCTCCGCATGATCGACCAGGTCGTGAGGGCCGCCCGTCAGCACCGGCGCTGGGTCGGCGTCTGCGGCGAGATGGCTTCCGACCTGTGGGCGGTGCCACTGCTGGTCGGCCTTGGTGTGAATGAATTGAGCGTGCACCCGCCGATGGTTGCGCGGATCAAAGCCACCATCCGGCAGCTGAGTGCGGCCGACTGCGCCAAGGTGGCGGTTGCCGCCCTGAAACTCGAGGGCGGCGAGGCGGTCCGGCAGCTCCTCGCACAGCACCACCTCGAGCCCAGCAGCCTCCGTACGCGAACTGACCGATAATGCACCTCGTTGCGCGGTGCCCGCCGGTTCGCCGGCCTCATCCTGGCTAACGTCGTCCTCGGGCTTCTGCTCTCAGCTTGCGCCAGCCCGGAGGCCGCCTCCGAACTGGCCCCCACCCTGAGTCTGAAGACGGTTGGTGGCAACCGGATCGCCTTTCAGAACGGCATCCCGGTTCCGACATTCTCTTATCAACCGCGGCGACGCCTCGACCTCGATGGCCTCTGGCGGGTTCAATCGACGGAGATGAACCACGATCTGTCGCTCGCGGTGCGGTCAGAGTCACTGAAGGAGATCGTGGCCGATGCTGCCGGGCGTGAATCGACCGCTTTCGACGACACGCGGTGGTCCACCCTCGCCGTGCCGGGATCCTTCGATCCACCGCCCGCCTCGTCAGCTGACGGGGCCTGGTATCGGAAGGACTTCGATGTGCCCGCCGAATGGCAGAACCAGACCGTCACGCTGAAATTCGGCGCCGCCAATTACATCGCAGACGTCTGGTTGAACGGCCGCTGGCTCGGCTACCACGAGGGCGGCTCGACCCCGTTCGCCTTTGATGCGACGGACGCGGTGGTGCCCAACGAGGTCAACACGATCGCGGTCCGCGTCGACAACCCACCGTGGGGCACGCGCCAGGACATCGTGCCCTGGGGCCTCACCGACTGGTGGAACTATGGTGGGCTCACCCAGCCGGTCTGGATCGAGGCGACCGCGCCCGTCTATGCCGCCCGCGCCGACGTCGTTCCCCATCTCGACGGTGCCGACATTGCCGTCACGCTGCACCAGCGTGGGGGAGATCCCACTCCGGTCGAGGTCGGCCTCGACATCCTGCCCGCGACGGTGGACCTGACCAACCTGACCAACCCTGATCCGACGAGCCTGATCCCGGAGGGTGCGGTGCCGATCGCGTCGCAGCGGATCGATGCCGGCGAGCTCGCCCGCGATGGGACCAACCAGGTGCACGCCAGCTTCTCGCTCACCAATGCCGCGCTCTGGTCGCCGCAGTCACCGGCGCTGTACGTTCTCCAGGTCCAGGTGTTCTGGCAGGAGCGACGGTCGGATCAGCTGTACGAAACCTTCGGCCTGCGTCACATCGGCGTCGACGCCCAGTCGCCGCGCCTGCTGCTCAACGGCAACCCGGTCGCCTACTCGGGAGTCGCGCTGCATGATGAGCGCGTCTATCCTGCCGTGAACGGCCGGCCACGCGGCGGTCCGGTCGTCACGCCGGACGACATCATGATCCTGCTCGAGAAAGCGAACGCCATCAACGTCCAGCTCATCCGCGCCGACCATCATCCGGCCAACCCACTGCTGCTCATGCTGGCCGACCGGCTGGGCTACGCGATCTGGGAAGAGATCCCCCTCTACCACTACACGCCTGCCACCTTCACGATCGCGATGGACCGGGGCATTCCGCAGGAGATGTTGAGCGAAATGGACCTGCGTGACATGAACCACCCATCGGTGCTCTTCCACGGCCTCGCCAACGAATCGACCGGCGGGATCGAGCGCGAGCAGGCGCTCGCCACCCTGCACAACCTCGATCGCGCCCTGGACGGAACCCGTCTGACCGGGCAGGCGGCCTACGGCAGTCAGCCCGACGACCAGACGAGCCGGCCCCTCGACGTCGCCGGTCTGACCACCTATTACGGCGTGTTCTACGGACCGGATGCCGGGCCGGGGACGAGTCGCGCACTGCGGATCGCGCACGCCACCTTCCCACGAAAGCCAGTCATCATCCTGGAGTACGGCCGCTGGTCCGACACTCTCGCCGACCAGGAGGAGCAGCGCCGGATCCTCGCCGACACCTACCAGGTGGCGGCATCGGAGCTCGACACCAATCCGTCCGGCTTCGTCGGAGCCGCGGTGTGGTGGACGCTCGACGACTACTGGACGCAACGGCCGGGCGTGAAGATCGAGCACTTCGGCCTCTACGCGCCCAACGGGGATCCCCGACCGGCGGGGCTGCAGGCGGCCGAGCTGTTCGCGGGCGGTGCCGGAC